>CAIUWO010000458.1 GCA_903902895.1 Candidatus Hydrogenedentota bacterium | reverse complement strand
CTGGAGAAGCTGCTGGACCACGCAAACGCCCCGATTATCGTGTGGGACCAGGACCTGATCATCACCCGGTTCAACCGTGCTTTTGAGCGGTTTACGGGGAAGAAGGCGGAAATCGTGCTCGGCCAGCACTTGAGCATGCTCTTCCCCGCCGACACGCAGGAAACAACCCTGGCCGAGGTGACCCGCGCCTCCGCAGGGAAGCACTGGGAGTCCCTCGAGATCCCCATCATCAGCAGTGACGGTACGGTACGGACGGCGCTGTGGAACTCGGCCAACGTGTATGCCGAGGACGGAAAGACGCTGAACGCCACCATTGCCCAGGGACAGGACATCACGGAGCGAAAACAGATCGCCCTTGAACTTGCGCGGGTCAACCAGGAACTGGGCCGCAAGAACCAGGAATTGGAGCAGGTGGTCTACGTGGCCTCGCACGACCTGCGTTCCCCCCTGGTCAATGTCCAGGGGTTCAGCGCCGAACTCAAGGCGGCGCTGGAAGAATTGCGGGTCCTTCTGGGAGACGCCGCCCTGCCCAAGCAAGCCCGGGCGCGGCTGGATGTCCTGCTGGTTGAGGACCTGCCGGAATCGCTGGGGTACATCCTGTCGGGAATCGCCAAGATGGACTCCCTGATTGCGGGGTTGCTGCGCCTGTCCCGCCTGGGCCGCTCCGGGCTTTCCTTTGTTCAGATCGACATGAACGAGCTTCTGGCCGTCGTGGCCAGGGACTTTGAATTCGAGGTCAAGGCGGCCGGGGTGGTGCTGTCCATCGACCCGCTCCCGCCCTGCCTCGGGGATGCGGCGCAGTTGGGCCAGGTCTTTTCGAACCTGCTCGGCAATGCGCTAAAATTTCTTGATCCGGCCCGGCCCGGGGTGGTCCGCATCACGGGCACCCCCGAAAACGGGCAGTCGGTCTACTGCGTCGAGGACAATGGCATCGGAATGGCGGACAGGCACCAGGCCAAGATTTTTGAGCTTTACCACAGGCTCAACCCGGGCGACAGCGCCGGGGAGGGCCTGGGGCTGACCATCGTGCGGACCGTTCTGGATCGGCTGCACGGCAGGGTGTGGACGGAATCGGAGCCGGGCGTCGGAAGCCGGTTCTACGTGGCACTGCCCGGCGCGGGCAACACAGGAAAGGACGGCGCGCAATGAACAAAGAGGTTACAATCCTGATCACGGAGGACGACGAGGGGCACGCCGCGCTGATCCGGAAAAATCTGGGCCGCGCGGGCGTCACCAATCCGATGCTCCACTTCAAGGACGGCCAGGAGGTGCTGGACTTCCTGTTCCGGCGCGGCGCCCCCCCGCACCGGGAAAGCCATGCGGCGTACCTGCTGCTGCTGGACATCCGCATGCCCAAGGTGGACGGCGTGGAGGTGCTGCGGCAGGTGAAGGCGGACGCCGAACTGCGCAAACTGCCGGTTATTATGATCACCACCACGGACGACCCCCGCGAAGTGGCGCACTGCCACGAGATCGGCTGCAACAGCTACGTCATCAAGCCGGTGGACTACGAGAAGTTCATCGCCGCCATACGGCAGCTTGGACTCTATCTGTTGGTAATACAGGTGCCCGAGGTGAACGGCCACCAGGAATAATCGCATGCCCCCCACAACCGAGAGGAATTCTGACATGGCGGAAAACGGCGCGCCTGCCGGGCTGGAACAGTCTGCGGAACGGTTTCCCGTGCTGGTGGTGGAGGATGACGCCGCGCTGAACCGGCTCATTCAAAAAACCCTGCAGAAGGCCGGCTTTTCAACCGAGGGCGCGCTGAACGGCGCGGAAGCCATCGCAAAGATGTCGCCGGACCGGGACCTGCTGCTGCTGCTGGACTATTCCCTGCCCGACATGACCGCGCGGGAACTGGTGGAAACCCTCCAGGCACAGGGACGCCAGACACCCTTTGTCGTCATGACGGGCTACGGGGACGAGCGCATCGCCGTGGAAATGATGAAGTTGCACGCCCGTGACTATCTGGTCAAGGACGCGCACCTCATCCAGATGCTTCCCTCAGTCATCGGTGAGGTCATCAGCAAGACCCTTCTGGAACGGCGCCTGGGGGAGACTCAGGAGGCGCTGCGCACAAGCGAGGCGTGCTTCGACCAGCTGGCCGCGCAAAGCCGAACCATCGCCTGGGAGGTCGACGCGGACGGCCTGTACACCTATGTCAGCCGGGTGGCCGAAGACGTGCTCGGTTACCGTCCTGAAGAATTGACAGGCCGCATGCATTTCTACGACCTGCATCCGGAGGCCGGTCGGGATGCGTTCAAAACAGCCACCTTCGGGATATTCGCCCTAAAGGAGCCGTTCGTTGACTTGGTCAACGCCATTCAAACCAAGAGCGGCGGCATGCTGTGGGTTTCCACCAACGGCATCCCCCTGCTTCATGCCGACGGCACCCTGCGGGGCTACCGCGGTTTCGACACGGACATCACGGAACGCCGACTGGCGGAAGAGGAGCGGCGGCGGCTGGCCACGGCGATTGAGCACGCCGCCGAGGCGGTCGTCATCACCGACGCCGAGGGGTTCACCCGCTATGTCAACTCCGCCATGGAGCGCATGTTCGGGCACACCCGCGACACGGCCCTGGGAGCGCACATCGCCCGGATAGTGAACAGCGAAGGGGACCTGATTGCCGAAAAGCTGGGCGAGACCGCGGAGAACGGCGCCCCATGGAGCGGCCGCATCCACGGCACCCACCTCAACGGGACGGGCCTGGCCATCGAAGTGACGGCGTCCCCCATCCGCGACGACCAGGGCCGCACCGAGGAACTGGTGATTATCCTGCGCGACATCACCAAGGAAAGCGCATATGAGGCGCGGATGCGCCAGACACAGAAACTGGAGGCGATTGGCACGCTGGCGGGGGGCATTGCCCACGATTTCAACAACATCCTCTCGGCCATCCTCGGCTACACGCAAATGGCGCTGACCGCCATCCCGCAGGACAGCCAGGCCGCCGAGGACCTGCAGCAGGTGGCTGCGGCGGGCCGGCGCGCGGCCGAACTGGTGCGGCAGATACTGACTTTCGGCCGCAGGCAGGAACAGGCGCAGCCCGAGCAGCTGCGTCTGGACCTTCTGGCCGCCGAGGCGCTGGCCATGCTGCGCGCGTCCATTCCCAGCACCATAGAGATACGGACACAAATCGCCGAAGACTGCGACAGCGTGGTGGGCGACCCCTCACAACTGAACCAGGTCATCGTAAACCTGTGCACGAACGCCTACCATGCCATGGAGAAGAGCGGCGGGCTGCTGGAATTCTCCATCGAAATGGTCGCCGTCGATGAAGTGGAGGCGGAGGAGGTGCCTGGTCTGCGCCCCGGCCCCCATCTGCTGATGACGGTGAGGGACTCGGGCTGCGGCATGGACCCGGCAGTGCTGGAACGGGCTATTGACCCGTTCTTTACGACCAAGCCCCAGGGCAAGGGAACGGGGCTGGGCCTGTCGCTCGCGCACGGGATTGTCAGAAGCCATGACGGCGCCATCGACCTCCAAAGCGCGCCGGAAAAGGGCACCACGGTGCGGGTGTGGCTCCCCACGGTGAAAATGACCGCCGAGCGCGATGTCACCCCGACCCCCGCCGCACCCCTGACCGGGCACGGGGAGCGCATCCTCCTCCTCGATGACGAGGCACTGCTGGTAAAACTCAGCCACCGCATCCTTTCCGACCTCGGCTATGCGGTGACCCCGCTCACCGACGCCAACGAGGCCTTCGCACTGTTCAGTTCAGCCCCCGGCGCCTTTGACCTGATGGTCACCGACCAGACGATGCCGCACTGCACCGGCCTGGAGCTTGCCGCAAGAGTGCGCGCGATTCGCCCGGACTTTCCCATCCTGCTGCTGACCGGGATAGACCTTGTCATAAGCGAGGAAGACGCCGCGGCCGCGGGCGTGGCGGAGGTCTTGGGAAAGCCCGTGACGGTGTACAAACTGGCCAGGGCCATCGGTCGGGCACTGGCGGCCGCGCCCGGGGCCGGACCGCACGGCGAGGCTGACGGGGGCGCGCAGCATTTGTGAGGCCGATGGGCGGCGCCGGTTGAACCATCCGCCAGACCAGGCGCACCGGGTCCGTCAGATCAATGGAGTCCATGGCCCATGCGGCGAAGCCCGGCGATCGCGGCCGTCGTGAATGATTAGCTGTACCGCGCCCCGGGATGGAAACTTACCGCGGCGGCCGTGGTGCCGGTGGGGCTGAACTCTCCCGCCGGGGTGATGATGACGCCGATTGCGGGGCCGGCACCGAGGGTCTCCATGATGACGCGGTTCATCTGTATGTCGCGCATGCCGGGATAACCGGGGGACCAGCGCAGCCCCGCCTTGGGACCAATGCCGAGCAGTTCGCGCTGCAGGGCGTTGAGGTGATCGGCCATGTCCTCGGCGATGCGGTCGGACAGGCCCTGCAGGAACAGGGCCGATTCGGAATCGCCCTCAGCCTTCATCTTCTCGATAAACGCGTCCACCTGGGGGCCGCTGGTGGTGATCTGAAGGCCTATGACACCGGGTTCGGAGGCCGCGCCGCGGGGGGTGAAAAACTGGGCCCCCGACAGCAGGTCGTCGCTGCCCGCGCCAATGACGGTGGTGAAGGTCAGCCGCGCAACTTCGCGGGATGCGTCGCCGGGATCGAGCACGACAACCTCCTCGCCCTCGGACCAGCAGGGAAACAGTCCCATCACGCCCTGCGGCTTGAGCCAGCCATGGCGCGCGGCCTTGTCCACCCATTCATTGAAGAGCGCCCCCAGTTCCGCGGCCGTGGTGTGGGTGCGTTCGCGCGAGGCGGACCCGCCGAATTTCCAGTTGAGCGCGTAAAGCGTCTTGCGGTCAATGTGCGCCGCGAAGTCGCGCAGGTCATACTCGACGCGCCGCGCGCGGAACCGCGGTTCCGCGGGCAGCGCGATTTCATCGTGGCTGATGACGCGGCGCGGCAGCGTGGCGAAGAGTTCCTCCTCGCGGGCGGCGCGTTGCAGGGCGTGCTCGTACCGATGAATCAGTTTCTTCCGGTTGCTTTCCAGGAGTTCCGCTTTCCTGGCGGGGTCGGTGGTCCTGATGGCGTTCATCACGTTCACCCCGTCCATGGCGGTGCGGCAGTAGAACACGTCGCCGCGCATCCTCGCCGTGTCGTCGCCGCCGGCCATGGCCACGAAGGCGGCATGGCGGTCGCTCACGGGGGCGCCGCCGATGAGCACGGGCAGGTCGAGCCCCTGCTCGGCCATCATGCGCGCCACCGTGATCATGTGGTTCGAGGTCTGCACCAGCAGGGCCGACATGCCGATGGCGTCGGCATGGTGCTCGCGGGCGGCGTCGATGAACGCCTGCAGCGGGGTCATCGTGCCCAGGTCGATCACGCGGTAGCCGTAGTTCTCGAGCAGCGTGCGGGCAAGGTCCTTGCCGATGGAGTGCACGTCCTGGTAGACGGTGCCGATGACGACGGTGCCCTTGTAGTCAATCTTGGCGTGCACGTCGACGCCGGCCTCGTCGCGCATGTACTTCTCCAGGAAGCCCATGGCCTGGCGCATGACATCGGCCGACTTGAGCAGGTGCGGCAGCGACACCTCGCCGCGGCCGAATCCGTCGCCCAGGTCCTGCATGGCCCGCATGAGATGCGTGTTGATGAAGTCCAGCGGCGCGTGGCGCTCCATGGCGTCCGCCACCTGCAGCACGATCCGGTCCTGGTAGTCGTAGCCGCGTTTTCGGAACGTGAAGGAACCGGGCTGGCGCTCCTTGTGGCCGTCCTTGATCTTCTGGATGACGGCCTCCTCGACGGGCAGGTCGTCGTATATCACCCGGCGCGGCGCCTCTCCGCCGGCCTTCTGCGCGGCGATGCCCTCCAGTTCGGCGAAGGCGTCCATGTCGCGCTCCAGCACGACGCGCAGCCCGAGCCGGTAATGGGCCGGGTCCAGGTCGGACACGAACACATAATGGCTGGGATTGATGATGGCGGCGTCGAGCCCGCGCTTGCGCGCCTCGTCGAGAAACACCGAGGTGAGCACGATGCGCATGTAGGGCTTCTTGGCCAGGCCGTTGGTCAGGTTGCCCACGCCCAGCGAGGTGTGCGTTTCGGGGAAGCGCTCCTTCACCAGGCGCACGCCCTCCAGCGACTCGACGGCGAAGTTCATTCCCTCGACGGACTCGGATCCGATGGGGAACACGTTGACGTCGACGAAGATGCGGTCGGCGGCCACGCCGTGACGGTCGCGGGCGCGCCCGATGATCTCGGTGGCGAGGTCGAGTTTCTCCCGGGCCGTGGCGGCCGGGCCCTTGGGGCCGGTGCAGAGCGCCACAAAGAGCGGGTCGTGCCCGGCCGTGGCCTCGATGACGGCGTCTATTTTCAGCACGCCGGGCGAGGCCTCCTCCATGGAGATGGAATTGATGATCGGGCGGCCGGGGTAGACCTTGACCGCCTCGGCCAGCGCGTCCACCTGGAACGAGTCGAGGCACATCGCCCCGGAAAAGTCGGTCGTCTGGATATGGACGACCTCGCGCAGGACCGCGACGGTGTCGACCACGTTCGAGTCCATGCACACGTCCACCACCTCGCAGCCGAGCCCCTGGACCTGCTCGCGGACCACCTCTTCCAGCACGTCATGGTTGATGCCCGTGTCGTTTTCGACGGCGTCGCGCACCTTCTTCGACCCGCGGGCGTTGAGCCGCTCGCCAAAGCGGATCAGCGAGCGCGAACTGTCCAGCAGCACGGCCTCCTGCGGCCCGGAGACATACAGCCCGCGCTCGGGCGCGCGCTTCCGCGGCGCCAGGCCCCGGATCGCGTCTACCGTGGCGGCGATGTGGTCGGGCGTGGTGCCGCAGCATCCGCCGACAACCTGCACGCCGTATTCGGCGACAAAATCGCGCAGCAGCGAGGAAAAGCGGTCGGGCTCAAACCGGAACACGGTCTGGCCGTTTTCGGACACGGGCAGGCCCGCATTGGGCACCACCGACACGGGCAGCGGCGAAAAGCGCGACAGCGTCTCGACCGATTTGATCATCAGGTCGGGGCCGATGGAGCAGTTGATGCCGAACACGTCGATCCCGATGCCCTGCAGCGTCACCTGCGCGGCGTGGATGTGGGTGTTGAATATCTGCATCCGGCTGAACTGGTCCACCGTGACCTGCGCCATGATGGGCAGCGACACGCCGCGCTCCACCATGGCCTGACGCCCGCCGAATACGGCCGCCTTCAGTTCCAGAATGTCCTGCTGCGTCTCGTAGAGCAGCACATCGACACCCCCGTCGATGAGGCCCAGCGCCTGGCGGCGGAAATTGTCCGCAATCGCCGCAAAGGTGGACTGCCTGAGGGTGGCCCGGGTGCTCGACAGGACGCGGTTGGACGGACCCATCGACCCGATGACAAAAAGAGGGCGGCCGTCATGGCCCGGCTCGGCGCGGTACCGGTCGCGCGCCGCGCAGGCAAGCTCCGCGCCGCGGCGGCTGAGATAATAGGCAAAGTCCTCATGGGAGAGCAGGCGCGGGTCCTTGCCGTAAGGGTTGGGGGCGAAGCGCTCCAGATTAAGGCCCGAAAAATCGTATTCGGCCAGCCGGAACGGCGATGAGCCGAAAGTGTTCGTCTCCACCGCGTGCGCCCCGGCGCGGTAAAACTGCAAATGGACGCCAATCATCGCCTCGGGCTGGGAAAAGGACAGCAGATCGACCAGCATCTTGTAGTCCGGCCCGCCAAAATGGCCATCCTCCAGTCCAAGCCCGTGGATGGTCGTACCCATGCCCCCGTCCAGAAAAAGCACCTCTTGCCGCAATAATTGTTTGAATTCCATCCCAGGTCCGTTTCGTTATGGTGTGTGGAAAACATGCATTTTAGCATATTCACCGGCGGGGTGACAGCCCTGCGCGTCTCAATTTTGCCCTTTCTCGGCAACCGACGCTGCTTTGGGCCCCCGCCTTTGCCCCTTGCGCGGACCAATTTCGGGCGCATCCGCAATTTTGCCCGCAGACGGGCATTGCACGCGGCGTTTCCGGGTGATACAATGCGAAAGTAGACTTGGAGACTTATGTTTTATCTCCGTGCGCGCCATGCCGCGGACGGATCAACCTTGTCGCGAGGATGAACTGATGCTGTTGACCGATTACATTGAACTGAGTTGCATAGTGCCCGAACTGGCCAGCAAGACGAAGGCGGACGTGATCAAGGAGATCACGCGGCTTCTCTTCGAAAAGAAGAAGCTGAAGGGCCTGGAGCCCGCGCTGGACCAGATCATGGCGCGTGAAATCACGGAGAGCACGGGCATCGGCCACGGGCTTGCCGTGCCCCATGCGCGGGTTTCGGGCCTGAAATCGCTGTTCTGCGCGGTGGGCCGGATCAAGGAGGGCATCGACTTCTCCGCGGTCGACAAGAAGCCGGTGCAGCTCATCTTCCTCATTGCCTATCCGCCGACGCAGCAGACGACCTACCTGAATTTTGTGGCGACGCTGGCAAAGGTGCTGCGCACGCCGGAGAATTTCAAGGCGATTGTGGGGGCGTCGACCGCGGCCGAGATTCACCAGGCAATCGCCGAGGCGTCGAGCAAGATGGCGACCCCCGAAGAGTACTACGCCAAGAAGATGAAGGCCGATCCGGAACTGCTCCAGGCGCGCGACGCGCACGCCGACCTCATCCTGCTGGCGCGGCTTCAGCTCTCGCAGGAGATGCATGACGCGGCGCGCAGCGGCAAGAAGCAGATCAAGCAGCGCATGGAAAACATCCGCAGCCTGGTGGACGCGCGCATCATGCGCCACTATGACCGGCTGATGGCGGCGCGTCCGCCCGCGCTGGTGCCGGTCGAGGGCGACACCTGCCAGGGGTGCTTCATGAAGCTGCCGTCGCAGTTCGCCCAGAAGGTCCGCGAGGATTCGGACCACATCCACACCTGCCCCAACTGCAGCCGTTTCATTTACATCGTATAGGCGGCGGCCCGCCCGCGCATGAGGAGAGACCGCCCATGGACGACAACAAACTCGATGAACTCATCCGCCGGGTGAGCCTGTTTCACGGGCTGGAGCGGGATGACGTGGCGAAAATCTTCTCCAAGGGCATGACCATGCGCGCCCTCAAGGACGATGTGATCTTCTACAAGGGCACCGTGGGCAACCAGATGTACATCGTGCTCGGCGGAAAGGTCGGCGTGTTCAAGGGCGAGAAATGCCTCGCCGAACTGGGCACGGGGGACATGTTCGGCGAAATGGCCCTGGTCAACAAGGAACCCCGCAGCGCCACGGTGAAGGCGATTGAGGCCAGCCATCTCTTTGTGCTCTCCGAGAGCACATTCCAGTATCTGCTGACGAAGCGTGTGGCCGTGCAGGTGCTGCTCAACATTGTGCGCACCCTGAGCCAGCGCCTGAAAGCGTCCGCCGCAAACACCGGGTGACGGAAACGGGCCGCGGGGCGCGCGAAGGCGGCGCGCAAAGGGAATGGTATCCGTACCGGGCCGTGTTTGTCCTAAACAAGGCACGAACCAATTGTACAGACTCGTAAAACCTTTGCGGATGTTTTCGGCAATGCTTGCGTTTGCCGCGGCGGCGCAGGGCTGGGTTGGGGCCGTTGAAACGCGGCAGACCGCGCCGAATCCGCCGGAGACCACCGGAATACCAAAGGTTGTCTACGGGACCGATGACCGCATGGACGTTTACCAGGACCCCAGAACGGACCACCGTGTCTGGGCGGCCTCAACCTGCGGCCTGATCAACGTGTCGCGAATGGTCAAGAACGGCGACGGTTCCTGGACGGTGATGCCTGTTCCCTATCAGCGCTTTGGCCTGCCCGCCTGTTCCGGGGAACCCTTCGGCGACCAGTCCACAGCCCCGTTCTGCTCGGGCTTTCTGGTTGGCGCCGACCTTGTCGCAACGGCGGGCCACTGCATCAACAGCAGCGCCGCCTTCAACACGATGAACTTTGTGTTTGGCTTTGAAATGCTCGACGCAGACACGCTTCGGGTGAATTTTCCCGCCGAGTGCGTTTACCAGGCCACCGCGATTGTCTCCACGGGCTCGGGTTCGCTGGACCATACCATCCTGCGGCTGAACCGGCCGGTCACCGCGCCGGGGGCGCGGCCCTTCCGGATTCGCCGGGTGGGCGTGGTGGAGGTGGGTGAGCGGATGGGGCTTATCGGGCATCCGGCCGGCCTCCCGCTGAAAATAGCCTTTGGCGACGCGACCACGGTCCGGACCAACACAGACCCGGGTTTTTTTGTGGCCAACACGGACAGCTATGCGGGAAACAGCGGCTCTCCCGTAATCAACCAGGTCACCGGCCTTATCGAGGGAATACTCGTGCGGGGCGAAACAGATTACCTGAACATGGGCGCCTGTTTCTTGAGCAACACCATCGCCAACAATGCCGGACGGGGTGAGGACTGCACGAAAATCACCAATTTTGCCGGCAGCATTCCGGTGCTTCCCTCCAGTTCCGCCACACTGACGCTTTCCGGGGACCGCTACGCCTGCAACGACCTGCTGCGGGTCACCGTGAAGGATTCCGACCTCGCCGGAATGGGGCTGGTCTCCGTCAACATCGCCGCAAGTTCGGGGGATCAGGAGTCCACCGCGCTGTCGGAAACAGCCGGCAGGCCGGGCGAGTTTCAGGGCAGCATGCCGATTCTCGGCGGGCCGCCCGATTCGGGCGACGGCACAGCCGAGGTGGCGCATGGCGACCTGGTCACCGCCACCTATCTTGATGTGGCCAACGGGTCGGGACAATCCGTCGAAATCTCCGCTTCGGCGCTGATCGACTGCATGCCGCCCGTCATCTCCGGCGTGACCGTGATTTCCACGACATCGACAACGGCGGTCATCCGCTTTGACACGGATGAGGTGGCGACGGCCAGCGTGGCCTATGGCGCGGTTTGCGGCGCCCCGCAGGGCTCTGTTTCGGATGGACCGGGCACCGGCCACGAAATCACGCTGACCGGGCTGTCTTCCGAAAGCACTTACCTGTTCAGCCTGTCGGCGACGGACACGGCCGGAAACCAGGGCACGGACGACAACGGGGGCGCATGCCACAGCTTTACCACGGAACGGGTGGGCGGATTCTACACGGAGTGGTTTGTGGCCAACCGGCCCGTCGATTTGGCCTACCGGTCATTGACCTTCGCGCCGCAGGGCGACCCCGCCCAATACACCAGCTGCATCGACAGCATCGAGCATCTGCCCGTGGACACAGCGGGCGCTCGCACGCTCACGCTGGGCGACGACGCCTTTGCCCAGGTTGACCTTGTGGACGGCAGGAAAGTTCTGCTCTTCGGCCAGCAATACGACCGGGTGTTCGTGGGCAGCAACGGTTACCTGACTTTTGTTTCCGGCGACATAACGAGTTACCCCATCGCGGCCAATCACTTTTCCATGCCCCGGGTGTCGGGTCTTTTTGTCGACCTGGCCCCCCAGGTCCGGGGTGCCGTGCTGGTCCAGCAGTTAACGGACCGCTTTGTGGCCACCTACAGTGGCATCCCGGTGTATGTGAACAGCGGCGTGTACCTCCCGCAAAACAGCCATACCTTCCAGACCGAGTTGTTTTTCGACGGAACGGTCCGGATTAGCTGGCAGGAGTTGGATACCCATACGGGCATCGTCGGGCTTTCCCCCGGCGCCGGGGTGCCTGCGAACTACGCGTCCGACGACTTCTCGACACTGCCGTCCTGTGCCATTCTTGACCCGAACGGGGGGGTGCCCTACAGCGCCGATATCAACGGGGACCTGGCCATTTCGCTCAGCGAACTGTTGCGGGTGGTCCAGCTGTTCAATTCGGACGGCTACAGTTGCGATGCGGCCGGCGAGGACGGATACCGTCCTGGGCCGGGAACACAAACCTGCATCCCCCATGACACGGACTACAACCCGCAAAACTGGCGCATCGACCTGTCCGAACTGCTGCGGGCGATACAGATGTTCAATGCGGAGGGATATGTGTTCGACCCGCACAGCGAGGATGGGTTCCGGCCGAAAGCGGCAAAATGAGATCGCGGCGCGCTCAGGCGTCGGGAAACATGTCCGGCCGAAGGCCGATGTTCACAATGCTGCACGCCTGAATGGGTTCCAGGCCAAGGGCCCGCGCCGCCGCGACCAGTTCGGGGCTTTCCGAACCCGGATTGAGAAAGAATTCACGGGGAGTCTTCGCCGCAATAGCCGGCAGCATGGTCAGGCCCAGGCGTGCCGGCACATACATCGACACGCGGTCAATCGGGTCGGGAACGTCCTCGATGCGCGCGCAGGCGGCCAGCCCCTCTATCTCCGCCGCACCCGGATTGACTGGATAGACGGTCCAGCCCCCCAGCAGAAAGGCCCGAACCGCCTTGTTTCCGTATTTTCGCCGGTCGGCCGAGGCGCCGACAATCGCAATGCTTGGCATGAACACCGCTCCTTGCAGTTCCGCCCACAACCCCGGGGCGGCAACGGTGGTCAACTACATCGCCGTGCGTGACAACGCTCATCGCGCCCGGTTAGTATACTGGGAGTCGGTCAACTCCATTCAACGCAGACGAAGGACAGCATATACCATGATTTGGGTCAAACGCATACTGATGGGCGCGGTCATGCTCGCCGTGCTGCTCGCAGTTTTCCTCTACTTCTACTTCTTTCTGCCGTTCTGGGGCGTTCCTTTCAACGCGCAGCGGCATGGGACGGTCGCCCTGACCCCGGCGTGGGCGCTGGAGCCGTGGGTGTGGGAGGATGACACCAACACGGCCGATTCCACGCTGGAACTGGTAAACGGCTACCTGGAAAACGACTTTCCAGTGACAACGGTGCTGATCGACAGCCCGTGGTCCACCCGGTACAACGATTTCATTGTCGACCAGAAGCGGTTCCCGAATCCGGACAAGTTCTTCAAGGACTTGCAGGACCGCAACATCCGTGTCGTGCTGTGGATGACCTCCATGATCAACAGCAAGAGCTCCGACACCGCCATCCAGGATTCGAGCGACTGGTTCAACGAGGCCGCCCGCAACGGGTACATCGCGGGCGGGGGCAACCTGGAGAAATGGTGGAAGGGCACCGGCGGCTGGCTGGACTACACCAACCCCAAGGCGGTGGCCTGGTGGCGGGGCATGCAGCAGCAGGTCTTCGACTGGGGCATAGACGGGTGGAAACTGGACGGCACCGGCACGCTGTTCCGCGGAAAACTGGCGGGCAAACTGCCCGTGCTCTACCAGCGCACCGCAGCCGGCCTCATGTCGACGCGCACCTACATGGACCATTACTACCGCGACGAGTACAAGCATGGTCTGACACAGAATCCAGAGTTCATCACGCTCGCCCGGTCCCACGACAGCATTCTGCCGTGGTCGCACCCCGAGGGCTACGCGCCGCTGGACGCCTCCCCGGTAAACTGGGTGGGCGACAACCATCACGACTGGAGTTACGAAAGCGAGGGGCTTGAACGCGCCCTGCACTGCATTCTCAAGAGCGCAAAGCTGGGCTACAACGTGGTCGGTTCCGATGTTGCCGGCTATCACGGATCGGACCCAATCCCGGCGGACGTATACATCCGCTGGTCCCAGTTCTCGTCCTTCTGCGGGCTCTTCCTAAACGGCGGCCACGGCGAGCGCCGCATGTGGAAGCGCAGCCCGCAGGAACTGGAACTGGTGCGCAATGCCCAGTGGCTGCATTCCGAACTGGTGCCCTACATGTACAGCCACTGCGTCGCCGCGCACAAGGGCGGCAAGGTGCTGATGCGCCCCCTCAAGGAGGGCAAGTACGAGTACATGTTCGGCGACGACTTCCTCGTTGCGCCGATTTACGAGAAGAAGGATGCCCGCGAGGTGGTCCTGCCGGCCGGAAGCTGGCGCTACCTGTACAAGGACGACGAGGTCATCGAGGGGCCCAGGACCTTTACGAAGAATTACCCGATAGACGAGTTCCCTGTCTACGTCCGCGACGGCGCCATCATTCCCATGAACGTCCGCCGCGATTACACGGGTATCGGAAACAAGGACTCGGAAGGCCTGCTCACGCTGAATATCTACCCCAAGGGCGAGAACAAATTTGCCGTGCAGCACACCGACAACAGCGGCACGCTCGACGTGACGGTGAAAGGGGGCGCGCCGCTCGAGATCAGGCTTGAAGGCACCGGCAAGCCGCACCTGCTGCGCGTGTACAGCGAGAAGAAACCCGTGTCCGTGCAGTGCAGCAACGCAACCATGGCAGAAGGCGCGGACTGGGAGTACAAGGCGGAACAGAAGCGGTTGATCGTGCGCAACAAGGCGGTCGGCACCGGCAGGTACGTGGTGGCATTCTAGAAGGCTGGGAAGACAAAGCGCAGGCGATGGGAAGAGAACCCCACCCCTGCCCCTCCCCTTGTCAAGGGGAGGGAAAAGAGGACTGAGACTTTGGCGGTTGGTGAGATGCCGACCCCATCAATGGCCGCTGTGGGCTGTTTGCGGCCTGTCGGAACAATGAATCTTTCTCCCTCCCCTTGACAAGGGGAGGGCCGGGGTGGGGTTTGCTTGTTACGAGCACACAAGGATTCGCTGCATGAACAGACTTCGTGTGATTCTGGCCTTGCTGTGTGTTTGCGGCGCGGCGCTGGCCGAACCGGCCGCCCCGCCCGCCGCCTTGCGCAACCCCGCGTATATTGTCGTCACCCCGGGCGGCCCGGCGGACGGCGGCGACTTTGGCCCGGCAACGCCGGGCACGCGCACATCCGGCATACAGGAGGCGCTCAACGCCGCGAAGGTCCAGCGCCGCGACCTGTACATCGCGGGCGGGGCCATGCCCGGGGCCTTTGCCAACGGGGCGGTCTATTTCATTCAGGAGACGCTGCGCGTCCCGTGGTTCCAGGACTTCCGCCTCGACGGCGGCGAGTATGTGATCCAATACACGCCGGACACCGGCGACGCCGTGGTGTTCGACAGCCTCATGAGCTGCCACATTAAGCTGGGCCTCATCGTGGCCCAGACGGACGGCGCCGTGATTCACTTCAAGCCCGAAACAAAGGGCCCGGACAATTTCAGCGTGATCACCGCGTCCGTGTTCGAGTTCAATGCCGCCGTGGGCGGCGGCAAGGTTTTTCCGGAAGTGGGCAACCGGGGGCGCGGCATCGGGCTCTGGCTGGACGGCGCCGACGGTCCGGTTCTGAACAACCGCATCTCGCTGGTCGAGCCCATCGCGTGCGACAAGGCGGTCTACGCAACGGGCCAGGTGCTCAACAACCACATGCAGTTTGTCTTCACCCACCTGAGCAACACGGCCCTTGATCTCGGTTCGGAACCGGGCTCGACCTTCCAACGAAACCGCGTCTCGGCCAGCATGGACAGCCAGGGCATCGCCGGTGCGGTGGGCGCGGTCATCGGCGGCGAAAACAACCTCTTTGACCTTGATTTTTCGCCCGGCGACAAGGGCGTCAATATCCGCTTCGCCGCGAACGCCAGGGCCAACCGGGTGACGGCGCTCAATCTGCCGGGAAAGATTGAGAACCTCGCCGAAACGCCCACGAACCTGGTTCTGGCGAATGCCGGACCGGGGTTCAGCGTGGAGACGCCCGCCGTACCGGCTTCAGGAGAGTCGCTGACAAACCGTCAGCCCTTCGTGGTCGAAGCATTGATCACCGAACCGGGCGAGGTAAAGGCGTGGACATTGGTGGCGGCAGGGACAGGCGAACAGTCCTTCTCCGGGCCGCTGCATACCGGCCAGTCCATCCGTCTTGAACCCGGCGACAGCCTGCGCCTGGACCACGGCAAGGCTCCCGCGTGGCGTTGGCGGGCGCTGCGGTAGGCGCATCTCCAACCCAGTCATTGCGAGCGAAGCGAAGCAAACACTTGAATCCACAGCCCGAAAGCGGAACCACTGCGAGCAAGAGATTGCTTCGCTTTGCTCGCAATGACGAACCAATGCGTTGTGTGCAGGTCAGCCCAGCACGCCCGCAAGCGCCTCGCGGTTATCCACAATCCAGCGGTGAATGTCCTCGATGATGTCGGCGGCGGTCTTTTCGGGACGCCAGCCGGTGGCGGCGGTGACGCGCCGGTTGTCGGTGATGTAGACGGGCACGTCGGCCGCGCGGGTTTCGGGATCGGACCCGATGTCAATGCGCGTGCCCGTTGCGGACTGGCACAGGGCGGTCATCTCGCAAAGCGACGCGCTCACGGCCCGGCCTCCCCCCGCATTGAACACGCCGCCCGCCAGTTCATCGAGCCGGTCCGTCTCAATCTTCACCAGTCGGAACAGATCGTCCACATGGAGCAGGTCGCGGACCTGCCTGCCCGTGCCGCCGTACCCGATGTACTTGAGCGCGCCGCCATAGACGTGGCGCGCCACCCACAGCGCGGCGACGCCCTGGTCGATGCGGCCCATCTGCCACGGCCCGGCGATGACGCCGCAGCGGTTGACCACGGCGCGCAGGCCGTACATCTCCACGTATTCGGCGATGATCAGTTCGGCGCAGAGTTTGGTCGTGCCATAGAGAGACCGCGCGCCGGCCAGCGGAAAGTCCTCGGAGACGCCCTCCGGCCCAACGCCTGGCACCGGCTGGTCGGCCGCCAGTTCGAAGCGGGTGTCCGCCTCAACCAGTGCAAGCCGGTTGAGCGCCGCAATGGGATAGACCCGGCTCGTGGAAAGAAAGAGAAATCCCGAACCGTGGCGGCGGGCATGTTCCAGGCAGTTGATGGCGCCGATAAGGTTTGCATCGGTCACGTAGGCCGGCGACCCGCCGTAACCGGCCAGCACGGACGGTTCGGCGCTGCACTCGATGAGCAGGTCACAGGGGCCGCACGCCTCCAGATCGGCCGCGCAGCGCACATCCCCGTGAACAAACTCGACACCCCCCGCCCGCAGGCGCGGCAGGTTCAGCTCCGAACCGCGCCGTTTCAGATTGTCCAGCGCGACAACCCGGCAGCCGCTCTCCTGCGCCTTGAAGCCCAGGGCCAAAGTGGTGCCCACAAATCCCGCGCCGCCGGTGACCAGTATCGTTTTCACGCTATGAACCTCCGCGCGCATCGTAGCGTAACGCGGCGGACGGGTCAACCTAACGGGTCAACCTAGGGGCCTTTGCGCTAGAATGACTGCCGAACCGTCATTGCGAGGAGGCCGAAGGCCGACGCGGCAATCTCTTGAAACCATATCCTGCAATGCCGGGTCTCGCGGGCAGGAGATTGCGTCGCTGCGCTCGCAATGACGATGCGCTTTTGGGTGTCTGTTAACAGCACTGTTTGGACCGTGCCAAGGAATCCGTCATGAAATACTTTATCGCGCTACCCGCCCTTCTCCTGTTCTGCCTGGCCGCCTCCGCCGAACCGCCCGCCGGGACGACCTGGGAGCCCAATCCCGAATTCACGGACGAGTTCAACGGCACGACCCTGGACAGCGCCAAGTGGGAGAACCACAACCCCACATGGGAAGGACGCCCGCCGGGCTGGTTCAACCCCAAGAATGTGGACGTAAAGGACGGCAACCTCGAACTGTGGGCCAGGGCGGAAACCCTGCCGGGGCTCAAACCGGAGTACAAGGACTTCACCACGGCGGCGGTGAAGAGCAAAAAGACGGTGCTCTACGGCTACTTCGAAGTGCGCTGCAAGCCCATGAAGTCGCACGCCTCCAGCGCGTTCTGGTTCTACAACGATGAGAAGGATATCTGGACGGAGATTGACGTGTTCGAAATCGGCGGCGCCGCGCCGGAGCATGACCACAGCTACTACATGACGCTGCACGTCATGCGCTCACCGGGCGACGCGACGCACCGCTCCAGCGGCGACAAATGGACCGCACCCTACACCCTGGCCGACGAATGGCACGTCTACGGTATCGACTGGAACGAGAAACAGCTCGTCTGGTACGTGGACGGAAAGCCCGTGCGCACCGTGGAAAACACGATGTGGCACCAGGCGCTCCGCCTCAATTTCGACTCCGAAACCATGCCCGAATGGTTCGGCCTGCCCACCAAAGAGGAACTGCCCGCGGTGTTCCAGATCGACTGGCTGCGGGCGTGGAAGCAGGCGGCAGAAAAGAAGGCCGCGCCGTGACCTGCTGAGAGACGGGACATGCCGGCAGGGCCGGCCGAATTCAGCGCCCCTTACGCTGCAACACCATGGCACCGCCGGACGGGGGGAATACCTTGGGACGCAGGTCATCGAAGATGCGAATCCAGCGCTTGGCCTGGTCGGGCCGAAGCACGGCCGAAATATCGTCCCGAATCCCCTGCACCTCCACGTCGATCTTGGGGGCCATCTCGCTGCGCGCCTCGGAAATCGCCTTGGCACGGCGCTGAAGAATGGCCCTGACCTCGGCCGACTGGGCCTTGTCGAGCCTGAGCAGGCGCGTCAGGTGCTGCGCGGCCCGTTCCGGCATCTGTTCCGGGTACTGTATGGCGGTGGTGACCCTGTTCCACGCCGCCCGCGCGACCACGCCGCCGCCGGTGACGGCGCCGCAGGCGAAGATCAGCAGGCCGAGGAGGATGTTCACAAACCACCGGCGCCCCCTGCCGGGCACGGGCACCGCGAGCGGCGTTTCCGGCGGCGCGGGCGCGTCGGGAACGACGTCCTCCACCACGGCTTCAATGACGGGTGCGTCTGCGGACATGACAGGGTCCCCCTAGAATTGGATGTCCGGATAAACGGACAGCATGGCGACGAGCGGGTCAAACAGGAAGCCGAACGCGTCGGCGCTGGCGGCCACCGTGAACAGGGCCGCCGCGCAGGATGCCAGCGCCACGGCGGTGAAAGACCAGTCCCATGCGGGGGCGGGCACGGCGCGCCTGGCGCGCGCGGCCGCCAGCACCCGCGCGGTGACCTCCACCGGCGGGGGAAGTTCGGCGCGGGCGGCGGCGGCAAGACGGTCCGCGAAGCGGTCCGCCGATTCAGCCTTCTTTCGGTCCATATCCAGCCTCCTCCAGCAGTGCGCGCAGCCGGTGCCGGGCCCGGAACGCGCGCACCTTGACCAGTGTCACGCTCCAGCCCGTGCGCCCGGCCGCCTCGGCCATGCTGCATTCCTCAAAATAGATCAGCGTCAGCACCAGCCGGTCCTTGTCCGGCAGCCGCCGCAGCAGTTCAAACAGGCACCCCGCCGCCTCGGACGGCGTGCCGCCGTCCACCGCGCGCAACGCGTGCTCGCTCCAGGCAGACTCCAGCGCG
>CAIUWO010000457.1 GCA_903902895.1 Candidatus Hydrogenedentota bacterium | reverse complement strand
GTGTTCGAATCCTGCGCGGTGGTGCTCGCGCCCGGCGCGGCCTACGGCGCCAACGGCGAGGGCTTTGTCCGCTTCTCCCTCACCGTCGAGGATGACCGCCTGGACGAGGCGATCAGCCGCATGCGCGCGAAACTCGGCACACTTCAGTTCGACTGACAAACCAACAACCGGGACCGCGAGGGTCCCGGCTGGATGTATCCATGAGCCAGTTTGGCATAGACATCCCGGTCGAGCAGATCGTCATCATGCCCCCCGGTGCCGACAAGGAAGAGGTGCTGAGCCTGCTCGTTGCGGCGGTGGGAAAGAACCCCACCGTGGCCGACGATGCGCTGTTCCGCAGCGCCGTGTTTGAGCGGGAAGCCATTATGAGCACGGGGCTGGGCAACGGCGTTGCGGTGCCCCATGTGCGCATCCCCGAGGTCGGCGTGCCGACGCTCGGCGTCGGCGTGTCACGCGGCGGCGTCGACTACACCTCCCTGGACAGCAAACCGGTCCACATCATGGTCCTCTTCGCCATGCCCCTCGGCGCCGAGAAGGTCTATCTCAGCCTGCTCGCCAAGGTGATGCTGGTCCTGCGCAACCGCGCGCTCTTCGACGCCATCGTGGCCTGCAAGACCCCCGGACAGGTGCACAAACTCCTCTGCGGATAGCCGGTGCATTCTTCGCCGGCCCCCGGCCCCGTTTGTGAATCCTTTACGGCGCGGCGTTCACATCGGCCGGCGGCAGCGCGCGGCCCGCGCGGCGCTGGGCGTCGACCACAAGAATGCTGCCCAGCACGAGCACGACCGCGCCGGCCCACTGCAGCGCGTTGAGCGCCTCGTCGGGCCACAAGAACAACGCGACCAGGTAGGTCGCCAGGGGGTTGACCAGTTGGAGGGAGGTGCAGAAGGCCGCGCCGAGCCGCACCTGCGCGTAGTGGAACGCGCAGTGGGCCATGCTGATGCTCGTCATGCCGGACAGGAACGCGATCGCGCCGACCCAGGCGCCCGCGGCGCCGATGGAGGCGGTGTCGCCCTTGAGGAGCATCACCGGCAGAAAGCCCGCGCTGACCATGACCGCGACGACGGTGAACATGGGCACGGGGTGCAGGTCCTTGCAGGTGTGGCGGCTGCCGACAATGTAGACGGACCAGCACACGTTCACGAACATGAGCAGCGCGAACGCCAAATCGAGCGCGGGGAACCACCGGACCGACGGGTCGCGCATGAGCACGCCCGTCACGCCGGCCAGCGCCAGCGCCGTGCCGCCCAGAAAGCGGAAGCTGAGAATGACAAAGCGCTCCTCGCGGAACACGAGGTAGCTCATGAGGATGACCATGGGCACCTGCAGTTTGCAGATGAGCTGCGCCGCCGTGGCTGTGGTGTGGTAGATGGCCACGGTCCACGCGGTCTGCATGAACACCACCAGCAACGCGATGGCGGCCAGCGCCCTCCACCGGGCCAGCGCGCGCCGCAGTTCCTTCGGGTAGCGGTACACGCACCAGGGCACCAGCGCGACGGCCGCGCTGACGTAGCGGACGAACGACTGCGTGTAGGGGTCGTAGTGCGCGCTCAGATAGCGGATGAACACGGGCGCCAGCGCCCAGCCGAGCGCCGACACGAACAGCGCCGCGTATGCCCTTCCGTGACCTTTCATCGTCGCGTCAGGACTTGAGGGCGGCGACAACGAGGTCGCCGAAGGCCGCCGTGCCCAGCGCCTTGCCGCGCTCTTCTGGCGCGGCGAGGTCCGCCGTCACGTGGCCCGCGGCGAACACCGCGCGCAGCGCGTCCCAGACACGCCGGGCCGCATCGTCCATTTCGAAACTCTTTTCCAGCATGAGCGCCACGGACCCGATCATGCTGTACGGATTGGCGGTGCCCCTGCCGGCGATGTCCGGCGCCGAACCGTGCGACGGCTCGTAGTAGGACTTTTCCGTGCCCACGCAGGCCGACGGCATGAGCCCAAGCGAGCCGAGGATGCCCCCGGCGAGGTCGCTCAGGATGTCGCCGAACATGTTCTCCATGACCATCACATCGAAAGTCTCGGGCCGCAGCACCAGCGCCGTGGCCGCCGCGTCCACGATGATGTGCTCCACCCTCACATCGGGGTACTCGGGCGCCACCTCGTCGACCACCTCGTTCCAGAGCACGCTCGACAGCAGCACGTTGCTCTTGTGCACGCTGTGCAGCAGGCCCTTGCGCTTGCGCGCCTCCTGGAATCCGGTGTGCAGGATGCGGCGGATCTGGAGCGCCGTGTACTCAAGCGTCTCCTTCACGTAGCGGCCGCCCGCCTCGTTGCGGCCCTCCTCCTTCTCGCCAAAATACAGCCCGCCCACCAGTTCGCGGATCATCATGATGTCGATGCCGTTGGGGATGCGCTCTTTGCGCAGCGGCGAGAAATGGCACAGCTCGGGCGGCAGGTACACGGGCCGGAAGTTGGCGTAGGTGTTGTAGCGCTTGCGCATGGGCAGCAGCCCGGCCCGCTCGGGCTGCTCGTTCACCGGTATCCGGCGCGACGCCTCGGTCCCGAGCCCGATGGGCCCCTTCAGGATGGCGTCGGATGCGTCGCAAATGGCCATCGTCTCGGCCGGAAACGAGGTGCCGTGGTCAAACCAGGCCTGCCCGCCAAAGGGCGCAAAACGCAGGTCAAAAGACACGCCGGCAATCGGTTCAATGGCGCGCAGTACCTTGACGGCTTCCCGGGTGATTTCCGGGCCGATGCCGTCGCCTTCCAGTACGGCGATGGAAAAAGTCTTCATGTTTGGCTTTCTTCTGGGTTGAACGCGAACACCGGCATGCGTGAATACACCGGCACTGCGGGGCAATTCGACAGGTTAAGGGCGGCATTGTATCAGATTCGCACCTGCAAACGCCGTGGTCTGCCAATATGAAACCTACCGCATCGTAGGGTGATTCCCGGGCCGTGGCGCGGATGCCCTCTCCTTGACAGGTCACGGTGATTGGCGGATAATCGAGGCCGGTTCATTTTTCGTACTTGGCAGGTGTGCTGTTAAATGCGGGCACCTAAAGCCTAAATGCTGCCCAACATAGTTGGAGGAAGTGCCATGTTCGACGTACTGATTCGCAACGGTATGGTGGTCGATGGTTCCGGGGCAAAACCGTTCATGGGGGACGTGGGTGTGGAGGGCGACCGGATCACCCTGGTCGGCAAAGCCAACGGTGCCCAAGCCCAAACGGAAATCGACGCCACCGGCCGAGTGGTCTGTCCGGGCTTCGTCGATTCCCATTCGCACGCCGACCTGACTGTGCACCGGCCCGACCATGACAAGATGCTGGCGCCGCTGGTGCGCCAGGGCATCACGACCTTCGTGGGCGGAAACTGCGGCATGTCCATGGCGCCGCTGGGCGTCGCCAACAAGGACGCGGTGCGGCAGTACATCGAGGTGTTCACCGGGTTCGATCTGGCGCACGACTGCTCGTGGAACACGATGGGCGAGTTTTTGGACACGCTCGACGGGCGCGGCGTGCTGCTGAACACGGCGGTGCTGGCCCCGCACGGGCTGCTGCGGCTCGACGTGATGGGCATGGCGCGGCGCTATGCCACGGACGAAGAGCTGGACGGCATGGCCCGCGCGCTGGACCAGACGCTGGAGGAGGGCGCCATCGGGCTGTCGACGGGCCTGCAATACTACCCCGGCAGCCAGAGCGACACCCGCGAAATGCGGTGCATGGGAAAGGTGCTCAAGAAGCACGATGCCATGTTCACCTGCCATCTGCGCAGTTACTCGGCCACGCTGCCGCAGGCCATCGACGAGGTGCTGGACATTTCCCGGGAAAACGGCATTCGCGGGCAGGTTTCGCACCTGTTCTGGATTCCCGACTATGGCCCGGCCGGGCCGGTGGTGCGGTCGGTGATCCGCCAGCTTTCAAAGGTGCCGGAACGGTGGATGCCGCCCATCCCGCTGGACGGCCCGCTGGCACAGCGCATCGACCAGGTGGCAAAGGGCAACGCGGCGGGCTGCCGCGTGCGCATCGACGCCATGCCCACCACGACCGGCTTCACCCACCTGCTCGCCTTCTTCCCGCCCTGGGCGCTGGAGGGCAGCTCTGCCGAGGTCATCGCGCGGATGCGCGACCCCGAAGCGCGCAAGCGCATGAAGCACAGCATCAAGCACGGCAACATGAAATGGCCCCACGTGGAGGGCGATTCGTGGTCCATGAATTTCTTCAAGGTCATGGGATGGGAGTGCTCGACCGTCATGGCCGTCGTCTCGGAAAAGAACAAGCGCTATGAGGGGATGAACCTCATGGAAATCGCGCGGGAACAGGGCAAGCACCCCCTCGACGCCGCCTGCGACCTGCTGCTGGAGGAGGACGGCCACGTGCTGGTCTTCGAGACCATGGGTGAACCGGACAGCGCGCTGGCCGAACGGTCCATGTTTGCGCCGATGCGGCACCCCGACGTGTGCATCTCCACCGACACCATCCTGATGGGCATGGGCAGACCGTCCTACCTGTTCCACGGATGTTACCCGAAATTCCTCGGACGCTACGTCCGCGACAAGAAACTGCTTTCCATGGAAACAGCCGTCCGCAAAGCCACCGGCCTGCCCGCCGAGCACTTTGGCCTCAAGGACCGCGGCAGAATCGCCGAGGGCGCCTTTGCCGACATTGTCGTGTTTGACGCCGCGACCATCGCCTCGGGCGCCACCTTCCAAGAACCCGACAAGCCCCCCATCGGTATTGACCACGTGTTCATCAACGGCCAAATGGTGGTCGACCACGGCACAATAAACGCCAGCCCGCGTGCGGGTAAAGTGCTGCGCGGCAATAACTAAAGCGCCGTCGATGCAGATTGCTCAATGCAATGACTAAACCACTGGAACCTTATTCCACCACGGGCCGCAGGATCATGTTTCGGTACTGGACCGCCGTGTGATCGCCCTGCAGATAGAGGGGCCCCGGACGCATCGGGTCGGACCAAAGCGCCCCGCCGGTGCATCCGGCGATGGGCTGGTTGTCGATAATGGTCTGGCCGTTGAGCTTGACCGTGACATGCCGGTCCGCCAGCGTGATGTCCAGCGTCTGCCATTCGCCGGCCGGCTTTTCTGCGCCGGCGGCGGGGGTGATGCGTCCGTAGAGCGCGCCCATGTTATGGCAGTCGAGCGGCTTGCCGAAGCTGTCGATCACCTGGATTTCATAGATGCCGCGCAGGTAGATGCCGCTGTTGCCGCCGGCCGGAACATTAACCTCCGTCGTGAGATTGAAGTCCTCAAAATCCGGGATGGTTTGAAGGTTCCCGTAACGGACATAAGGTTGTCCCGCTGCCTGGACCGGATCGTTGGCGAGTATCCCGTCGCGCACCTTCCAACCGTTGCTCACGTCCCTGTCCACGGGCACCCAACCCTGCGCGGCGCTGCCGTCGGGCTTCTTCAGTCCCAGCGTCGACCAGTGGGCGCCGCCGATCACGGCCCAGCCTTCGAGGTCCCTGCCGTTGATCAGGGATATGGGATCGCCGAAGCGCAGTTTCGACGGGTCGGGCGCGGGCGGCATTGGCGGCGTGCGCGTGCCGGTGAATTCATCCTTCCACACGCCGGTGCCGTCGTTGGAGGGCTGCGAGACAAAGCCGTGCAGCGCGGCTCCCGAAAGCGTGGCCGTCAGCGACACGGGATGGGCCACCGTGCGGATGACCTTGCCCGAAGCGTCGCGCAGTTCCTCATTCCAAATGCGCAACGCGCACAGCGTGTCGCCGTCCATCCAGACACGGGTTTGCACTTCCGGGCTGCCGCCCATCCACAGCAGCGTGCCGTCCAGATAGCCTTCGGCCTGCCGCAGCTCCAGCCACCCGGCCCCGCCCGAAACGGGCGTCAGCGCCCACGAACCGATGAAGGGATTCTCCGCGGCGGCGGTGACCGCGAAGAGCAGTGACACGGAAACGAGGAACTGTGTGGACAGACGAGACTTGGTCATGGTAAGACATCCTTGTGCGTGACCCTGTTGGCTGTGTGAGACGCTACCACCACAGCCCGCGTGGAGTCCAGTGCCGCAATCACCGGAAGTACAGGGGTTGCGCTCAGTTTGGGCGTTTCGGCTCGGTGATGACGCCGTAGAGCTCTGGCCGCCGGTTGCGCAGGTGGTTGTCGTCCCTGGCCTCGGCCAGGTCAACGTCGCAGAGGAGCACGCCGGGGCTGTCCGATTCTTCCTTGGCAGCGATGTCGCCTCCCGGGTCGACCACGAAGCCCACGTTCGGATGGGCGAAGGCGATGAAGCACTGGTTTTCGTAGCCGCGCGTGCGCATCCACCATTCGTTCTTCTCGTGGTGCATTCCGTAGGTGGGGTTAAGGATGAGCCGTGCGCCCTTGAGCCGCAGCGTGCGGGCCGTCTCAGGCCAGCGCCGGTCGGCGCAGATCATGATGCCCACCTTGCCCCATTCGGTGTCCCACACGGGCAACGCCTCGCCGGGAGAAAACTGAAGATCGTGCGTTTGCATGTGCGTCTTGTGATAGACACCGATCAGTTTTCCGGTGCGGTCCCAGAGTCCCGCCGCGTTGAATATCTTGCCGTTCTCAAGGGAGGTGAATCCGAAGCAGATATACATGTTCCTGGAACGGGCTTCCGCCGCCACGCGCTGGAGATAGGGGCTGCTTTCCAAGTTCTGCGCGATGCCCCGAAGCTTCTCGACCGTGGATGCCTTGTCCGGCGCGGCATAGCCGTCGAGCCAGCATTCGGGCGTGATGAAGATGTCGGCTTTCTTCGACGCGGCTTCGGCCGCCATGCGCAGGAACATGTCGAAGTTGTTTTTCAGATCCCATTTCACGGGCACACCGCGCATCAGCGCCAATTTGGCCTGTGATTTGGCGGGCGCGGTTGCTTGTTCCGGCGCGGCGTCGGAGGGGAGTGTCTGCGCGATTCCCGCACGCCACCATTCGCCAAGGGGCTTGACGCCCAGGCTTTCGAGCGCATTGCCGCGCGAAGCACGGGACGGTTCGATGTCGCGGACAATCATGGTGTCCACCAGCGCGGGCGCCTCTTCGGCAACGGTGCCGTCGGGCGCCACGAATCGGCTCTGACCCAGGCTGGCCGCGGCGGTCTCGCCGAGCGGACCGACGCCGTTGCTCTGCAGCACCCAGATGTTGTTTTCCACGGCGCGGGCAATCAATTGCGCACGATAGCCCTCCATTTTCTGGAGCGCCTTGGGCAGGGAGTTGATCTCGTAGCTTAGATAGAAGCAGACCTCTGCACCCTTTAGCACGGGGATGCGAACCAGTTCAGGGAAGCGTTCGTCGTGGCAGAGTATGGCCGTGCAGGGGATCCCGTCGATTTCGAAGTACGCGAGATGGTCTCCCGGCTCGAACCACGGCTCGGGGGCCATCTTGTGGTACCGCGTGACCTCGTTGCCGTCCGGCCCAACAAGGATGGCCGTGTTGTACGGCTTTGCCGCTCCCGACGGCGTGGCGCACCCGTAAAAGGCATAGATGTCCGACTTCTTTACGGCCTCGGCCACCTGTTGTATCGCCCCTTCCAGCCGCTTCCAGTCCAGCGCCGCGATGGTCTCCTTCGAAAACCCGCTCAGCGCCGTCTCGGGAAACAGCACCACCCGCGCCCCGGCGCAGCGCGCCTCGTCGATGCCGCGCAGTATGCGCGCCAGGTTCCGGTCAAGGTCATCCGTCACCTCCATCTGCACCGACGCCACGCGCAGCGTGTGCGGCACGACCGGCGGTTCAGACACGCTTAGAAGGGCGGGGATGAGCAGGGTAATCAATGGGGAAAGCATGGTTGCGCGCTCCTCATGTTCAACGTTATTGGAACATGAGAAGGATAGCACACGCCGCCTTAAATCCCCCTTCGAAGGGGGAAAACCGCCGTAAGGCGGTAGGGGGATGTTGTGCTGGGCCGTACCTGCGCGAACTTACATCCTCCGCCGCTTCGCGGCACCCCCTTCAAAGGGGGATTTAAGGCGGCGCGCACGTTTCGGCGTGTTTCTCCGGCGGTCTCTACCCTCGTCGAAAGAACCGCCGCGGGAGTGCGGCGGTGATGAGGTATCCGGCACCGGCGACGAGGATGATGGTGGGGCCGACGGGCAGGTCGGGCCGGTAGCTGATGGTCAGCCCGGCCAGGCAGCAGCCGGCGCAGAGCAGGCAGGCCAGCACCATCATTTGCGCGAGGGACTTGGCGAAGCGGCCGGCCATGGCCGCGGGCAGCGTGAGCAGCGCGATGACCAGCACCACGCCGACGACCATGGACAGCGCCACCACGGTCAGCGCGGTGAGCGTGAGGAGCAGGATGTAGTAGGCATCGACGCGCAGGTTGCGCAGGCGCGCGAACTCCTCGTCGAAGCAGACGGCCTGGAACTGGTCAAAGAACCACCAGACAATCAGGATGACCACCGCGTCGAGTCCGGCCAGCAGCCACAGGCTCTGGTTGGTCACGAGCAGGATGTTGCCGAAGAGGTAGCCCATGAGGTCCTGGCTGTAGCCGGGCGTGGCGTAGAGGAACAGGATGCCCGCGGCCATGCCGACGGACCACACGGCGCTGATGGCCGTGTCCTCGCGCTCGCGGCGGCGCAGGGAGACCCAACCGATGACGGTGGCCGACAGCAGCGCGGCAAAGAGCGCGCCATACTCCGGCTTGAGCCAGGTCCATCCCCAGGCAACCCTGAAGTAGCACGCCGCGCCCAGCCCGCCGAGCACGCAGTGGGAGACGCCCGCGGCGATGTAGCTGATGCGCCGCACGACCACGTAGGTGCCCACGGTGCCGCAGCAAAGGCTGACGAGCAGCGCGGCGAACAGCGCGTTGCGCGCGAGTGGATGGGACAGCGCGGCCTGCCAGAAATCAAGCATCGACCGACCCTCCCGCGGCGTTGCCCGGCGCGAGGGCGAAGCCGGTGATGTGCCGCATCAGGTCCTCGTCGAGCTTGTCCGTGGCCGGGTGCGCGTGCACGCTCCTGTTCACGCAGTAGATGGTGTCGAGAAAGCGCGAGGCGACCGCCGCGGTGTGCGTCACCAGCAGGATCGTCATGTTGCCGCGCAGCCCCTCCAGCACGCGCGCGATGGCATCCTCCGCCGTGGCGTCCACGTTGGAGGTCGGCTCGTCGAGCAGCAGGATTTCGGGGTTGGTCACCAGCCCGCGCGCGATGAGCACGCGCTGGCGCTGGCCGCCGGAAAGGCTGTTGAACCAGCGCGGGCCAAGGCCGTCAAGCCCCACCGCGTGAAGCGCCTCCGCCGCGCGCTCCCGCGCGCGCAGGCGCGAGGTGCGGGCGCCGCCGAGACAGCCCATGCGCACCACGTCCTCCACGCGCACCGGAAAGAGCGGGTCGCACGCGAAATGCTGCGGCACGTAGCCGATGCGCTCCCGCGCACGGACAGGGTCCGCGTCGAGCACGCGCACCGTGCCCCGGGTCGGGCGAATCAGCCCGAGCACGAGCCGGAAGAGTGTCGTCTTGCCGCCGCCGTTGGGCCCGACAATCGTGACGAACGCGCCGCGCTCGATGCGCATGTCCACCGATTCCAGCACGGGAAAGCGCGCGTCGTAGCCGAAGCCCACCCCGGTCAGTTCGATGGCGGGTGCGGTCATTGCAGGTGCTCCGCCAGGGACCGTGCGATGCTTAGGAGGTTCTCCGGATAGTCCGCCGCCAGGTCGTCCAGTGTGACCAGCGGCAGCCCGGCCGATTCGGCGAGCGCCTTGGCTTCGGCGGTGGAATACTGCGGCTGGATAAACATCGCGCGGGCGCCGCCGTTCTTGATCTGTTCGGCCAGTTCGCTGAGCCGCCGCGCGCCCGGCGCCTTGCCCTCATATTCCACGGCCGTCTGTTTCAGGCCGTAGCGGTCGGCCAGGTAGCCGAACGCGGGATGGAACACAAAGAACTCGCGGCCCTTCACGGGGGCAAGAATTTCGCCCGCCTGCGCGTGCAGCCTGTCCAGTTCCGTCGCCAGCGACTGCAGATTGGCGGCGAAGTTCTGCGCCTTGTCCGGCGCGGCCTTGGTCAGCGCCGTGGCCGCCGTGGCCGCCATGGTCTTCAACAGCACCGGGTCGAGCCAAACATGCGGGTCGCCCGCGCCGTGGGCATGGTCTCCCTGTTCCTCCCCGTGCCGGCATGCTTCGGCGCGCAGTGTGATGCCCTGGCGCAGGTCCACCACCACGAGTTCGGGGAAGACCGCCTTCAGCTTCTCCACCAGCGGCGCCTCGAAGGGCAGGCCCACAAAGCCGTACACCTGCGCCCGGCCCAAATCTTCCATCTGCCGCGGCAGCACCTGCCACGTCTCGGCCGACTGGCCCGGCGGCACCAGCACCGACACGCGCACCTCCGGTCCGCCAACGCGTTCCATCAGCCAGCCCACCGGCGCAATCGGAACCACCACCTCGGTGACGCCGTCCGCGGCAGGTGTTGGGGGTGCGCCGCATCCGCCGCACAGCGCAAGGCCCAGCGCCGCCAGCAGACCAAGATGCCGCAGATGTGTATTAGCCCGGGTTTTCAAGAATCACGGTCCTTGCTGAAATATGGAGTTTAATGATAATGCGTTATCAATAAGAAATCAAGGGCTCTTTTTGCTGCATTTTTATCAACACTTGCAGAATAGTCAACAATTTACTATACTGGTGCCGAACCAGTTGGGGCGCGACCCCGAACCAAAGGACGCGAGACGGTGTCCATACAAGCGCGACAGAAGCAGGAACGGATTATCGAGGCGGTTCGCCGTGGGTTGGAGGGCGAGGCGGCGATAGCGTTTATGCGCCAAAGCGGCTTTTTGACCACGCCGATAGGCCTGGTGCGCCAACTCAGGAGCCTGGGTGGCCGCGCCCGGATTCTTGAACAAATTCATGAAGGCAAGAGCAACGTGGACATACTCGAATTGCAGTTTCCCGCCGAGCGGCTTGCGCGGCTCCGACCGGCGACCCAGGAGCAGGCGGACCTTTTTGGGGCGGTGGACCTTTCCCATGAACCCGTCACCCTCCCCAATCTGTTGCCGGGCGACTTTGACACAACCCGGCTGATGTTGCGCGTGCCGAACGACCTATACCATGCGCTGGGCATTGCCGCCCGGGTGGAAGGGGTCAACCGCAACCAGTTGATTGTGGATATTCTGAGCACTGCGCTCTCGCGCACTCCGGGTTTGGACCGCTTTTTGGACTTGGATTTGCCCCAAGACGAAGGCTGAACCTTCGACTTGTCTTGTGTGTCCTAGCCCCAGTGTGCGAAAATATCGAAAATATCGCATGTGAAATCAAAGCGACCGAGCAGGTCGGGGGGTGGAACTTTTCCCCCCTAGGCGGGATAAAATACACTAAAGCCAAAATCTGGCTGTCAGGAAGGCATTATGGCGGAAGAAATGACCAATATTGCGGCATTCCGCAGCGAGGCACCCCGGTTGCGGGATGCCGACACCCCGTTGCCGTATGCCCAGTGGACCGATGAGAACCTGATGCTGGAGCACGGACGCGGCACGGAAGCCGCGTTTGAGGAGCTGGTCCGCCGTTTTCATCGTTCCGTCTTCAATTACATCTACCGCATGGTGCAGAACCGCCACGTCGGCGAGGAACTGACCCAGGAAGTGTTCATGGCGCTGGTGAAAAACGGCGACCGGTACACGCCCACGGCCAAGTTCTCCACCTATCTCTACACCATTGCGTCCAACATCGTTTACAAGGAATGGGCCCGGCAGAAGCGCCGCCCCAAAATGTTCAGCCTGTCCTGGTGGAGCAACGACCACGAGGGCGAGGGCGAATCGCCGATTGACACGGTCCGGGACGAAAGTGCCTGCGTGCTGACCGCATTCAAGCGGGGCGAAATCTCCGAGGCGGTCAACGAGGCGCTGCACAAAATCGCCCCGCACTACCGCGAGTCTTTCGTGCTGAAGCGTTTCCAGGGCCTTTCCTACGAGGAAATCGCCGAAATTACCGACTGCCCGATCGGCACAGTGAAATCGCGCATTGCGCGGGCCGAGCAGGCGCTGCGGCCCTTCCTCGAAAAATACCGCGAATACGTCTGAAACAGGACGGAACGGCATGGGCATGAACCTCGAACAGACGGTGCTTCGGCATCCCCCGCGCCAGGAATTGGTTGCGTTTGCGGAGTCGCTGGTGGACCGGTCCTCGTCGGTGTCGGCCTTTCTGGCGGCACATGTTAGTTCCTGTCCCCGCTGCACGGCCGAAGTGCGCGCCATCCGGGCAAGCCTTGAGTTTACCGCCTCCGCCGCCGCGCCCGAGCCTTCGGGTGATTTGGCGCGCCAGATTCTGGCCGGCGCCCGCGAGGCGCGGCTCCAGACCCCCGAAACGGGCCGCAGGCATCCGTCGCTTGCGGGGGTCCTCTTCCGGGCCGCCGTCTACGTGACGGCCACCGCGGCCCTGGCCGTGCTCACTTTCGGCATGGCCGTGAACACCGGGAACGGCGGTGCGCCGTCACGCGCCGCGCTTCGGCCCGCGCCCCAGGCAGCCCAGTCCCCCGAAACGGTTTCGCCCGAGGCCATCCGGCGCAAGACCGGCGCCATTGAGCAGCTTGCCGCCGCAGTGTCCCGCACGGACAGCCCGCCGCGGACCCTGCGCGAGTGGGAACGCCGGCGCGCGGTGGAGGGTGTCAGCCAGGACCTCAGCGCGGCCCTGGCCGCGCGCGAGCGCAACCCGGGCTGTGCCCGCGCGAACGAAATGGTGCGGACGCACTTGGACCGGCAGGTGAACGGTCTGCGTGACCTGTTCGTGGAACGCACCCTCTGAGCGGGGGCGCGCCATGAGAAACACGGCACAACGCATCATCCCCGTCTTCCTTGCCCTGCTGCTGTCCCTGGCCGCAGCCGCGCAGACGGACTTTTTGCAGCGCATGCGCGCGGGTATCGAGGGCGCGGCCCGCGGCATGGACCAGATAGGCCGCAAGGCCGACGAACTGGTCGGCCCCGGCGCGCCGCTGCTGGGCGACGGGCAGGGCTCCCCCTACACCGAACGGCGCAGTTTCTCGGAGCGCTACCCCACCGGGGCCGCGCCGACGGTGTCTGTCTCCAATGAGTTCGGCGATATCCGCGTGGACACCTGGAACGAGCGCGTGGTGCAGGTGACCGCCGAGGTCACCGCGGGGGCGGAGACGGCCGAGACGGCGGCAACGCTGGCCCAGGCCATAGAGATCAAGGTGTCGCCCGCCGAGGACCTTGTCGAGGTCAAAACGCTTTTCCCCGAGACCCGCCGCGACATGGGCCGCATCTCGCTGGCCGTGCAGTACCGGATTACCATACCGCGCGACGCAAGCCTTGTGGCCGACAATTTCTTCGGTGATGTGGCCGCGCAGGGCATCGGCGGCGCTATCGGCCTGGATGTGCGCTACGGGGCGGTGGACATCGGCCAGGCCGCCGGCACCGTCCGGGTGCGGTCCCATGGCGAGTTCCCCGTGAAGGCGCAAGGGCTGGCCCAGGGAGGCAGCTTCCAGATGAAGGGCGCGCGCGCCGAGATAAGCGACGCGCGCGGCGATATCCAGGTCAGCAATTTCGGCGGCAGCGTGGCCCTGTCCAAACTCGGCCCGGAGTACAAGGCCGACATCACCGTGGACAGCGGGCGCGCGGATATCTCGATTGACCCCGGCGCAAACCCCGACATCAGCGCCACGGTGGTCTACGGCAAGCTCACCAGCGGTCTGGACATGACCCGTTCCGGCCAGGGTGACCGGATTATGGCCCGCCATCCCAGCGCCGACGCAGCGCAGCGCATGACGATCAACGCCTCCTTTGGGGATGTGAACATTGAGGTGCGCGGCGCGGGCGCCGCGCCCGCACCGGGCGGCGCGGAGGGACAGGTCTTCAACGGCGCGCGCGAGGAGCGCGTGACGGTGGCCGCGTCGGACACGGTCCAGATTGAGGCGGCAGTGCCGGGCAGTGTGCGTGTGGAGGGGGTTGACGAGGACAGCCTGCGCGTCACGGCCACACGGGTGGTCTGGATGCCCACGGCGGCGCAGGCGCCGCAGGCGCTGGAGGCGCTCCAGATGCAGATCAGGCAGGAGGCGGGGCGGGTGACGGTGACGACCGCGGCCGACGGCGACATGGCCCGCTTCGGCTGCACTTCTTACCGCATAGACCTCCTGGTGCAGGTGCCGCGCACCCTGGCGGTGCAGGTCAACGCGGTCGACGGGGTGACTTCCGCAAGCGGGCTGGGCGGCGATACCAACCTAAACCAGATCAAGGGCGAAGTTTCCGCTGAACATGTCAAGGGCGCGCTCAAGCTCGCCAACAGGCAGGGCGCGGTGCGCGTGTCAGACTGCGCCGGTCCCGTCGAGGCGTCGGCCCAATACGGCGACCTGCGCATCGAGCGCGTCTTTGGCCGGGTCACCGCCCAGAACGCCGAGGGCCGCACCATCATTGAGTCGCCCGGCGGCGACGTGTCCGCCCGCAACACCGGCGGCGACGTGCGCCTGCTTTCACTGGAGCCCGTCAAAGGCAACATGGACCTCCACGTGGACAAGGGCCACCTGAGCATTCTCATCGCGCCCGAATCCAGCGCGGCACTCACCGTCCGCGCGGGGCAGGGCCGCGTCCAGAGCAACATCCCGCTCAGCGGCTCCATCGGCGGCGAACGCCAGGAATTCTCCGGCCGCCTGGGGGATGGGCAGTACACGGTGCTGCTGGAGGCTGAGGGCGGCGATATTGTGGTGAATTGAGGCGCCGGCGCCGAGGGGCTGGATTGTTCACCGCGAAACGCGCCGAAACCGGCGGTGTGCCCGACCTTGCCTGGAGGGACGCACACACTGAATCCCATGCTGGGGATTGACGGTCCAATGGATAAGCGCGATGAGAAGTGGCTGTTTCACCCGCGTTCCATGCGGGATGCGGATGCCGGCAGATAGAGTGCATTGCAGAAGCAACACAAGGAGGAACCGAGGATGAAAAACGCGTGTCTTCTTATCATTGCATTGCTGACGGTCTCACTCTCCATGGCGGCGCGCGGGCAGGCGGTGGCCGCCGCGGATGACTGCCCCACATGCAAGGCCGGCGGCTGGGGGCCCAATGTGCAGCTCATGTCGGCGCTTACCGCGGGCCAAACGATGCGGCAACTGTTTTGGGGCAACCTTCCGGTGGGTGACGCGGTGGGCATGTGGCGCCATCGAATCGACGCGGTGGCCGTGGACGAAACGGGCGTGACGGGCGTGCCGAAATCGCAGAAGGAAGCGGCCAGAAATGCGCTCATAGAACTCAAGGGCCTGATTCCAGCCCCGGCAACCGACGGTCAGCCCCAAAATCCGGGCAATTGGACCATGAAGCAGCTTTATGCATGGTCTTGGAATGAGTTGCCCGGCGATGCCGGCCTGAAGGAAAAGATGCTGGCGCAGTTAAAGTCGCTCAAAAGCGCGGGCTTGATCACCTTGACCTTTGTCAACCGCGCGGTGGACAGTCCAAGCGTTCCCATGGATGCCACTCTTTTCAACGCGGTCCGAAAATGCGCCAAGTCGCCCGCCTTCCAGCACATGACCATCGCAAGCCTCTTTTACGTGCCGGCGGACCCCGAGATTTTTGATGATGATGACATTGAGATGATTGCGGCCACGGCGGGCGTCCTGTGGGACCCACGCGGTGTGGACCTTAGGGACGCCGAGGGCAACGACGTGCCGGCAGTAAAGGCCAACGGTCTGTGCTGCGACAAGCGCTCCGGTTCTCCGACCTATCGAAAATGCATTAAGGGGCTTCCCACCGCCAACTGCACCCTGTGCAGCGGTTATTGCTGTGTTATGAGTACGGTGTGCCCCTGACGCGCGGCGGTTCCCTGTTCTGAAAGGTTCAACACGCCCCTGCCGGCCGCGTGCCCGCAGGGGCGCCTTGTTGCCGCGCCGGAAATTCGTGCTTCTTGCCCGGTGGCAGGCGACTTCCGAGAAAGGGCAACCCGGGAGGCATGTCTGCGTTGCCCTTCGGGTCCGAAACGAGGGAAGGAGACGGGGCGCAGTTCTGCGCGCGGACGCGCCTCAGCCGCCCATGAACGTCCACAATTGGGAAATGGCCACGGCGAAGGCGCGCGTGATGGGATGGTCGCTTGGGTACTTGGTGAACTCCACGTGGCCGTCCATATACAGCACGTTCGACCCGCCTGGCAAATGATTGAACCCCGCCGGTGACACTTCCGAGTTGACCAGTTGGGCCGCGACCCGGTCCCACATGACGGGAATGGTGCTCTGGGCCTGGTTTGAGGCTGCGGCGGCGTTGATGTCGGTGATGAGGAAGCGTTCGATCCCCTCGCGCAGCCGGTAGAGCATGCGCTCGGCTGCCGCCGGGTTTATGCTCTGGAAGGACTGGTCCCTGTCGAAAATGGAGGCGTCTTCCGGAAGATCACGCCAGTAGTTCTTCGTGAGCACATCGAGCAGCAGGTTCACGAAATCGGGGTTGACGATGGGTTCGGTCGGCGTGGCGTTCGGGTCCTGCCCGGGCAGCACGACATGCTCCTGCAGAATGGTCCAGCCAAAGTACAGGTAGCTGTCCTTGCTGTCGTACGCGCAGGGATTGATTGGGTTGGCCGGGTTCCGGTCGAAGTTCCAGGCGTTCTTGGTGTAGGTGGGCGAGGAGGGACACTGGAGAATTTCCAGGTCGGTGAGATATTCGGGATACATGGACTCCACATCGGGAAGCAGGGAGCGCGCCTGGCCATAATTGCATATATACTCGGGGGTGAAGGGATATCCCGGCTGCCAGGAGGACACGTTGCGCATGAGCGTGGGAAAACTGCCCTTGGCCTCGTTGGCATACATCTTACAGGTCAGCCCCATCTGCTTGAGGTTGTTCTGGCAACTGGACCGCCGCGCGGCCTCGCGCGCGCGCGCCAGCGCGGGAAGCAGGATGGCAGCCAGAATTGCGATGATGGCAATGACCACCAGCAGTTCGATCAGGGTAAATCCGGCTTTGGAGGCACGGTCTGAAATAATAATTCTACGCTTCACAATGATGTCATCCGGTCGCTCCAAGAAGTTGCCGCCTCTCTGATGGACAAATTTTGTCCAATTCTTGCACAGATTGTCCCGATAATCAAGACAAAATACAGAATGGTGCTACCTATTATGCAATCGTGCGTGAAAATCGACCATCCATACATAGTAACAGGTTGGTTTCTTGAATATCTATTAGATTTCCCTTGCCTTATTGCATCAAATTTAGCCGTCTTAAAAAAATAGGGCAAGAAGTATGTCTCAAGCCGTGCGCCAGACAAGAAATGTCCACAAATCGGACGCTTCCCTGTCCAGTTTTTGCACATGCTTTAGCGATATGCCGCCTAGCACAGTTCATTCAGGCGTATTCAATTGGTCCTAAGACGCCTTACGAAAAAGGCTTACACCCTTCTTCACGGCAGTCTGTGGCGTATGGCACGGTGGTTGCTATGGTTACCATGTCGTTGCAAACCATGGTGGATGGACCTCACCAAGATCCTGTCCAAGGTGGACCATGGACACGGCAAATGGTTGACCCATTACGGGGCCGCTTTCGAGACGGTCGGTGTGTGTGGCGCATGCAGAGACAACCTTTTGGGTTGGATACAGGGGGCTGATGAAGATGGATGAGAATGTGTGGCAAACGCCGGAAAACGGCCTGGTCACGGCATCGCGATTACGCATGTGGTGGCTTGTGCGTTTTCACGGGTACCGGGTGACAGGCCAGAAACTGGCACCCCGGGTGACCTTTTACGGCGCGGTGCAAATGACAACGCGCTGGATACTATCGGCTCCTGCGGTCCTTTAGGCCAGGCCCAAAAGGATCGTGTCCCGCAAGGGAATAGATGCAGGCGCCCGCCGGACGAAGGGCAAGTCGCGCAGTGGCCCGACGGTACGGCGGAGGACTGGTGCGACAGTTGAATTTGTCGATTGGGGAGAATGAGGATGCATGGAGAGCCATGCTCCGGTGAGTCGACACAGAGGAACCAGCAAAGTACAGAGGTGGACGGGCAAGCCTTCCTTGTCCGTCTTCCCCGGTTATTGCGCGAATGACTTGGGAACCAGATGAATGGGGTCCGCCGGCAAGCGGGAGAGCCGGGGCGGGATACATTCCTAGGGGCAGAGCGAGAAACAGGGAAGGCCTGTTTCTCGCTTTGGTTTTTTTGCCCTGTCCGCGCGGCCGCACGGGACCGGGGCGGTTTGAAGCGGGCGTCCGGGAGGGATATTATGGGGGCTGACCGGGGTTGGAAGGGACGCTGCCGCGGGCGGTGAAAGGTTGTTTGTGTTTCATTTGACAGTGAAGTCGGGCATGGAAAAGGGCACCGGTTGGGCAATTTCAGAACGCCCGCTTCTCATCGGCCGCGAGAGCACCTGTGATGTCAGAATTCTCCAAACGGTGGTTTCGCGCAGGCATTGCGAGATCTTTCTGGATGGGGAGCGCCTCCGGCTGAAACACCTGGGCAGCATCAACCCCACCCTCGTCAACGGATTGCAGGCGCTGGACTGCACCCTGGAGGCGGGTGACGAGGTCCGCGTCGGTCCGGTGGCCTTTCTCATAGTCGGCAGCGATGCGAAGCGGCAAAATGGCAACGAACCGGCAGGCCTGTCCACAGACACAATGGCGGAGGAAGAGTCGGTCTATCTGTCATTGCCGCCGGACCATGCCGCGTCGGTGGTGCATCCCAAGACCGATGGGGACCTTACGGAACTGTTCCAAATCAGCCGCGCCCTGAGCCGCGTCTCCGGGCAGGAGGGCTTGATTGGCGCGCTGCGCGGATTCCTGCAGGCGCGCTTTTCCCCCGACACGGCATGGCTCCTGCTTATGCGGGACCCGTCCGACCCGGACGGGCAGGTTGTCAACCTCCTCCCCCCTGGAACCCCTGTGGATGAGCCGACCGTGCGCGAAGTCCGGGAGCGCCTTTCCAGGGCCATAAAGGAGCGCCGGGGCCTGCTGGCCCCGGAACGGGCCATGCGCGGCGAGAAGGCGCTGGTGCGTTGCACCATGGCGGCGCCCATCTTCCTGGGTGAACACCATATCGGCGCGCTGTGCATCGACCGCACCATGGCCGAGCGGGCCTGGTGCCGGCAGGACCTGCACTTTTTTGTGGCGCTTGCCCATCTTATAGCGCCCTTTTTCGGCGCGGTTGAGCGCATGGAGCAGTTGGAGGACGAGAACCGCAAACTGCGGGTGACCGGCCAGAAACTGGGCCGGATCGTCGGGAACAGCAGGGCCATGGCGCAGGTGCAGCGCATGGTGGCCATGGTGGCCCCGTCGATGCAGCCGGTGCTCATTTTGGGACCCACCGGCACCGGCAAGGAACTGGTGGCCGGCCTGATTCATGAGCTGTCCAGCCGGGCCAAAGAGCCCATGGTCACGGTGAACTGCGCGGCCATACCGCGCGAGCTGTTTGAAAGCGAGTTTTTTGGGCACGAAAAGGGCGCGTTCACCGGCGCGGTCGGGCGAAAAACCGGCCTGCTGGAGCAAAGCCACAGGGGCACCCTTTTTCTCGACGAGGTCGGCGACCTGAGCCTGGAGCACCAGGCCCGCATACTGCGGGCCGTGGAGACCGGCCGCTTCCGCCGCGTGGGCGGCGGGGAGGAAATCACCGCCGATTTCCGCGTGGTGACGGCCACCAACAAGGAGCTTGTCGAGGAGATAAAGGCGGGCCGCTTCCGGGAGGACCTGTATCACCGGCTGCGGTCCGTGGAAATTCGCATCGCCCCGCTGTGCCAGCGCCGCTGCGACATTGCCGAACTGGCGCAGCATTTCCTGCAGGCCGCCGCGGCCAAGTGCAACGCGCCGGTCCGGCGCCTGAGCCCGAAGGCGCTGGAGTACCTGGCCGAACTTCCCTGGCCGGGCAATGTGCGCGAACTCAAGAACGTGATGGAAGTCGCGCACACGGTTTGCCAGGACGCGGTCATAGACGTTGCGGACCTGCGCGCGTTTGCCGCCGTCCACGACAGGGATGACGTGCCCGCCCCCCTGGACGACATGGAGCGCCAGCACATCGTGCGCACCCTTGAATACACCAACGGAAGCATGGTGGAGGCCGCCCGGCTGCTGGGCATCAGCAGAAGCACCCTTTACAACAAGCTCGCCCATTTTGGGCTGAGGAACTGACGGCGCCACGCGGGACGGCCGACCCCGGCTGTCGGCCTGGGGCAACGACAGGCGGGGACGCCCATCCTGCATTGTCCTCCACGCCCGCGCAAAACAGAACGCCCGCCACAGGGGCGGGCGCTACGGGTGGGATTGGGGCCGTTCTTTCGCGGGTCAGCTCGCCGCGGCGCGGCGCTTTTCCTCGCGCTTGCGCGCTTCAGCGTCGATGATGGACTTGCGCGGCCGCACGCTCTTGGGCGTGACCTCAAGCAGCTCGTCGGGGGCAATCCACTCCAGGGCGGTTTCAAGGGTCAGCCTGCGGGGGACATTGAGCCCCTCGGCATTGTCCTTGCCGGAGGCCCGGTGGTTCGTGAGCGGCTTGCGCTTGGTGGGGTTGCAGGACAGGTCGCTGGGCCGCGCGTGCTCGCCGATGATCATGCCGGGATACACCGGGTCGGGCGGGCCGATGAACAACTGGCCGCGCAGCTGGAGGTTCTCCAGGCTGTAGGCGGCGCACGGGCCCACGTCCATGCTGATCATGGAGCCGCGGCTGCGCGAGATGATGTCGCCCGCCCAGGGGCCGTAGGTGACGAAACGCGAGGACATGATGCCCAGGCCGCGCGTGTCGTTGAGAAACTCGTTGCGGTAGCCGATGAGCCCGCGGGTCGGGATGCGGAACTCGAGGCGGAGCATGCCCCGGCCCTCGTTGTGCATGTGGGTCAGCTCGCCCTTGCGCTGCGACACCTTCTCGATGACCGTGCCCTGGTGCTCGATGGGCACGTCGATGGCCAGCTCCTCCATGGGCTCCATCAGGTGGCCCTGGTCGTCGAGCTTGGTGATCACCTCGGGCGGCGACACGCACAGCTCCATGCCCTCGCGGCGCATTTCCTCGATGAGAATGGCCAGGTGCAGCTCGCCGCGTCCGGAGACCTTCACGCCGTCCTGGCGCTCGATGTCCTCGACGCGCAGCGCCACGTTGGTGCGCAGCTCGCGATCCAGACGGGCGCGAATCTGGCGGATGGTGACGGCGTTGCCCTCGCGGCCCGCAAAGGGGCCCGTGTTCACGAGGAACAGCATGGAGACGGTCGGCTCCTCGATTTCAAGCGGGGGCAGCCCGGCGTTTACCAGTTCGGGCGAGCACAGGGTGTCGCCGATGTCGAGCTGTTTCGGTCCGGCAATGGTCACGATCTCGCCGGCGCCCGCCTCCTCCGCGATCAAAGAGTCCGTGCCCTGCGTGAGCCAGACATAGTTGGCCTTCTCCAGCGACACGCCCGTCTGCTCAAACTCGTCGTCCTCAACGCCCTGCGTCGCAAAGCCGCGCGGGTTTTTCCACCGCGTGGTCACGCGGCTTATTTCCTGGCCCTTGCGGATGGTGCCCTGGATGATGCGGCCCGTGGCCGTGCGGCCGATGTGGTCGTTCCAGCCGATGGTGCTCACCTGCATGAGGAAGGGCGCGTCCGGGTTTCCCGTCGGGCAGGGCACCCGCTCAATCAGGGTTTCAAAGAGGTGGTCGATGCCCTCGTGCTTGTCCTTCTCCAGGTCGCGGACAATCCAACCGTGCAGCCCGGAGCCGTAGAGCGTGGCAAAGTCGCACTGGTCGTCGTTGGCGCCGAGCTCCACAAACAGGTCAAAGGTCTTGTGCAGCGCGCTCACGGGGTCGGCCTGCGGCCGGTCCACCTTGTTGACGATGACGATGGGGCGCAGGCCCAGGCGCAGCGAGCGCATCAGCACATAGCGCGTCTGCGGCATGGGGCCCTCGTTGGCGTCCACCAGCAGCAGCACCGAGTCCACCATCGACAGAATGCGCTCCACCTCGCCCGAAAAGTCGGCGTGGCCCGGCGTGTCGATGATGTTGATCAGGTAGTCTTTCCACTCGACCGAGCAGTGCTTGGCGCGGATTGTGATGCCCCTCTCGCGTTCCAGCTCGTTGTTGTCCATCACGCGCTCGGCAACCCGCTCGTTCTCGCGGAACATGCGGGTGGCGCGGAAGATGCTGTCGATCAGGGTCGTCTTGCCGTGGTCAATGTGCGCGATAATCGCGACGTTACGAATTCGATCAATGGGTATCATGGAAAACCTGCTTTGGTGAGATTGGGGCGGTCGCCCCAACCGAGAGATGATTCGTGAGGATCAAAGTATACCAGAACCAAGCGCTGTAAAGCAAAGGCGCTGCGCCTGTTGCGGGGAAATCGGGCTGTTTCGGAGCGCGGTCACTGGCGGGAAAATGTGGGGCAGGCGCCCTTGCCTGTCGTCCCATGGGCACGCGCGGCAAGCCGACAGCCGGGGGCGGCTGTCCCACATTTTCCCGCCTACGGTCCCGAAGCGGAATCCGCTATAATCGGCCCCAACTGGAAACAACCTTGCGAAGGGAGATTTGTCATGTGGCTCCTTGCCGTCCATATGCTCGTGGCCTCGCTGGCCGCGCCCGCGGTGAACCCGCTGTGTGATGCCCAGGCGGATGCAAAAGCGCTGCAGTCATTCGCGGTGGAGGGGCTCTCCGTGCCCGCCTGCGGCACCGTGTATGGCGCGGGCGCGCTGGAGGACGGGGGCATGCCGCTGGGCGGCGTGGGCACGGGCTATGTGTGCTTCGATCCCGAGGGGCGACTGGGCAAGGCATCCATTTTCAACCGGTATCCGTCGCCCATTATGATTGGGAAGCCCTTTCTATCACTGACAACGGAGGGGAAGACCTACACGGTTGCCACACCCGCCGACGGGGTTGGCGACGCCAAGGCGGTCCACTATTTCGGCCATTTTCCCGTTGCCGACGCCCGGTATGAGCTTGACCTGCCGCTGCGCGTGGAGGTGCGGGCGTTCAGCCCCTTCCTGCCGGGAGACTCGGCCGAATCGAACACCCCCGCGGCCTGTTTCGAGGTGTTCGCCACCAATCTTGGCACCGCCCCGCGCACCGTGACGCTTTCCTTTTCACCGGACGGCTTTCCCGCCGGGGATGTGACGCCGTTTACCGAGGGTGCCTGGCAGGGCATGCAGGTGGCCCACGCGCCGCTGGAGAGACTTCCCGAGTGGATTCGGCACAGCTATGCGATTGCCGTCGAAAACGGCGTGGTGGACAGCGCCGAGTCGGGCGTCCGGGCCTCGGCCACGGTGGACGTGGCGCCGGGCGAGCGCAAGAGCGTGAAGTTCATCCTCACGTGGTGCCAACCCTGGCTGCGGGAAAGCTCCGGGCGTGTGGAGAAGCATTTTTACTCCGAACGCTTTGCCGACGCGCGCGCCGTGACGGTGAAGGCCATTGCGAAGCGGGAGGACTGGCTGCGCCGCATCCTGGGCTATCAGAACGCGCTGTACAGCGGCGACCTGCCTGGCTGGCTGAAGGAAACTCTGATCACGGCGCCCTACGCGCTGACGAAGAACTCGCTCTGGATTACCCCGCAGCGCGCCGATGACTGGTGGGGAAAAGAGGGCCTGTTCCTGGTGAACGAGAGTTTCTCCACCTGCTCGATCACCGAGACCATGCCCTGCCGTTTCTTTGGCCACTGGCCCGCGCTGTTCTTCTTCCCCGAACTGGAGCTGACCACGCTCAAGGCCATCCGCCATTTCCAGTTGCGCGGCGGCGAGCCGCCGTTCATGATGGGGATTGCCTTTGGCATCCGCGACCCGCGCTACCACTGCCAGCACACCTGCGGCGCCGGCGAATACGCCCAGATGATCTACCGCTATTACCTGCGCACGGGGGACAGGGCCTTCTTCGACGACTTCTATGACTCCGCGCGGGACTCCATCAATTTCATGATGTCGCTGGACAAGGACGACGACGGACTGGTGGAGGATCAGGTCCACGCCATCAAGGGGGAAACCTTCCCCGCCAACAACCCCATGGACAACTGGCCCTGGTACGGTGCGAGCAGCTACACCGCCGGCAAGGGGCTGGCCACGCTTGTGTGCGGCGTCAAGATGGCCGAACTGGCCGGCGACGCCGCACAGGCGGAACAATGGCAGGGCACGCTCGCGCGCGGACAGAAGGCCTACGAGGAGAAGCTTTGGACCGGCTCCTATTACCGCGTCTACAACGAACCCGCCACTGGGCGCAGCAATGACGCCTGCCCCGCGATGCAGTTGAGCGGCGTCTGGTGCACCCGCGTGCTCGGCCTGCCCGACGCGCTGCCCGAAGACCGTATCGAGACGGCTCTGGATACCATCATGAAGCTGAACGTGCCCGCGTCCCCCTTTGGCATGGTGGACGGCGTGTTTCCCGACGGGAAACTCTGTGAGGAGGGCGGCGGGTCCGGCATTCCGGGCACCTGCTGGTCCCGTGACATCTTCACACAATGCAACGCCACGGCCGCCATGGTTTACCTTTACAAGGGCCGCACGGCAGACGGCGAACTCGCCGCCAAGGGCATGCTCGACACCATATTCCGGGGACCCCACGCCATGCCCTGGGCGCAACCCTGCGGACTCAGCACAAAGACCGGCGGCACCTGCCACGGCCATGACTACTACGACCACATGGTCGTGTGGAGCTATCCCCTGGCCTTTGCCGGACAGGACATCGCCGCCGCCTGCGCGCCGGACGGCTTTATTGACAAGCTGCTCAAGGCGGGGAAGTAGTCAGAGCGATTCCGTACGAGCCGTGCCGTCATTTCGGGCGAAGCGCGGCACGCTCATGCCCGCCATCGACCAAAGTCAGCGATATGGTGTCAAGAAATTGCTTCACCGCGTCCGCAATGGCGCGGTTATTGTGCGTTCACGGCCTCCTCTGGCCCAGGTCTCTTCGTGCTGCGTCCCCCCGGCCGGGACTTCTCGGCGCCACAGCCTCCGCCTCATCCTTCCCCTCACGGCTTTCCCTGTCCCATGCATGGGGAATTTCCGGCGAACTTTCAAGGGTTCCTATAGTAACGCTTGACAATAGTAACGCTTTGAGTTAGTATCACTGGCATGGCGATACGATCGTTCAGGTGCAAAGACACACGGGACCTGTTCGCGGGGCGGCGGATCAGGCGTTTCGCGCGTATTGAGGCTGTGGCGATGCGCAAGCTGGCCATGTTGAACCGTGCGGGAACGCTTGATGATCTTCGCGTGCCGCCGGGCAACCGCCTGGAACCTTTGAAAGGTGATCGTGCGGGTCAGTACAGCATTCGCATCAACGACCAGTTCCGCCTGTGTTTTGCATGGGCGGAAGAAGGACCGGAAAACGTCGAGATCATCGACTATCATTAATGGAGTGACCATGCGCAAAGTTCCTTTTCCCCATCCCGGCGAGATCCTGCTGGAGGAATTTCTGAAGCCAATGGGAATTACGCAATACCGGCTGGCAAAGGAAATCTGCGTGCCGCAGCGCCGCATTGGCGAGATCGTGTCCGGGAAGCGGGCCATTACGGCCGACACGGGACTCCGGTTGTCCCGGTTCTTCGGCATGTCGGAAGCTTTCTGGACGGGCTTGCAGATGGATTATGATGCGGCCAAGACTAGGGATTCCCTTGCCGACACACTCGCCCACATCAAGCCTTGGGCTCAGGGCGGCGCTCACTTGGGCAGGCCCACCTGAGGCTTAAAAGGGAAGACCTGAAGGGTTCATTGACAAGCTGATCGGGAAGGGCACGTGGAACCGTTCGTTGCGCGCGAAGGAATATCGGAAATGCGAAAGAAGTTGACCCTGGGGCTGCTCTCCCTGGTGGCGCTGCTGGGACTGGCCGTCGGCGGAATCCTATTCTACCTGGTGCACCAAACGCGACCGCTTTGCCTCCACGACTATGCTGCTTCCGGCAACGAGAACGATAAGTCTGTGGCAAAATCCGAGACCACCCTCAAGATCCTCACGTGGAACATCCAGATGCTGCCGACGATTCTCAGAAGGCTGTCCGCAAAACTGGACAAGATGCAGTACGAGCGCGCCCCGTGGATCGTCGACTTTCTCAAGCAGCAGGACTACGACGTGGTCTGTTTTCAGGAGGCGCTTGACCCGCGGGCCGTTCAGGTGCTGGTGGAGGGGTTGAGGCCCGTCTATCCCTACGTGGTGCTGCCCCGCCATTCAGGCCGCTTCTGGCAGTTGAGCAGCGGCGTGCTTTTCGTCAGCCGGGTGCCCATCACGTACAAGGCGAATATCGTCTTCAAGGAGAACCACGGCATTGACAGCATGGCGGCCAAAGGGTGCACGCTCATTGAAGGGAGAAAGGACGGCCTGAGCTTCCAGATGGCGGGCACCCATTTCCCCACGGGCAAGGGCGTGTACAAAAAGGTCGACTGTGAGCAAACCGTGAACGAGTTGCTCGTGCCAAACCGGCGCGACAAGGTCCCGCAGTTCTTTGTGGGGGACTTCAACATCAAGAAAGACTCGGAAGAGTACGTGTTTCTGATGAAGGCCACGGGGATGTCCGAATCAGCCATCAACGACCCGCGTCCGTACTCGTCCGACTTCAAGAACGGTTGGAAAAAGCCAAGCGACGGCCGGGGCAACAAACTCGCGCTTATCGACCATATCCTGCTCGATCCACGGGGAACGAAGACCGCCATCCGCGTGCAGCACATCCAGCGGGCCACGCACGAGTTTAACGGGAAGACCATTGACCTCGCGGACCACTATGGCGTATCGGCGGAGGTTATGCTCTCGAATTGAGAAGGACCATTTTTTCAGACATGCCCCGATTCCAGAGTTGCCGATGGGAGAGAGCATGAAACGCTCCTTCGCGCCGTCATTGCGAGGAGGGCGAAGCCCAACGCGGCAATCCCTTGCCAGCCATCGCCCAACTTCCGTGTCATGGCTTCCAAGAGATTGCTTCGCTTCGCTCGCAATGACGCGGCGAGTCATGCGGATTAGAACCACTCACGGCTTATACAGCCGCTCCATGAAGATCGGGTCTTCCTTGAGGTCGGGCTGAATGACCACCTGCGGCTCCGACAGCAGCGTTTCGGCGAGGTCGGCGGCGTCCTGCGCGGTGACGACGCCGTCCACATCCCGCCATACCAGGTCGAAACGGAACTCGAAGACACCGTGACTGTCGGCGACGAAGTTGGTCATCCAGGTGTTGTCGAAGACCAGCGCATACGCCTTGTTCACGCCGGGCGGCACGTTCTCCAGATGCCTGAGCGGCTGGGGCCCGCCGAAACTCACCAGTGGCGCGTCGCGGCTGACCCACAACCACTTGCCGTCGGCTGTGCCATAGTCCAGCCAACTGTCGATGGCAAAGTGGTCGCGGCAGGTGTGGGGCAACTGGTCCTCGAAGGGCACAAACCGGAAGCCGCCGCACGAGCTGACCGGCAGGGTGTCACCGGTGGGCAGGGCGCAGCCGATATAGAACCATTCGGGCAGTTCCGACGAGATGCGGTAGAGCCGGACGGTCAATACGGCGCGC
>CAIUWO010000456.1 GCA_903902895.1 Candidatus Hydrogenedentota bacterium | reverse complement strand
TCGGTGTCCTTCCCGCCATCCCCGTGAATCACAAAATACGGCCGGTGCTGCACTTCAACGAAGATACGGCCGATGTATTCGCACATCAATCCCGTGGCAACAAGCTGCACTCCGGTGCAGAAAAAGAAGAGCGCCACCACAGACTCCAACTGCAGGATGTCGCCCACTGTCAGGCGCCGAATAATCACCTTCAACCCCATGGCGAAGCCCGCGGCCGCCATCGACCAGCCGAAAAAGCCGATGAGGCGCAGGGGGGCGTCGGTAATACCCGTGAGCATGTCGAGGGCCACCCGCACCAGTTTGACAAAGTTATACTTGCTCTTGCCCTTTTTGCGGGCGCTGTGCCCGACCTTCACCTCGGCAACGCGTCCACCCAGCATGGCCAAGTCGGCAGGCAGGTAACGGCAACGGTGCTGCAGCCCGCACATGTTCTCGAGTATTTCGCGTCTCATCCCCTTGAGGTTGCAGCCGTAGTCGTGGAGTGGCAGACCGGTCACCCTGGCGACATACCAGTTGAAGGTGCGTGAGGCGTACTTGCGAAAGAAGCTGTCGTGCCGGTCGACGCGCCAGCCCACCGCCACGTCGTACCCCTCATCCAGTTTGGCCGCAAGCAGTGGGATATCCTCCGGCATGACCTGCAGGTCACAATCGATCAGGAAAGTGTACTCGCCGCGGGACCGGGACATGCCCGCATACTGCGCGGGGCTCTGGCCGAAATTCCGCGTCAGTTCGACCACACGAATGCGCGGTTCGGCATCACTCATTGCCCGGAGCATTTCGCGGCTGCCGTCGGTGCTGCCGTCGTCCACGAAAATAATCTCGTAGCTGCGGCCCGTTCCGTCGAGCGCCGCAGACAAGCGTTTCTGCATTTCCGGGAGTGTTTCGCGCTCGTTGTATACCGGCACAACCACGCTCAGATTAACGTCATTCTCGGCCATATGGGCTTGTTCCTTCATTCTCTTCCCAACCTCAAAACGAAGTATATCGATTACATTATGGCCATTCAAACGCTGCGTTTTTGAGGTCCAAACGCAAGATCCATGAAGAATATCCGCTTGCGTATGTCGGCGTAACGTGCTATAATCGCGTCTCCGGTTCGCAAAGGACTGTATTCTTTGTGCTAAGAGGGAATCTGGTGCAAATCCAGAACTGCCCCGCAGCGGTAAGCAGGAACGAACGGCGCAAGAGGGCGTGACAAACGCCTGTAACGCACTGGGCCAAAAGCCTGGGAAGCGGCGCCAAGTAGGAACTCCGCCCATGGCGGAACGCCTGCAAGTCCGAAGACCTGCCGGAATTGGAAACGTTGTCCATCGCGGCCGATGGCGGCGGCCTTCGCGGGAAGGTGGGTCGAGTGGCGAAACGCACATCACCTCCCCCGTTTCGGCTTGAGCCATGCCCGCCGGGGCGACGCAGGTCCGAAAGATCGAGGGTATGTCCATGCGCCGTTTCTCCGCCTTACTCCCCGCCTTTTTTTCTTTCCGAACCCTGGCCCTGGCGGCAATTCTGCCTGTTCTGGCCAGTCTGGCCTCTGCAACGAATGCCTTGGAAAGCCTGACCGGTTACAACGTTGCGCCATTCCAGGCCGCGCCGGCCGGCGAGTCTCTGGTGAGCTTCGACTGGGATTCCACGGGGGCGCTTTACTATATGACCGGGGACCCCAATTGGGGCCTAAAGTTGAACGTGTACCGCAACGTGAGCGGCATGGAGACGGCGATTTACCAGTCCGCAGCCGTCTGGGCCGGTTCACGCATCACCACCGTGGGCCCTTTTGTCTATTTCAATGACGGGGGTGACTACGTCCGGTCCACAGCCAACTGCTACGCCTATGACGCCGTTCACGGAGGCGCACCGGCCCTTTCGTATGATTCGTCACAGCAACCC
>CAIUWO010000455.1 GCA_903902895.1 Candidatus Hydrogenedentota bacterium | reverse complement strand
GCCGTAGAAGCGTGCTCTCCTCAACCTCAAAAAGTTGGGCCACCTCGGCAGGTGGGAATTTGCGGCCAAGTCCATGAATATCCATTTCGAAGCCCATATCTTTTATGTTCGCCCCCCCGGCCCCGCGTGACCAGGGGGGCGGTTTGCTCTATCTCTTTGTTTTGATCGCCAGGGCCACGGACTTTCCAACGTGGGTGGCGGTGTCCACCATGCAATGGATCGCTTCGCGTGCGCAGGAAAGTTGCAACACTTGGCGGCCAATCAGTTCAATCCGGTCCTCGTGGGCAATGTCCACCTTGGCCTTGGAAATGATAAGGTGGCGGTCATGAGTTGTAATATCGTGGGCACTGGTAATGGACTTTTCAAGTTCGTCCCACGCCTCCCCGAACACGAGCCAGGCCTGATAAAGGCTTGCGTAAGCGTTCTGGATTCTCAAGCGCGAGCCCTTCAACTTGGCATCCATGTCTATCACTGGTAAGTTGCTCTGAGCCATGATGCACCTCCGTAGTGCGTTGTGGTTAGCCCTCGTCTGGTGCTCGAACACCGGGCGGGGGCGAATTATTTAGAACCCTCTGGTTTGTTCCAGGGGTGTTCCGGGTCCAGCGGGAAGCCGCTTGGGTCGCATCCACGGGGCTTGTTTTTCTCTACCCGTTCCCTATGAACGACTGCTTCCTCTAAAGCTTCGTAAAGGCGACATGCCCCATAATAAAAGTCAATGACCGTGAAGAACATGCCAAGATTTGCGTTTACCTTGTCTTTCGTTATTATTTTGTGTCGGAGTTTTTCATTTACAAAATCTGAGTAAACAAGGATAGGCCACTCATCATCTTCAAGGCCGAAGTCTAGAATCTTTCCAGACTCAATCCATTCACATATATATTCTGCTGATGCTAGTCCTACGGCGGCGGATAACTTGGAAGGCATCCCTTTGACAGCCATAAACGCCATTATTTCAACCTGAATTGCTTCTGCAAAAGAAAACAGGCGCTTCTTGCCACGGCCTATTTTTGTCTCTTGCAGTTTGAGAACCCCCCGATGAATCCACATTTGCAGAAGGCCATCAGGCAAGTTTGTGATGGCGTTGTCCAGGTCTCTGAGGGTGTAGCGGGGCAAATTTGGGTTCATGTTGTGTCCTGGTCTAATGACTAACCACGTTATTCATTCCGGTCAAGTCCTTTCCTTTCACTCTTTCCACAACTTCCCAGGCCAGCCAAGCGGCAAGGGGGATGCCATGGGCCGCAAGGTAGCCGTCGCGGATGGCTGCGGGCACGGTAGACAGGGAACGCCATGCGTCATGGACGCGCCTATCTTCCGGGCCCGGCTGGTGGACGATGGGAAGCCGCAATTCCAGCTCCAGCGTTGCGCACGCCCAGGCGGCATCGTCGTGCCAGCCCTCTTCCATGGTCACGGCTGCGCTTCTCCCGGCTGGTTCTGCGTCTGCTGGCCTTCAGGGCGAGGATTCCAGCCTTCTTCGGCCCTGACTTCATCCGGGGAAAGAATGTTGTTCCTGACGGCAATCTCGTGGCTCTTCCATCTTGTCTCGGGATCGCCCCGGAGCAGGGCGGACAAGTCGAACTCGATTTCATGCGTCAAGCTGGTGGTCTCAGAGAACAGCTTGCGGGAGAACTCGGATTCGAGTCTGCCAATCCAGGCCCGGAGGGTATGCTGCGCAAACCATCGGCCGGCAGTCTCGGAATTGGTGAAAGAGCTGTGGTCCCATATCCCCACGAGCGGCGGCGGAACCTGGAAGAGCCGGGCCATTTCTTCGCCCGCGAAGCGCCGGGAGTCGAGCAATTCGGCGTCTTCCGGGTTGATGCTCATCTGGGACCATTTAAGGCCCTGGTCGAGGATAACGACTTTGCCCGCGTTCGCGGCCCCGCTGTAGATGTCGCGGAAACTTTCGCCCAATCTCGCCATCTGTTCGGGGTTCAACTTCATTTCCGTCTGGACGGTGCCCGAAGGATTGGCGCTGTTCCGGTAGAGCGCGGCGGCCATCTCCTGGACGCCAAGTGCGGAGGCGAACACGTAGCCCGCCCTGGCCAGCCTGGACTTGCCCACAAGGCCGTCATCGGTCGCGTCCTTCACGTGCAGCACTTCATCCCCGAAAAGGCGGCGCTGGCGTCCTGTGCCCCCGTAGGCGGTCACTATGTCGGTGATGTCGTAGGCCACCCTGCCAGACGGCAAGAGCTGGACAGAAACGCACCACCAGGGAATGAGCTTCATCCCCACCAAGCGGCCCGCATTGTCGTACTGCGGCTCCACCAGGGCATTGCCAAAAATGAGGGCGGACCTCATGAGGCTGTGCATGAACTCGAACCAGGACTGCCAGGCGTTCGGGCCACGGCGCACCAGGCGGGTGAGCGGGTGACTTTCTTCCAGGGTGCGGCCTGTGGCATTGGAGCTGTAGACGTAGCAGGGAAGCGCGGCCACGCCCGAAGAAATGATTTCGATGCAGGAGCACGCCACGGCAAGTTGTTCCTGGTGTCGGGGGGTCATCACAATGGAGCCGGTGGCGGTGTTGGTGCCAGACAGGCCAGACAGAGCGCCCCAGGAAGGATCTACGGCGCGGGTCTCGGCTTTGCCGAACAGTGTGCGGATGCGCTTAAGCATGACAGGTCTCCATGAACCGGCGGGCCATTGCGAGCCGGGGCATTTTGCTGCGGGCGTTCACGCTGGTGC
>CAIUWO010000454.1 GCA_903902895.1 Candidatus Hydrogenedentota bacterium | reverse complement strand
GTCGGACAGGGTTTCATGTACGCAATGATGACGCCGATGATAGGCGAGATTATTGATTATGATGAAGCGTGCTCCGGACAGCGCCGCGAGGCACTATACAATGGACTTAGCGGTTTCGTGTGGAAAGCCTCCATGGGCGGTTCTGTGTTCATCGCCACGCAGTCAATGAACTATTTTGGAAATTCTCCTGAAAATGCACTGGGGGTCCTTCTAGTCGGGCCAATTGCCGGACTGTTCGGTTTATTGGGAATGATAGCCATCGTTTTCTATCCCGTGCTTAACGTTGTTCAGAAGGAGCACGAGAACGCTCCGGCAGAAGTACCTCAGGATGTGTAAATGCAACTTCCAAACAGACCCTATGAGGACGCTTAGCTCATGAAATGCCTTTCAAGACGCGCTGTCAAACGCCTCCTTTTCTCACTGCTCGCCGTCGTCGCGGCACTCGCAATAGGTTTTGTGGTTATTGTCGGTCCTTGGCCGGCATACGACGATTCGCACTATGCCGTCAGCAAGTATTTTGCCCAGACAATGCACCGTATCGATGAGCACCTGGCACGGACGGAACTGACAGACAATCCGGGACGGCTTCAGGCCGGATGGGCCGAACGTGACATGACTCCACCCGTCGGCACCCCGCTAGCCGGCTATTCGTGGCGTCCAAACGGTAAACGCTGCACAGCCATTCACGACGCTGTGTTCGCCCGCGCAGTTGTGTTGAACGACGGGCATGACACGGTGGCGCTGGTGGGCTCGGACTTGCTGATGACGACCCCGAATATTGCGCAGAAAGTGTGGGCGGAGGTGGCGGCGCAGACGCCGCTCACCAGTGACACCATTCTTTTCACGACCAGTCATTCCCATTCGAGTCCGGGCGGGTTCGCTCCCGGTTTGCTGCCTGAATACAGCTACGGAAAATATGCCCCGGCGGTGGAACAGCAGATCGCGTCCGCCATTTCCGGTGCCGTCATCGATGCGTACAAGGCGATGAAGCCGGCGAGCATTGCGCATGGCTGCGCGGAAGGACCGGAGTTCATTGAAAACCGCACCGGCATGCCTGGAAAGGATGGCACCCTGCGGTTCCTGGTGATTGAGAATGACTCCGGGCAGCGCTGCTATGCCGTCCGCTATTCGGCGCATCCCACTGTGCTGCCGGGAAACTCGCTGGAACTCTCGGCGGAGTATCCCGGTGTCCTGTGCAGACGCATCAGGGAAAAGACCGGGGCGACGGCGGTGTTTCTGGGGGGCGCCGTGGGCGCCATGAAACCAGTTCCGCCGGCCGGTGACAAGCCCATGGAAAGCATGGAACGGATGGGCGAGTCCTTGGCGGACCGCGTCCTTGCCTGCACCGACAAACTCACGTTTGCAACCAACGTCGACATCGCCGCCGTTGGGGCGCCCGTCGACATGCCGCCGATGCAGGTCCGCCTTTTTTCACCCAACTGGCGCATGTCTCCCTACTTGGCCTACGTTGTCGGATTGCCACCGGAGGGATGGATTCAGGCGGTTCGCGTGGGCGACATCATTTTCATGGGGTTGCCCTACGACACGGGGGGCGCCGTCGCCCAGGAGTGGGCCGGGAACGCCGCAAAGAAAGGGGTTGATCTTTGGGTCAGCAGCCATTGCATCGCCTATTGCGGCTACCTCTCCCCGGACCGCTATTATCTCAACACACCAAGCGGTTACGACCAGGAATACGAGTGGCGAACCATGAATTGGTTTGGCCCCAACCAGGAAGCGATGTATCGCGATATCAAAGACCATATCCTTAATGCGTTCGTCCACAAAGTGAACTGAAAATACAGGAACATCAATCCCATGCACAACTACTTGAGTTTCATGGCATTCATTATCTCAACAGAATAAGGGGCATGGACGACACATGCGAATGGATAAGGAATTTGCCCCTGACAAGGAAGCTTTGCGGCACGCCATTGACCTCTTGGGCGAGCAATATTCCAGTGGCGAACCCGGCCTACTGCCAAGTACATTTTCAGACCATGGAATTGGCTCCCGGGCTGTGCTGGACTTACTAGCACCCCTTGTGCTGGGTGGCGCGGCGCGACTGGATGCACCGACCTCTTTCGCCCACATGGACCCTCCAACGCCCTGGGTAACATGGGCCACCACACTGTGGAACGCATCGCTGAACCAAAACCTTTTGCATCCGGCCACCTCCCCCACCGCACGCCTCATCGAGGAACAGGTCGTTCATTGGCTCGCGCCGTTCTTCGGAATGGCAGGGGGGCATATGACACCCGGGTCCACCCTGGCCAACCTCACCGCACTCTGGGCTGCCCGTGAATGTGCGGCTGTCAAGGAGGTCATCGCCGCAGGCAGTGCACACATGTCCGTTGGCAAGGCTGCGCATCTGCTTGGTTTGCGCTTTCGAACGCTTCCGACAGATTCAAAAGGCGCAATGCTTGCCGGCGCTGTCCCGGAAGATATGGCACTCACTGCCTTGGTTCTCACGGCGGGAAGCACAAGCACAGGATCGGTGGACCCATTGAGCCTGGCTGGCAAAGCCGCATGGACCCATGTAGATGCTGCTTGGGCAGGGCCGTTACGAATAAGCCAACACAGCGACGTACTAGACGGCATCGAAGATGCGGACTCGGTCTCGGTTTCCGCTCACAAGTGGCTATTTCAGCCCAAGGAATCCGCTCTCATATTCTTCAAGGATCCAATCAAGGCCAATGAGGCGATTAGTTTTGACGGGCCATACCTGTCGAAGCCCAATGTCGGCATACTTGGGTCACATAGTGCGATGGCAGTTCCGCTGATGGCGACCCTGCTCGCTTGGGGACGAAGCGGATTGGCCACCCGGATAGGACATTGCATGGACCTCTCTGCCCGGTTTTCCGATTTCGTTCGGTCTCATCAACGCCTATCACTGTTCGCCGAACCGGAGACGGGGATCGTGGTCTGGCGCCCTCGAGACACGGCTTGTTTTGACCAGGTGTTCCAGCGCCTTCCGCAAGGCAGTACATCGATGACAACACTGAACGGGGAACGTTGGTTCCGGAATGTGGCAGCCAACCCCAATGTAGACTTGGAACGATTCATCGCCGGGGTGCTCAAGGCCTTCGATGCTTTGCCGTAATGAGTAGAATCTGAATCATGCCCAATGAGAACAACGGAATTTACGATAGAAGGGAAACAAATGCAAAGGCTCGCATTCCATTTGCTGACTAAGTGCTACAGAACGCTATTCGTGGTGATATATCTCGCAGTGGCCGCCCCACCCGTTGCTGCGATGGCACAACCAGAATTGAGCATCATAACTTCCGACAAGAAACTTGAGGCTGCGTTCAATTGGGCGCGGGACAAGGCGTTGTCCTACGTCCAGACGGGAAAGTCGGGCGTTGTGGACAAGCATGAGCGGAACAGCCCCGGTACTGGAAACGTGGCGTACATCCCGAGTTATTGGGCCGGTTATACCTCGCGAACGGCATTCTATTCGCGGGACTATTGCCACCAGGCCGCCGGGGCGCACCTGCTGGGACTTCAGCAGGAGAATCTTTCCATGCTTAAGGCTTTTGCCGCCACAGCCACCGAAGACCGCAAGTGGTTTCCGCTTTGGGCGCTGAACTTCGACGGAAGCGCCTTCACGCTGGACAGCCCCAGGGACGACTATTTTGTGCGCGAGGTGCCGGCGGTGTTTGAATTGGTCGAGCAGTGTTACCGGCAGTTCATGTGGACCGGGAATCAGGACTATCTAAAGGACCCTACGCTGTGGACTTTTTGCACGAAGGCCGTTACTGACTTCATCTCACTTCACGACGCGCGGATTCCGAACGGGGTGGCGGAAGGGAGCGGATCGGGCGATATATTTCGCGGGTCGGCCACGTACAACGAGATAGAAAGTGACACGCCACTGATTGAATCCGGCGACGCTATTGCCTGCCAGTATCAGGCCCTGCTTTCGTATTCCAAGCTCCTCGCCATGAAAGGGGACGACAGGCAGGCAAAGGATTTCGCCCAGAAAGCAAAGCGCTTGAAATCGCTGTTTAACGACGCGTGGGGAGTGAAGAAGGGCAGAAAGGAATACGTCAGGGGATACGATGTGAAGGGTAATGCCCCCACCAGTTGGGGACTCGAGAACAGCTGGTTCATGCCGATGAAGTTCATCACGGAGCCATCGGAGAAGAACGATGCCTATCTTTACTTCATTGCGCGCTGCATGGATTCGCGCTGGGGACGCCCCTCCAATCTGGAGGCCGTCTCCTACATTCCCGGCGTGTTCTTTCCCTACAACCGCGTGGCGGACGCCTGGAAATGGCTGGAATACATCATCGATCAGCCCGACAGGGAGTACCCGGAAATATCGTACACGCTGATAAGCCATGTTGTTGAGGGCATGCTGGGGTTCGAGGCCAACGCTCCCGGAAACTCCTTCTTGACCGTGTCACGCCTGCCCGGCACCATTGCGGCGGTGGAAGTCAGCAACGTTCCGCTGGGGGGGCACAGGGTCAATGTGGCGCATGAGGGACTGACGAAAAGCACGGTGACTCACGTTTCCGGTGGCACACCGGTGAAGTGGGAGGCCTGTTTCTATGGCAACCACTCCGCGGTTACGGTAAACGGCAAAGAAATGCATGCGGGAGAGAAACAGATTAATGGTGTCAAGGCCTGCTTTGTTTCAATAGACCTGCCTTCAGGCCAGTCTGCGACTGCCGAGGTGGTTCAACAAAGATAGCGTAAGACCGGTTGGACGACGGAAGAATTGGTGCGGCGCATCAGCGCCGAACCACCATTGGAGACACAGGTATGAAGAGACGACGCTTCCTCAAGGGTCTCGCAGTCGCCGGGTTTGGAGCGGCGATTACAACGAGCCATGATGATGTCGCGGCTTCGGAGAATGTTAGAAAACCTGACGGCGGAGGCTTGTCTGAGTGGTTGGTTCTGAGAGGAAAGGCTTCTGAGAACCTTTGAATACCGCGTGTGCCGGTCATGTTTTCGGCCGGCACGCGCCAACAACCGAAAAGGAAGATGTTTCATGTCACAGCTTGCCATTCTGGGCGGAAAGCCGCTCGCGGGAAAGAACAAGAAGTGGGCGAAGTGGCCCGTCAGTGAGGAGAGCGACGCGCAGTTGGTCGCGAAGATCACACGGTCGAACCGGTGGTCCTTCGACGGGCCGGTGGAGTGGGAGTTCGCCCAGAAGTTTACGGCCTACCAGGGCGCGAAGTTTGGCGCGTGCTGCGCAAACGGCACGGTGGGCATTCAAATGGCGCTGGAGGCGCTGGGCATCGGCGCCTATGACGAAGTGATCGTGCCGGGCATGACCTGGCAGGCCACTGCGGCCGCCTGCGTCGACGTCAACGCGATCCCGGTCTTGTGCGACGTTGAGCCTGACACGTACAACCTTGACCTCGACAGGGTTGAGGCGGCAATCACGCCCAAGACCAGGGCAATCATTGTGGTGCATCTCTACGGCTGCGTCACCGACATTGACCGCCTACTGCGCATCTGCAAGAAGAACAACCTGTTCCTCATCGAGGACTGCGCGCACCAGCATGGCACCTTCTGGAAGGGCAGGGGCGTGGGCTCCTTCGGCGATGTCAGTTCGTGGAGCTTCCAGGAATCCAAAGTCCTATCCTCCGGTGAGGGCGGGTTCAACATGTGCAAGACGAAAGAGCTGTTCTACAAGCTCTACAGCCTGCGCAACTGCGGCCGCCCCTACCCGGCCGATCCGGTCGTATTCGGCCTGAAGAAGGCCGCGCCGATGGACACGGCACTCCAGTCAGGAAACTACCGCCTCACCGAATGGCAGGCCGCACTGCTGCTCGGGGGCCTAACGCGGCTGGATAAGCAGGTGAAAGGTCGCGACGCCAACGCGATCTATCTCAACTCGCTGCTGGCGCAGATTCCCGGTGTCAAGGTAATGCGCCGCCGCTCGCAGGTCACGCAGCAGAGCTACTTCAACTTCGCGTTTTCGATTGACGCGGACGATTTGGGTGTGGACAACCGGCAGTTCTGCCAGGCGCTTAATGCCGAACTGGCCATGCCGGACGAGTTCGAACCGCCCTACGAACCGCTGAACGGCTGCGGCCTCTACAAACCGCTGAGCAAAACCCGGCATCACCTCGGCGCGGCCTACAAGAAGGCGATCGATCCAAAACGCTTCAGTCTGCCCGTCTGCGAGGACGCAAACAAACGCACCGGCGTCAGCGCGCACCACCAAATCCTGATGAACAGCAAGGCTGACATGGAAATCTTCGCTGCGGCCGTCAAGAAGATCATCGACAACGTTGGTGAACTGCGCGGCGTTACGCCGGGCGAAATGAAGAAGTACCAGGGCCTTGCACGGTAAGGCGGGGCAACCTAGACCCGGCTGTCAAAGACGTGGTTTATGGAATGTGTTCCAGGAAATGGATTTAGCGACACTGAACTATGGCAGAGGCTCCAAGAGACCTGCAATGGCAACACGGACTGGCGGCAGCCATCGTTGAAACGGAACCAGGTGTTATATGCCAACTGACATGAACCGCCTTCATCGAACACTTGGCAGCGACCAGCCAATAGGCCGCGGACTGAAGCCTATTGTCCGCCGCATGAATCGCGGCGGCCTTCTGTCCATGGCGCTGTTGACTTTGGCGTTCACAGTGTTTGGGCAAGTGTCGCACTCCGAATTGCTGCTCGGCTCGGTGCCCGCCCCGCCCTCATACGGGGAACTGTGCCAGGGAAGCCTGAAGGTGCGGTATTTTCCGACCCAGACGAAGCCCTGCCTCCAGCACTACATAAGCCTGGGCGCTGGCGCATCAAGTTCCAACTACATATCCACGGTTGAGCGCTTTGAACTTTCCGGATCGTGGGCATTAATGAGCCTCCTTCCTGACGATGGCCTTGAGCAATACATCGCCACGGGCGCTCCGATTGCCTGCTATTCTACGATCACAGCGGTACAAAACCATCAAATTGAGAGCAACGCACCGTTGCGGGCGGCGATGGACTATGTGGAGAAGAACCACAAAGGGTTCTATACGTTTGGTGTCTGTGAGTGGGAGAACACGTTCTATCGCCATTGGGAGAAGGAGACGGACACCACCGCCATTTATGGCGCAACCCCCGCCGAACTCAGCATGATGGATCGGAAAGGCAACTACGAGGTGTTGGAGCGAACCGTGCGGCGTTGGAAAGCAAGCGCCCGCGACCGGATGATGATGGCCAACGGATACGGGATGCTCGCTCACCTCGCTGAGGTCGGTCTTGACGCCATCGGCATCGAAACATCTGAAACCATCCCGGCCACCCAGGTCAAGCGGGCGTTCGCACGGGGTGCGGCCCGGCAATTCGGGATTCCGTGGTTCGAGGAAGTCTCGGTGTGGTTTGGAGCCAGCGTCTCGGGAGGCATGCCAAAATCGGTAATAGTGCACTGGCCCAATACGCCCGTCGGCGGAGATGCTGGCCACTCGGTGAGCCACCTGATGCGGCATTGGTTCACTTCCTGGTTTAGCGGGGCGAACCATGTCATGCTGGAAGCATCCCCGCAGGTTCTGTTCGAGGTGCCTTGGAGCAGCGAGTTTCCCGCGGGCGCGAAACTTTCGCGCTATGGAATCGAAGCCCAGCGATTGGCCGGGTTGATGAAACGCCTGGATATCGGCGTGCCCTATACCCCGTTCGCCGTTCTCATAAACAAGTATCACGGACGATGGGCCGTATGGGGTAAACCGTGGGGACGGCTTGAGGAGACGCCCGGCGACCAAATGACTGAGCGTTTCTTCGACCAGGTCTTCCCGGGGCAGTCCCAAGGGCCGGGCAAAGAAGAGCGCTACCTCTGCTCCTCGCCCTACGGCGACACCTTCGACGTGTTGGTCAACGATGCTGCCCGTGATGCATGGCGGGCTTATCCCGTGATTCTGGCAGTGGGCGACATTCCCTGGACCGCGGAAGACATCGAGTTTCTAAAAGGCTATGTAAAGGATGGCGGCATATTGGCCTTGAATGAGATCAACCTTGAAGGCTGGGACAGAGCCTGGCTCGGTCTGGCTTCCGCGGGATTCGCTGCCAATGCAGAGGCGCAAACCGTCCTTAGCGGGGACGATGGACAACCCCGACTGATTCGACGGACGGTTGGCAAGGGCTGCGTGCTGGTATCGAGCAACATCCCGGAGCCAAGCCGGAACCAGCCTATGGCTTTTCCGGATGCGCTGCTCCACAGCCTGGCGAGTCAATACATACCCTTCCGAGTCGAGGGCGATGTGCAAACCCTGATCAACCGGACGAAAGATGGCTGGGCCTTGATGGTCGTCAACAACAAGGGCATAACCAAGGAGCCGCATGTAGACCAGGCACCTGTGATCACTTCTTCAGCGACCCAACAGGTAAGCATCGCGTTCCAGGGAAAGCTTGCGCAGGTGTCGGAGGCGATCTACGGGAGTAAGTTGCAGATCGAAACCAACAATACCGGCGCCGGGCAGCACATTCGGTTTGATCTTCCGCCCGGCGAACTCCGCCTGATCACAATCCAAGAGTAGAATAAGGACAAACAACGATTCCCCGATTTGATCGGGGTGAAAAAGTGAAAGGGATCCTGTTTGACCATGAAGACGATACAACTGCTGACAGTTCTTGTTGGAGCCGTTGTCGCGGCCCAAATGAACACGCCTGCCCTGGCGGCGGGAAACACCGCTACGGCGACAGACAGCGCAAATGCGACTATCGTCGAGAGCTTCGACGCCCAGCCAACCGCAGTAGCGTGGTCAGCCGACAAGGAGGCCAAGGTAAAGACAGTACAGCGCAAGGGGCAGACGGGCAGCGCCCTCGAAGTCACCATCCGCAAAGGCCAAGCCGGCGGCGTGACCCTCAAACCCACGACAGGCGCCTGGGACTGGACCGCCTATGCCGGACTCGAGATCGACGTCGAGGACCTCGAGGGAACGCGTTGCCCCCTGGTCGTGACCGTGAAAAGCCTCGACGCCGATGGACGGAGCCTGTTCGCCCGCCGTACGGTCCGCATGTGGCCCGCGCAGGCCTTCTCGCTCCCTTTTTTCTTCAAGAACGGCAACGCCGGTCCCTATTGGGGCATGCGGGGTATCCCGGTGTACGGTCCGCTCACCGTGGACGGATTCTCGCTCGACGACGGCAACGTAAACCCAAGCCGCGTCACCGCCGTCGGCTTCTCCGTGGCCGAAGGACATCCCGGCGCGCGCCTTCGCTTTGACACACTCCGCGTGTTCCCCCAGGGAAGTCCGGAGGGACGCCTCATACCCCACCCCTTCATCGACCGCTTCGGCCAGTTCGCGCCGGACGACTGGCCCGGCAAGGTCCATGACGAAGCCGAACTCAAGGCCTCGGACGCCAAGGACCTCGCCGCGCTCGACGCCACGCCCGCGCTGTCCTGCATGGACGCCTTCGGCGGCTGGGCCGACGGGCCCGCGCGCGAGGCCACCAGCCGATTCCGCACAGAGCAAATTGACGGCAAGTGGTGGCTCATCACGCCGGAAGGCCGTCTGTTCTTTTCCTTGGGCGTCAACTGTATCTACAGCGGCCAACCGACCTTCACCACCGGACGCGAAGACTGGTTTGAGTGGCTCCCCGAGCCCGGCGGCGAGTTCGCGTCCTTGATCGGGTCGGTTTCCGGCGTCCACAGCATGGGCGAGGCCATCGCCGGAAACGGCAGGACAGCCAACTTCCTCGGCATCAACCTCCAGCGCAAGTACGGCGCCGACTGGTGGCCTTTGTTCTATCAGCGCGCCTTCAAGCGCCTGCGCGCGTGGGGATTCAACACCGTGGGCAACTGGTCGGGCGGCGACGTGCTAGCCAACAGCCCCCTGCCGTTCACCGTGACCCTCTCCAGCGGCCACGCGCGGCCCCTCGAGGGCGGCGATGGCTATTGGGGCCGCATGCGCGACGTATTCGACCCGGCCTTCATCGAGAACACAATGAAGGACATCGCTCAGGCCGTGGAGCCATTCCGCGACAATCCCAAGGTCGTGGGCTACTTCGTGGACAACGAACTGTCCTGGGACGGGGTGGCGGAGGGCGCGATCAAGAGTCCGTCGGATCAGCCGGCGCGCCTGGCCTTCATCGAGGACCTGAAGGCCAAATACGGTTCTCTGGATGCCGTGAACGGCGCGTGGGGCGCGCAGGCCGCGGACTGGGACGCGCTGCGGATCCCGCGCAGGCCGTCCGCCGCGTGCCGGGCGGACGTCGATGCCTTCGAGTTCCGCTTCGCGGATCGCTATTTCGGGGCGGTGGCTGAGGCTGTTCACACGCACGCGGCCGGCCACCTGTACTTGGGTTGCCGTTTTGCCTTGGCATACGCCCCTCCGGTGGCCCTGCGCGCGTGCGCGGCCCATGCGGATGTCGTAAGCGTCAACAGCTATTCCACGGACGTGAAACCGGACCGGCTCACGGAACTGGGCAAGCCCATCATCATTGGTGAGTTCCATTTCGGCGCGCTGGACCGCGGCATGTTTCACACGGGCCTTGTGGCCTCGGAAAATCAGGACGAGCGGGCACGGAAGTATGTGCGCTACGTCGAGAGCGTCGCAGCCAATCCAGCCTTCGTGGGCTGCCACTGGTTTGAATACGCGGATCAACCCCTCACGGGACGCGCCATGGACGGCGAGAACTACAACATCGGGCTGGTCAGCATCGCCGACGTTCCCTACCCGGAACTCACCGCCGCCGCGCGCGCATTGCACGGACGGCTGTATCCGGAGCGATTCCAGAAGTAGACACCGAAGTAGCGGGTGCGGGTCGTTTCTGGCGGGGCTGCGGAAGTTTTGAATGCGATGGAAGGTCCGGTGGGTTAGTACTGCATACTTTTTCGGCGTGCGGCTTTGGAGAAAACGTGATGTGCGCACATTATCAGAGCGTGCTGAAGACAAATCGTCCTCTTGGCTGGGGGAGCATGGCTTCCCTCAACGATTCCCCGATTTGATCGTGATGAAAAGGAAGGATAAAAGATGAACGTTGTCACGAAATGCGTCCGTAGGGCTGCTGTACTGCCTATCCTTGCTGGGTTGAGCTGTCTTGCGTATCCCGCCTGGTGTACGGATACCGGCGAGGAGACATTGGCGCTGATTGCGGTGCAGGAGGCGCGTATCCCCGCGCTCAAGGCCCAGTTGGAGGAGGTGCGCGCATCGGGAACACCGGTTCATTACCCACAAGCCGACCTGCTCATCGCCGAACGCTTCTGCACTTATTGCCGCGATGACGTTGCCAATGGCCGACCGGAACGCGCTGTCGAGGTTGCCCGTGAGGTGCGCCTGTTGCTCGACCGCGCTTCGTCGGAAATGCGCGAAGGCGTCGCCGTTCCTGTGCTCAGGCGCGATGCCCCCATCGAGATTCGGGACGGTTCCTTCTGGGCGGAATGCGACATGGAGGGCAAGACCGAGTCCCGGCCTGTATTCCTGACAGGCTATGGACACGGAAGTTCCGCCGTGGACGACCTTCCCTTCTGGAGCCAAATAGGCATCAACATCCTCCAGATCGAAATCGGCCCGAACGAGACGGTGTTTGAAGACGGCAACCGGGAAGACGGAATGCGTTCCAGAATCCTTCCCGCGCTGGATCGCGCGCGGGACAACGGGGTGCGCCTCAACCTGCTCATGGGACCGCATTATTTCCCGGACTGGGCCTTTGCGAAGTGGCCGGAATTGAAGGTGCAAAGCGGTGATCCCGGCACCCAGCCCTTTCTCAAGAACAGCGTGGAGGCGCCGCAGACCAGGGACATCTACGAGCGGCATCTGCGCACCCTTGTCCCGCTCATCAAGGACCATCCTGCACTGCATTCCATTTGCCTGAGCAATGAGCCGGTCTACGATGAGGGGTGGAAAGACCCCGCCCGTCTTGGCCTGTGGCACGAATATCTGCGCCGCATCCACGGGGACACCGCCACCCTTAACACGGTTTGGGGCTCGGACTATGCCTCTTTTGAAGACATACCGCAAATTGCGCCAAGTTTTAGGGAGCCTGCGGCGCGTATGTATGACGCCGTGCGTTTCAACCAGGGGCGGTTTTCCGGATGGCATAAATGGATGGTGGGCATCATCCACTCCATGAGTCCCGAACTGCCGTGCCATGCGAAGGTGATGAACCTCATGGATGACCGCAACACGGTATTCTGGGGCACGGACCCGCTCGAATTCGCCGATCTCAGCCAAATCAACGGGAATGACTGCTATTGCGTCCCCTTTGAGGGGCGCGCCCCGTACGCAACGGAGTTTCTCTCCCAGAACAAGTACTACGACCTCCAGCGCTCCATGAAACGCGTTCCCATCTTCAACAGCGAGAACCATATCATTCTGGACCGTACCAAGTTCTTCGTGCCCGCTGAGCATGTCTACACGGCCATCTGGCAGGGCGCGGTCCATGGGCAGGGGGCGAGCGCCACCTGGATTTGGCAGCGCACCTATGACCCAAAGTCTGACGCCGAGGGGTTAATCCTGCACCGTGCAGCATGCACCGCCGCCATGAGTCGGTGCGCGCTCGATTTGATGCGGCTTTCCCGGGAAATGGCCGCGATCCAGAATGCGGCCCCGGAAGTGGCCATCCTCTTCTCGCACGCCGCCACCCTGCAGGACAAGCGTTATTTCGCGACGCGTGCCCGCGTGTACGAGGCGCTCAATTTCTGCGGCATTCCCATAGCTTTCGTTACCGACGAGCAAGTGGCGGCGGGAAGACTCAAGGACTACAAAGTCCTGATAGTTCCGCAAGCCCAGGCGGCGACCCGCGCGTCGATCGATGCCATACGCGCCTATGCCCAGGAAGGCGGCCGAGTGCTGGTGTGCGGAGAAGACAATCTCACACGCGACGAATACGGACGGGAAGTCGCTCCGCCGAAGCGCATGAAGGAATTGCCCGATGCTAAAGGGGCTGAGCTTCGCGATACACTAATGCGTATTCTGGCCAAGGAAGGAGTCGCCCCCCTGGTAGTTCTCCGGACTGCCAAGGAAGAAGTCCCCTATGGCGTGGAGTGGCGCTGTGCGGTTCTTGACGGACGCAACATTGTCAATGTTGTGAACTACTCAAAAGACCCTGTGGTCATCGAATTGCCCACGGGAAAGTGGCGCGACCTCATCGCCCGCCGGGAAATTGACGGAACCCTGCAACTTGCCACAAACACGCCCGTGCTGATCGGGCCGCAATGATGGGAGATGCCGAGATGAATCATCTGGAACGGTTTCGGGCCGTGATGAACTTCCAGCCCGTCGACCGCCTTCCCCGTTGGGAGTGGGCGATGTGGTGGGACAAGACGATAGACCGCTGGTATGGCGAGGGTTTGCCCGCCAATCTTCAGGACGTGTTTGACATCCACGAATACTTCGGGCTGGACCCCTACAAGCAGTTCTGGTTCAGCACGAATGAGCCGACGATTAAGGCGGTGCAGCACCATGTGGACGGCGGCGTGTCCAACATGGACGACTACCGACGCTTCCTGCCCCATCTCTATCCGGACCATTCCGAATCCATCGCGGCCATGGCACCTTGGGCCAGGCGCCAGGCGCAGGGCGATGCCGTTGTCTGGATCACCATGGAGGGGTTCTTCTGGTTCCCGCGCACGCTCATGGGCTTCTTGAAGCTGATGTACGCCTTCATCGAGGACTCGGAGCTCATCCACAAAATGAACCAGGACCTGCTGAAATACAACCTTGGCCTGCTGGACCAGGTGGCGAAGACCTGTGCGCCCGCCTTCATGACCATCGCCGAGGACATGTCCTTCAACAACGGCCCCATGATCGGCGAGGACATGTTCGATGAGTTTGTGGCGCCCTACTACCGCGCCCTGCTGGAACGGGTGAAGGAGATGGACATCCCCGTCATCGTAGACACGGACGGCGACGTCACCCTGCTGGTTCCCTGGCTGCAACGGGTGGGCGTCAAGGGTGTGCTGCCCCTGGAGCGTCAGGCCGGCGTGGACGGCATGAAACTGCGCGGGCAGTTTCCGGACCTGCTGATGGTGGGCCACTACGACAAAATGGTCATGCCCCTCGGCGAGGCGGCCATGCGCCGGGAATTCGAGCGGCTCATGCCCCTGATGAAGACCGGCGGGTTCATTCCCAGTGTCGACCACCAGACCCCGCCCGGTGTGTCGCTGGAGCAGTACCGGATATATCTGCGCCTGTTGCGGGAGTACACGGCACCGGCGTGAAGCCATTCCCGGTGTATATAACCGAGGCGCATACACGCAAAGGATGTTGAGTGAACTTCGTGCGGGCACTTGGCGGATTGATGACAACCCGTCAGGCGTCTTGGCTTTGCTCGTTGTCACAACCGCTATCGTTACCGCAAGTTTCAAAATCAGGAATATGGGAGCCGCGTTCAATATGAGCCTCTTGACTGTGCTAACGGCATTGATGGCCTTTGCGGAATCTGGACATCCGTCTCAGGTTATGGACGGGGCAAGGGCCTCTTATCCCGCTCCAACAGCGAACTACACGGTGGCTATTTATTACTGGCCGAACTTTCACCGAGACGACTATCACCAATCCAAGAAGGGTGATGGATGGACGGAATGGGAAATCGTCAAGAACGGTGTGCCGAAGTTTCCCGGGCACCATCAGCCCAAAGTGCCGCTCTGGGGTTATCGTGATGAGTCCGACCCCCAGGAGATGGCCCGGTCCATCGGTGCTATGGCGGATGCCGGCATAGGCGCAATCATCTTTGACTGGTACCGTTACGACGATGAAATCAACGGCGGCGAGATGATTGAGAAGGCTTTGCGGGAAGGCTTCCTGAAGGCGGCGAACCGTGACCGGGTCAAGTTTGCCCTGATGTGGGCCAATCACACCTACATTGACTGCCACCCCTTCGCCCCGGGCGTCTCGTTTGGTAATGCCCCGGTCTGGCGCAAGGGCGAGGTGGATCGGGCTGCGTTCGAACGGCACACGCAGGACGCGATCGAGTCGTACTTCAAGCAGCCCAATTATTGGACAATTGACGGCAGACCCTATTTCTCGATCTACGATCTTGAGAAACTGCTCCGGGGGCTGGGCGGTCTGGCGCAGACACGCGCTGCGCTGGACGACTTCCGGGCCAGGGTCAAGGCGGCAGGCTTTCCGGACCTTCATTTGAACGTTGTGGACCAATCCCTGATTGGAAACGCCCTGGAACTGGTGCGCGGGCAGCCCTCTCCGGACGACCCGGCCCGCAAGATCGAAACCATCGCGGAACTGCTTGCGGCGTTGAAGGTGGACAGTTCCACGATGTACACGTGGGCCCATCATCTCTATCCGATGCTGCTGGAGAAACCGGAGAAATCCGGCGCAACGCCGGCAGCAAAGACCTTTGGATTTGCCGATGACCCGGCGGCCCGTCCGGTGGCGTCGAAAACAGCACAGCACTCCGGTGGTGCTACTGACGCATCAACACTGCTGGAACGTGCTGCGAAGGCGGGGGTGGTTGCCGTAGACTACGCGGAATACGGCCGCCGCGCGCTGCAACTTCTCGACGAGCGGCCGGAAGCGCTGCAGGTGACCTATTTTCCGCATGTATCCATGGGTTGGGACGGTTCACCTCGCAACTATTCGATGGGACTGGTGCTCAACAATGCGCCGCAGAAATGGGGGGAGTTCCTGCGCGAGACCAGGGCCTGGCTCGACCGTCACCCGGAAAGCCGTGGAATAGTGACCCTGAACTCCTGGAATGAATGGGTGGAGGGCAGCTACATCGAGCCTGACACAGTGAACGGCATGAAATATCTCGAAGCTGTCAGGGAAGCCTTTTCGTCGGGAAACGTTGGGTCACTCACAGAGGCAACGGACACGGCATCCCATGCCGTTCTTGAGGGCGGGAGGATAATGGGAGAAAAAGCCACCGTCCACCGTTACCAGAAGCTTCGGTCCGGGGCAACCAAGACCGGGCAAGGTTGGAACGTGCGGGACTTCGCCTCCAGTTTCTTCAACCCCAATCCCGAAGAGGTCACCGTGACCATGAAAATGGTGAGCGATGATCCGGAGTTTGTGTTCTCCAACGGCCAAACCGGAACGTACACGAAGGCGTACAAACTTCGGCCCATGCAGGGTGAGACAGACAATTTCTACATCGGTTCGACCGCGTTTGGAAAGCCCGAGTGGCCCGTTTCACCCAACACCAACTTCACGGGCTGCGTGGAGTTCTCCGGCACAAAGCCGTTCTACTGTTACCTGCTGCGCGAGACCGAATGCGGCGAGGCTCCCGACGCGACCGATGCCTATTTCGCAGCGTGGAAGACATGGCGGTATGAGGTGCCCGCCGCCTGGGACGGGGATCTTGGACAATTCGTCATCCCCTACACCAACTATTGGCACAACGAGAAGATCTGGCCCGTCGGATGGCACTCGGTGCTGACGCTCAAGAACGGTTCGGACCGGTCTGTCACTTACACGCTACGGCATATCCCTTACTACGGCGGCCAGTTCGACCCGAGAAACGGGCAGGTCACTCGATACCAGGAACAGAGCGCGGACATCACGCTGGAAAAGGGCGAAGAGAAGGCGATCACGCTGCAGGACCTCTTCGGTTGGGACGCCAATCAGATGAGTTCCATGGAAGGATGCCTGCTCATCATACCCAGACCCCGTGAAACCCAAACGCGCACCGTCATCCGGTTTTCGGTCGTACCGAACACGTCCGGCGAACGACTTCATGACGCCATTCGTTGATTTGGCCCTTCACACCTCTCTCCGCCTTGAATTGCAGATACGTGCGAACGAAGGAAAGTTGACCGGAATTCACCATGTAACTGCAAGAAGCCGAATCGATTTCCACACAGTTCAATCCTGCTTGGGCAGCGTCCCCAGGATATCCTGGACGTAGTCGTACGGAATAGCCGCGGCAAAGTAAGCGAGCCCCAGGCGTACGACGACGAGTTTGCGCGAGGGAATCACAAAGATATTCTGGCCTTCGAAGCCTTGAGCAAAGAACAAGTCGTCAGGCAGAGGAAGACCTCTATCGCTAGCCTTTGCGCGGTCCCTGTCGGACGGTAACCACCAGTGGGCGCCGTACTCGTGATGTGGAGCGGTTGGAGTGGCGGTTCGGGCGTACTCGACCCAGCCTGCGGGAAGGATCCGCTCTCCTTGCCACACACCGTCATGCATATAGAGAAGCCCAAACCGCCCATAGTCGCGTGCCGTGGCGAACACGAACGACGAGAACACCAGGGTGCCTGATGCATCGGCCTCGATGACGGCGCTCCGCATGCCGATCTTGCGGAAGAGCTCTTGATAGGGCAAGCCATAGTAGGCGTCGTCGCCATACGCTTGCCGCAGGATCCACGACAGGATGTTGGCCGTGGCGCTCGAGTACGACCACACCGTGTCTGGCGCATGGATCAACGGCGCATGTGCGGCGTAGTTCGCGGCATCGGGCCGAAGAAACAGCATCGTGGTCAAGTCCATGGGCGGGATGAAGTCAAATTCGTTGTATTTCAGGCCGCTGCTCATGCGCAGCAACATGTCGACAGTGACCGCCGCGCGGGCGTCGCTCTTGTCTTGCCTCCATAGAGGCACGGACGCCGGGTCTTTTACGCGGACCTTGCCCTGCCGCACAGCGATTCCGTACAAGGCATGCAGAACGCTCTTGGACATCGACCATGCCGGGAATCGCTGGTCCGGTCCGAATCCTTCAGCGTAGCGTTCGGCAATGATTTCATCGTTATAGACGACAAGGACGGCTCGGGTTCGCCGCTTGTACCAGGAATTGGGTTCCTCGAACATGCGGTCCACGGCCGCCGTCAGTCTCGTCTCGTCGATCCCTCCCGGGCGCGGTCGGCCCGTGGGCGTATCGCCCATCGGCCAAGGCTCTTTCGCAAGGGCGCTCAGGTCTGGAACGAGGCCGGGGCGCGCTTGCCGCTTCAGCGCGTCGATGTTGCCGTCGAGTGCCAGGGCTACTCCCAGGCCTTCCCGGTAAACTGCGGTCTTCTTGTAACGCGGCGCCGTCCAGGCGGTGACGGTCTTGTTCTCATGGTCAATCGCGTAATGGAGGCGCGGGATGAAGCCCAACTCCTGCGCCCTGATAGACTCTGGCGTACGGTTCTCAACAAAGACGCCGGAAGCGAGCAGCTTTGCGCTGTAGGCCGAGCCCAACTCGGCGCTCGTCCAAAGAAGCCAAAATACCAATCCGAAACCGATTACGACACTCAACAGCGTCCCGGTCAGCAAGACCCTCAGGCCTTTTCTAACGCGACTCACGACGGTGCACCCTTTGTCATGCGTTCAAAGACGCGATGTAAAAGTTCTGTCGCATAGGCTTCCTGATTGGGTCCGAACCAGTTCATTTGAGCGACCCTTATGGATTCTCTTCACGGCGAAACTTTTCAACATACTTGTCGCCGCTTTTCGCCTGACTGAGCCCAATCTTGCGAAGGAACTGGAACGTCCCCTCACCCATCTCAGGTGTGTACTTGTTGAGGGACGGAGGAAACTGACTCACGTTCTTTGTGGCCGCCTTAACCTTGTCCTCAATAAATGACGTTATGTCTACGGT
>CAIUWO010000453.1 GCA_903902895.1 Candidatus Hydrogenedentota bacterium | reverse complement strand
CCCCGGCGGGAATGGCGATGTCAGGACCGATGGGCGGACGGCTTTCCATCAGCACCGGTGTCTTGAGGTTATAATTCACCTGCGTTGTGTACTGCGGGTCGGGAATCCAATGCGTGGTGCGGTTCCCCGTCATCGCGTCCATGCCGTTGAAGGCGTAGTCACTTTCGATGTACAGGTTGGGCGTTTCCCACTGCTCCCGCGAGTCCACCACCGACTCAGCCTCCACCACGGCCAGAATCTCGTTGACGAAGGAGTCCAGCGTGGCCGCCCGTCCGCTGCCGTTGTGCAGCGTGAACCATTTCGCCACCAGCGGAATGCCGTCGTACATCTCGTAATGAACCGAAAGGACGATGCCTTCGAGCTTGCCGGCGGGCGGCGCGTAATGGAAGACGATTGACGCGCCCGGAGCGGGCCAGGGCCGGTCGGCCGCATGACGCACACGCTTCCAGGGGAAACGCTCCACCGTCGCGCCGACTTCGAAACCGGTGCATTGAAACGCTTCCGGGTTGGAGGTCATCTTGTCGAGCCAGTCCGGCTGGAGAAAGGCGTAGTCGGGCTGGCCGTCCAGACCGCCCACGGCGTAGCTTTGCCCATCGATGTCGACCCGCAGCTCGGGTTTCACCCCGCGCAGGATGGAGGCGCCCGTCACGAGGTTGTCGAACGCGACCGTGGCTCCGTTGGGCGCTACGCGCCAGGTCCGCTGAACAAGCCCGTTGGTCATGGCTATCTCATTGTCGCGTCCGGTTCGGTACACGCCTGTTTTCTGTTCCACACGCTGGACCAGCCAGTCTGCGTTTGGCAGGGCGGTCATTTCCCGCGGCAGCGGGGGCAGCGCCCCGACGGCCTTTCCGAGGTCGGCGGCAGAGGCGGCAAAACAAAGGGTGGACAGCGCAAGAAGCGCATACAGGGGCTTGCAGTGTGTCATGGTGAACTCCGTCGCGTTGTGTTTCCGCCGTCATGGTAACAAATTGGCCGCAATTTGTGGCAAAGCCCGGCGTGGTGGGAAATAGTCCGCCGTTTTTGAGACAATGCATGGGCAAAAGCCACCGAACCATTGGGAGTCTATTCATGAGATACGCGAACGTCTGCAGTCGGCCGTGCCGGTTGCGTGTTGTTGGACTGTGGACTGCATGCTTTGTGCTTCTCGGAATGCTGCTTGCAATGCAGGCGACGGCGCAGTCGACCACCGGTCTCACTGTGGACCGTCTGCGCTGCGAGTACCTGGCAGACCCATTGGGGATTGACGTGCGCGAACCCCGGCTGGGCTGGATCGTCGCGTCCGACGAGCGGGGGAACAGGCAGACCGCCTATCAAATCCTCGTGGCTGCTTCACGCGAGACGCTGGACGCCGACAAAGGTGACCTGTGGGATACGGGAAAGGTTGTCTCCGACGAGACGGTACTTATCACCTATGCGGGAACGCCGCTGGTTTCGCGCACGGCCTGCTTCTGGAAAGTGCGTGCCTGGGACAGGGACGACAACGTGTCACCATGGAGTGCGGCGGCCTCATGGACCATGGGCCTGCTGGAGCCCGAGGACTGGTCGGCCAAATGGATCGGTCAGGCGGCGGAGACCTATTCCAAGTCGGTGGACGCCCCGGCACCGCTGTTTCGCACAACCTTTAATCTTGATGCCAGGCCCGTGCAGGCCAAAGTGTATGTGGCCGCGATGGGCTATTATGAACTGCACATTAACGGCAAGCCATCGGTGACGACGTGTGCAGCCCGCCCGTGAGCGACTACAACAAGCGGGCCTATTACCTGAGCTATGATGTGACTGAAGAGCTGAAGTTTGGGGCCAACTGTCTCGGCGTGTGGCTGGGGCGCGGTTGGTACTGCGCCGAGTTCCCCGGCGTGACCCATCCCGGACCCATCGCGCGGGTGCAGTTGGAAGTTACCCTCGACAACGGAAATGTCATCCGTATCGGCACCGATGAAACCTGGAAGGTGCATCCGGGCCCGGTCAAGGCGCTGGGAAACGTGCGCAAGGGAAATCTGGATGGGGAACGCTACGATGCGCAGGCCGAAGTGCCAGGCTGGGACACTACGGCGCTGGAGGACGCCGGATGGGAAAAGGCCATGGCTGTGGCGGTGCCAAAGGCCGTGCTCTGCGCCATGATGATGGAGCCGAACCGCATCACGGAGACAATTCCCGCGGTTCAGATAACGAAGAAGGGCGGCGACGGGTACCTTGTCGATTTCGGCCGCAATCTGACGGGCATGATTGAGTTCCATCTAAAGGGCGTTCCGGGCGAGGCGGTGCGGATGCAGTTTATCGAACGCTGGGACGAGAAAGAGAAAGAGTGGGTCGATTTTGGCCAGCGGGACGAGTACCTGCCCCGTTCCAAGGGGGAAGAGGTCTTTCGAAACCGTTTTAACTACCACGCTTTTCGCTATGTACTGGTCTCAGGACTTGCGGCGGCGCCGAAGCCCGAAGATATCAAGGCGCTCTTTGTGCGCACCGACTATGCCGCACGCGGCACCTTTGAGTGCTCGAATGAACTCCTCAACAACATCTATAAAACCACCATGTACACCTTCGACTGCGTGACGGCGGGCGGTGTCTCGGTGGACTGTCCGCACCGCGAGCGCCTCGGTTACGGCGGCGACGGCCAGATTACGAGCAAGACGGCGCTCTATGCGTTCGACCTCGGCGCGCTGTATACAAAATGGCTGGGTAACTTTCGCGATGTGCAGGACCCGGCAACGGGCGAACTGCCCAACATTGCGCCCTATCCGCACGGCGCGGGCGGCGGGCCAACCTGGGGCGCCATCAGCGTGCTCCTGCCGTGGGACATGTACCTGCATTATGGCGACCGGCGGGTGCTCCAGGAAAATTACGCGATGATGAAGCAGTACGTCGCGTTTCTCGATTCAAAATCGGAAGGGGGCCTGCTCAAGCCCTACGGACACGAGCACTACGGCTTCATTGGCGATTGGGTGGCGCCGGGCCGCGACCAGGGCGACGGCCGCTGGTCGCCCGAGGAGTGGCGAACCTTCTTCAACAACTGTTTCTGCGCCTACATCGCCGACCATGTTGCCAAAGTGGCCTCGGTGCTCGGCGAACAGCAGGACGCGGACCGCTATGCCGGACAGGCCGATGCGATTCGGCGCGCCACGCATGAGCGCTGGTTCAAACCCGAAACTAACAGCTACGTGGACGGGGGGCAGGCCTATCTGTCTTT
>CAIUWO010000452.1 GCA_903902895.1 Candidatus Hydrogenedentota bacterium | reverse complement strand
GGGCGGTTCGGGTATTTCACCTGAACCGCCTTCTCTTTTGCTCCAACCGCTGCGTTTCTAAGCCTCCGCTGCCCTTTTCCATGTAACCGCAGGTTACACGGACGGCGATTCTCCCAGGACGGTCCATTTCGTCCATGTGCTGTAGAATGAAGAGTATTCACGCCGATAGTGATTGGGTTTGCGAAAAGACCGACAGAACCGCGATATGCCAAAGTACCGGAGGCGGACCGGAAGAGAGCCGGGTCCTGAAGAGCCAAGCTTTCTTGCGTATTTCGGCACAAGTAGGCTACGGGATACGGCATAGCGCGAGCACTAAATTCGGGTGGCGCGAGCGCTCATTCCTTCTTCGCGGAAAACGATAAGAAAATCGCCCCTACCCAACGGGTAAGGGCGAAAGACTTGGCGACCTCGCGGTCACGCAACAGCATGGGTGATTTCCTTTGCCACATCATCCGTGACCGCGCGGAGCGACTCGTCCGCGAGGTGGGCATAGCGTTGCGTCATTTGGCTCGACGCGTGCCCCAACAGTTTCTGTACCTCGTACAACGACGCGCCCTGGTTGATGGCCAGGCTGGCGAACGTGTGGCGTAGGTCGTGTAGGTGCAGGTTGTCCAGCCCCGCCGCCGACTTGACGTTTTCGAAGGTCTTTCGGGGTTCCGCCAGATGCGTCTTCGAAGTCTTTCCGGGGAAGACGTAGGGGTGGCCTTTTGTGCGAAGCGCCGCCATTTCCTCCAAGACGGACTTGGCCAGAACATTCAGCATGACCGTGCGGGTCTTTCCGCTCTTGGTCTTGGGCAGGAAGACCGTGGCCTTTTCCAGGTCCACGTTCTCCCATTTCAGGCCGATCGCCTCACCCCGCCGCATGCCGGTGAAGAGCAGGAACTTGATGGCGTTCGCCGTCGCCCGCTCCGGGCGCGCATCCAGCGCCGCCAGCAGTCGGTCGATCTCGTCCCGCGCCAGAAAACGCTCACGAGCGCCGTTTTCCCTGTACTTCTTGATTCCCCTTGTCGGATTCTTGCCGTCCGGCAGGTGGCCCCACTGTATGGCGAGCGTGAACATGCGCCCGATGAGCGCGAGGTAGCGGTTGGCATACGTGGGCGAGTTCTCCGTTCGCACGCGGCTGTACAGCCCCTGGACGTCGCGGGTGCTTATGGCGGAGAGCGGCAGCTTGCCCCATAGCGGAATCAGGTCGTTCTTGAGCTTGCCGAGGTCCGTCTTCCAGCTTCGCTTGTTCGCCTTGGCGTAGGGCATGAACTCCTTGTCCGCGAATTCGGCGAAGCTGATGGCAGAAACCAGATTGCCGCGCTCTATCAGCGGGTCTATGCCCCTGGACAGTCCGTTCTTGTACTCGTGAACGCGCTGGCGCGCATCCTTCAGCGAGACCGACGGGAATTCGCCCACGCGCAGGACTCGCTTGCGCTTGTTGAATCTGTATCGGAAGTCGAAAAATTTGCGCCCCGTCTTGCTCACGATGACGCGGAGCCCCACAACCTCCACATCCGAATACTCCGCCTCCCGCGAACGGGCGTCCGGCGGTTGCTGAGGCAGGCTCTCGATGGCCTTCTGCGTGAATCGGAACCGCCTGCATTCCCTGACCTGTCCATCCATGGCTTTCACTCCTTCTGTTGTCCGGCACAGCCGGTCGGGTACGAGAGCGCTTTTCAGACCTGTGGAAACGTAGTCCAACGGTCTGCGGTCACATCATGTTGCCCTCAATGATATGTTGGTTTTTCGGACACGAACTCCGGGGCACCTCTGGTCCCTTGGGGCCAACAGGCCCATCAAATCAGCCCTTTGGGGGCGTGCGCCGAGGGGGCGGAACAGCGGGGAATGAAAATGCATAGCTCGGGCCAGCCCTTGCCGCCCCGCCACCCGATCCACCGCCCCACGGGATGGGTTGGAGTGCATCTTCACGCCGAGGTGAATTGACCCCACCTACCCCACCACCCCGCTCACGACTGCTGATTGTGGCTGTTGCTGTGGTGGGGTGGTGGGGTTTTCTCTGCGGTTGTCGCCGAACGCCACAACATCAGCGAATGTTGCGCCCGGCGCCCATTCACCGCGACTTGCGGGGCGATTTGAACTCGCGCACCGTTGCGCCGTCGAGCGTCACCCGCCGGGTGCGCCATCCGGGGTCCATCCAGCGGCAGAACCTGTCCAGGACTTCATTCAGCGTCTCGGGGGTGTAGTCCAGCACCAGCATGCAGCGCTCCCCGCGCCCGTCGTGCTGGCGGAACATGCCCCCGGTGAAGCCCTCGTCGTTGAAGTGCTCCAGCGTGAACTTGGCCGCCCAGACGTGGATGGCCCCCGAGCCGAAGCGGCGCTCGCCGTCCACGACCAGTTCGTGGAAGGTGCGCAGGCGCAGCAGCACCGCGCAGGGGTCCGTGGCCCGGCACGTCCAGATCGGGTACTCCGCCGAGGCCGCCCCGAAGGCCTGGCTCCGGCGGGACGTGACGATGGACCACGCGTCCGGATTCCTGTCGGCCCATCGGAGGGGCCGGATGTCCTCCTGCCTCCACGTGACGACGGAGCGCATGACGCGGGATCTGACGAACTGCGGCGGCGCTGGATAGGGGGCTTGTCGCTTGGTCATGATGCCCCCCCTCAGTATTCGTCCGGCAGCAAAAAGGTGGTCGCCTGCCGGTGGTGCTGATCGTCGATTTCGGCGTCGGTGATGATCCAGAGCCTCTGCCCATCGGGCAGCAGATATGCGCTCATCAGCCTCGCGCCGCTGGCGATGGCCGCCGCGTTGGCCGCCTTGTCGGTTTCGTCAAGGTCGCCCCAATCGCCGCGCGCATGACGGTTGAGGTAGTGGAGGGGATCGGCCCCGCAGGCGCGCAGCGCATCCAGCGCGCCGGGCGTGCTCACGACGGGACCCAGATCGAAGCGCACCGCAGGGGCGGCGGGGGTGTTCTCTTCCATGGGGTGATTCCTCTCCGTCCGTTCTTCCGGACAGGGTTTTCCGAGAATGGGTGGAAGGATGGGGAGATCGGCTTCGTTGGCCGCTCAGTCCGGGCGGTCCATGCGGCGCACGATCTCGAAGTTGAGGGTGACGTACTCGGTCCTGTAGTCCCGCCCGCACCATTCAAGGAAGCGGGAAACAACTGCGTCTAGGGTTTCGGGGGTGTAGTCCATCGACATGCACAGCCGGTGGTGTTTGTCGTCGTGCTGGCGAAAGAAGCCGCCCGTGAAGCCGGGTTCCCGGTAGTGTTCGAGGGTGAAGCGCGCCCGCCACGTAAAGATGGTCGCCGGACCACGGAAGGCATCGCTTGCGGTGGCCAGATAGTGGAGTTTGCGGACCCGCTCCAGAATCGCCCCGGGGGCCATGCTGCGCTGCGCCCACCCGATGTGCTCGCAGGAGTCGCGTCCAAATGGCCTGCTCAGGGTCTGCGTCGCAACGTCCCAGGCGCAGGGATGCGCGTCGGCCCACGCGATGGCCTTGGCGAGGTCGGAATCGACCGTGGTCACCTCCGGACGCGCGTCGGACCGCCAGAGGACGGTGGTTTGGGTGGATTCATCGCAGTGCATGGTGGGACCTCCTGAGTGGGGGATGACGTTTCTCTAACGTGGGTCATCCTGTTGGGTGGTGAAGAGACGACGGGCCGGACACGCAATCACGATATGGGTGCCCGCGACCTTCTTGTCTATGGTCGGAAAGTCCAAACGAACGCCCATTTTTCATCCTATGCTTTCCCCCTCGGGAAAGCGATTTTGACAATTCACCACTTTTGTAGGGCCGCGGGCGGCGCGGTCGCCTTTGCCGGTGCCCTCCCTCCATCAGCCCGGATGGGCTGGTTGGTCTTTCCCGAATCAATCACAATTAAGGGCATGACACGCGGTTCCGAATGAACCACAAAGGAAGTCAGAAATGAAGCTATTGTCGAAACAGTGTGCGAGGGAAAGGTTCTGTGCGCAACGCATTCACGGAGGCAATGTTCATGGGTTCGCGTGCAAGCGAGACCTGTTCATGGCAAGGCCGCCGTAGAGGGTGACAGTGTGGTCAGACAGTGAATGAGAATCATCGAGCGTTGTTGAATGAAAACTGAAACTCAAAAGGAACCACGAAAATGAAAGTTAGCGGAATACCCAAGTACTTCACGCTGGGAACAATGCTCCCAGTTACTGAAGATTCCTCGACTGTGACTTACGAAACCTGTGCATATGACGACGCTTCCCCCAGAATTCTTGTCAATCAGCTTTTCGATCTGCACGACGACGAAGACTTTACGCTACTGGAAAGGCAGCTGGATCTCGCCGATCCCCGCGATCTCGCTGTGCTTGAAGCGGACGCGGCGATGTTTGACGTCAGCATCGGCGGCAAGGAT
>CAIUWO010000451.1 GCA_903902895.1 Candidatus Hydrogenedentota bacterium | reverse complement strand
TGCCCCACCGGCGCGCTGACGATTGAAAAACGCGACGCGAACGAGTTTGACGAGGCGGCAGTCGCGGTGGCCATGGCGGCGGTGGCTTCGCCCAAGCCCGCCATGCACGGTGGCGGATGCCCCGGTTCGGCGCCGCGCACGGCTGGCGAAACCCATGCCCCCGCGCACGGTGGCGGATGCCCGGGGTCGATGCAGCGGCAACTCCGCCCGGCGCCGGCCGCGACGGACGCGCCCGCGGGCGCGGTCCCCTCGCAGCTGGCGCAGTGGCCCATCCAGCTGCACCTTATTCACCCGCTCGCGCCGCAGTTTCAGGGGGGCCACCTGCTGGTGGCCGCCGACTGCACCGCCTTCGCCTTCGGCGCGTTCCATTCGGACTTCCTCAAGGGCAAGGCGCTGGTCATTGCCTGCCCCAAACTCGACGACGACCAGGGCTACATGGAAAAACTGGTCGACCTGTTCACCGACGCCAAGCCCGCCAGTGTCACCGTGGCGCGCATGGAGGTGCCCTGTTGCGGGGGTTTGGTCCGACTGGTAGTCGAGGCCCGCGACCGCGCGCAATCCCCGCTCAAGGTTGAGGAGGTGATTGTGGGTGTCGAGGGCGGCATCGTCGGGAATAGAATGCTGTAGAGATTTGTGTCGTTAGGCGTGGGACGCGCGTGCGTGCTGCGAAGTGAACCAAGGGAAACTGAACACTGTCAGGAGAGAGAACAATGGGAATGTACTGCTTCCAGTGCGAACAGACGGCCAAGGGCACGGGCTGCAACGCTTTCGGCGTGTGCGGCAAAGACCCCGAGACCGCCGCGCTCCAGGATTTGCTCAACTATGCGGCCAAAGGGATCTCCCAGTATGCGCACCGCGCCGGGGTCCTTGGCGCCACGGACCGCGACATTGACCGCTTCGTGGTAGAGTCCCTGTTTACCACCGTGACCAACGTCAATTTCGACGCCGATTCGCTGGTCGGACTGGTCCGCAGCGCCGACGCCGTGCGCGCCCGGGCCAAGCACCTTTATGAAAAGGCCTGCGCCGCAAAGGGCATCACCCCCGAACAGCCCGCCGGCCCCGCCCAGTTCGCGCTCGCCGCCACGCGGGATGAACTGGTCCGCCAGGGCGAGAAGGTCGGCATTGAGGAGCGCCTGCAGCGCCTCGGCAGCGACGTCGGCGGCCTCCAGGAACTGGCCTTCTACGGCCTCAAGGGCCTGGCCGCCTACGCCGAGCACGCCACGGTGCTGGACGTGGAGGACGACGGCGTCTACGCCTTCGTGCATGAGACCCTCGACTTCCTCGCCGCCGATCCGGGCGACGTCAACGCACTGGTCGCCTGCGCGCTGAAGGTCGGCGAGGTGAACCTGAAGGTCATGGAAATGCTCGACGCGGCCAACACCGGCCACTACGGCCATCCCGAGCCGACCCAGGTCCGCGTCACGCCGGTCAAGGGCAAGTGCATCGTGGTCTCCGGCCACGACCTGCACGATCTGGACCTGCTGCTCCAGCAGACCGAGGGCAAGGGCATCAACGTGTACACGCACGGCGAAATGCTGCCCTGCCTGGCCTATCCGGGCCTCAAGAAGTACAAGCACCTCGTGGGCAACTACGGCGGCGCATGGCAGGACCAGGCCCGCGAATTCGACGCCTTCCCCGGCCCCATCCTTATGACCACCAACTGCATCCAGAAGCCGCGCCTGAGCTACTCGGACCGCATTTTCACCTCCGGCCTGGTGCAGTGGCCCGGCGTGACCCACATCGCCGACCGCAACTTCGCGCCCGTGATTGAGGCCGCACTGGCCGCGCCCGGCTTTGCCGAGGATGCCGAGCCGCACATGATCACCATAGGCTTCGGCCGCAACGCCGTCATGAGCGTGGCGGGACAGGTCATCGACGCCGTGAAGGCGGGCAAAATCCGCCGCTTCTTCCTTATCGGCGGCTGCGACGGCGCCAAGCCGGGCCGCGACTACTACACGGACCTCGCCACCTCGGTGCCGAAGGACTGCGTCATCCTCACGCTCGCCTGCGGCAAGTACCGCTTCAACAAGCTGGACTTCGGTGACATCGGCGGCATCCCGCGCCTGCTCGACGTTGGCCAGTGCAACGACGCCTATTCGGCCATCCAGATTGCGGTCGCCCTCGCCGGCGCCTTCGAGTGCGGCGTCAATGACCTGCCCCTGTCCTTCATCCTGAGCTGGTACGAGCAGAAGGCCGTGGTCATCCTGCTCACGCTGCTGCACCTGGGCATCAAGAACATGCGCATCGGACCGTCGCTCCCCGCGTTCATCGGCCCCAACGTGCTTAACGTGCTGGTCGAGAACTTCGGCCTGACCCCCATCAGCACGCCCGAGGCGGACCTCGCGGCCATGCTCGGCTAATTACCGGCAGTGATGCGGGCGGCGGTATCTGCGGATGCCGCCGCCCATTTTTCGACCCGTCATTGCGAGCGAAGCGAAGCAATCTCCTGTCAGCCATCGCCCAGACTTCGGACCTTGGCTGCAAGAGGTTGCCGCGTCGGGCTTTGCCCTCCTCGCAATGACGAGGCAAGCTTTTCGCCGCTGCGGGCAAAGGAGACAGTTCGATGACGGAACATGCCTTTCTTGGCGGGGCACCATGGTATGACGCACTTTCGGGAGGCGAAAAGCGCATTGCGCGGGAACGCCCCTTCCTGCTGCGCGCCCTGTCCGGCGCGCCTTCAACGCGCGTGCTCGACCTGGCCTGCGGCACCGGAATCCACGCGCTGTTTTTCGCGGAGCACGGCGCGGACGTGACCGCCTGCGACCTCAGCCCCGAGATGGTCCGGCAGGCACGGGCCGCGCGGCCCCATCCGCGCATTGTTTATGAAGTGGC
>CAIUWO010000450.1 GCA_903902895.1 Candidatus Hydrogenedentota bacterium | reverse complement strand
CGGTCCTCGCCGCGCTCGATGGCGTCGATCTGCACGCCGATGACCTTGACGTTGTACTTCTCCAGCACCCCCGCCTTGTACAGTTCCGAGGCCAGGTTGAGCGCGGACTGGCCGCCCAGGTTGGGCAGCAGCGCGTCGGGGCGCTCCTTTGCGATGATTTCAGTCATGCGCGCCAGGTTGAGCGGTTCGATGTAGGTCACGTCCGCCATCTCGGGGTCCGTCATGATGGTGGCCGGATTCGAATTGGCCAGCACAATCTCGTAGCCGAGTTTGCGCAGCGCCTTGCAGGCCTGCGTGCCCGAGTAGTCGAATTCGCACGCCTGCCCGATTACAATCGGACCGGACCCGATGATCATGACTTTCTTGATGTCGTCTCTGCGAGGCATAGACATAGATCTCCCATCGTTGAATGGACCCAAGTTGTGGACAGACGCAGGGCGAAGACATCCAAAAACAGCCCATGGATATCCAGCTGACCGCCCGGCGCCACCGTCGCTACAATAGCACAATTGTCGGGGGGGCGGCCACGCTTTCTCGGGAGCGCATGCGGGACAGCCGTCCCCGGCTGTCGACTTGTGGCGTCGGCATTGGAAATGTGGGACAGCCGCCCCCGGCTGTCGACCTGTAGCGACCACCCCGGGGATGTGGGACAGCCGCCCCCGGCTGTCGACCTGCGGCGCCCGCATTGGGGATGTCAGGCGAGGGCGCCTGACCTACATATTCATGGCGGGTCTATTTCACACCCGCCGGGTCCCAGATGGTGGCCTCCAGATAGCGCTCCGGACCTGTAGCAGCGTCCCAGAAGTAATACAGTGAAACTTCCTTGCCGTCGGGGCGCTGCACGCTGGCGGGGTAGCCCAGGTCGCGGCCGCCGCCGTCGTCGCGCAGGATGATTTCACGGCCCCAGGTCTTGCCGTTGTCCGCGCTCAGCTTGGCGCACATGCGGAAGGGCGCGCGGCGCACGCCGTAGACCAGGCTGAGCCGGCCGTCTTTCAGTTTCAGCAGGCTGGGCGGGTTGCCGCCTTCGCCCGTGTCGGCGACCGGGTCCGCGCACTTCTCCCAGGTGAGTCCGTTGTCGTGCGACGCATAGGCCGAGAGCCAGGCCCGGTTGAAGTCGCGCCTGCGGATGACCGTGTAAATCTCGGTGGGGGAGAGCCGCACCGCCGACGGCATGATCGCGTAGCCCTTCGGCTCGTCGCCGATGAACGACAGGAAGTCCCAGGTTTTGCCGCCGTCACGGGTGCGCACGCAGATGGGGCGCCCCTCGTCGCCGTCGCGCTTGGATGCGGTCAGCAGCAGGGTGCATCCGTGCGCGCCGTCCACCAGGTAGCAGGTGCGCGCGGCCGTGCCGTGGGGCACAAAGTCGGGCAGCCGGAACGGCCCCTCCCAGTTGTGCCCCCGGTCGTAGGAATAGAAGAAACGCGACACGCCGCCGCCGATGTTGGACATGCGCAGCGTCATGCAGAAGTCGGGGTGCTGAAAGTTGATGCCGCCGGGGCAGTCCATCAGCGGCGGAATGGGCACGCCCGGCAGCTCGGTGCCGTGCAGTGCGCCCTTGCCCTGCGGAATCAGATAGCCCTTTTCGGCCGGGTTCTCGATGCTCCACTTCTCGCCGCCGTCCAGGCTGCGCGCGAGCAGATGCTCCTCCGGCTTCTGCCGGTCGATGTTGTGCAGCTTGGGACCGAGGTCCTTGTAGAATCCGCGGCTGAACCCCACCAGGATTTCGTTGTCCCAGTTCCAGATGCCGAAGTTCGCCGGCCATGCGCCAAAGCGCCCCTTCTCGTAATACGCCTTGACCTGCTTCATGCCGGCCGGCCTCTCCGCCGCCTGCGCGGCGATGCCGCATAGCAGTGCCGTCAGGATGGCGGCAACAAGGATTGCTCTGATACGCATGATTGCTACTCCGTATCTGTTCGAATCAGCGATGAAGGCACGAAAAATGTGGGACAGGCGCCCTCGCCTGTCGGCCTGGGAAATCGTCCGTAAACAGCGATCTTAACATGGATGAACAGGATGGACAGGATAAGACAAAAAGACTTGCCCCGCCTAATCCTTTCCAT
>CAIUWO010000449.1 GCA_903902895.1 Candidatus Hydrogenedentota bacterium | reverse complement strand
GGTGCGGAAGTGCATGTGCGTGAAGTTCACCCACAGGAACACGGGCTTGCCGGCCGCGTGTTGCCGTTTGAGGAAGTCCACCGACCGTTCCGCAAAGTCATCATCGCAGGTCTCCATCCGCTTCTTGGTCAGCGCGCCCGTGTCCTTGATGGTCTGCTTGCCGACCTTGCCGAAGCGCGGGTCAACCGTCGGGTCGTCCACGTCCGTGGCCTTGCAGTCCAGCACGCCGCGCGGGCCGAACTTGGCAAGAAACGCCGGGTCTTTAGGGTAGTCCCGCTGTTCCGGCTCTTCGGAAGCGTTCAAGTGGTAGAGCGCGCCGTAGAACTCGTCGAACCCATGGACGGTCGGCAGGAATTCATTCCGGTCACCCAAATGGTTCTTGCCGAACTGGGCCGTGGCGTAACCCTGGGCCTTGAGCAACTCGGCGATGGTCACGTCGCGGAACTGTAGGCCCTGCGCCGCGCCGGGCATGCCTACCTTGGTGTTGCCCGTGCGCAGGCCGCACTGGCCGGTGATGAACGACGAACGCCCCGCCGTGCAGCTCTGCTCGGCGTAGTAGTCGGTGAACATCACGCCTTCCTTGGCGACACGGTCGATGTTGGGCGTCTTGAAGCCCATCAGGCCGTGCGAGTAGACGCTGATATCGGACTGGCCTATGTCGTCGCCCCAAATAATCACGATATTCGGCTTCTTGGCCGGGGCCGCGGCCGTGTCGGCCGCCTGCGCCGTGGCAACGACGCCCCATGCCAGCACCAGGGCCAGCGCCACAAGTCTAAGTTTCATCATTCACATCTCCTCTCTTTGTTGTTGCTCGACCTGGAACGAACACGGTTTGTCCAGCCTATATTCAATACCGCCCGCCTGCGAGCGCACGACCGCCGCGCCGCCGCAGGGCACAAAGGGCCGTTTGACCCAGCCCAGCCCTGTCGTTTACCCAAACCCATACATGTCGCCTCCCCGGCGCCAATCAACAGTTCTTCCTGTTAAGGAGATGCATTTACCATTGACAGCAACATGGTCCGCACCCACCCTATTCCGCAAGAACAGGCGCAACTGCCTCGGCTGTTCAAGGGTGGTCAATATCGCCCGCATCCTGTGCAATCAATTCCAGCAAGGATTCGGCGCTGAACGGTTTTTGCAGAAAACCCGCGGCGCCCCTGGCCATGGCCAAATCGCGCGTGTCCGCCTGGGTCTGCCCAGTGACCATGATCACGGGCATGACATAGTGCAGGAACCGCATCTTTTCCATCAGCCCAAACCCGTCCATGCCAGGCATGTGAACATCCACAATGGCGCAGCCCCTTTGGCCGGGATGCACAGAATCCAAAAAAGACTGGGCGGAAGAAAAGCAGTCCGCCGCCATGCCCCCGGCATTCAACAAGCGCTTGAGCGACCTGCCGAAGGAAAGGTCATCGTCAACGATATAACAATGTGTATTGGGCGTGTTCATAGACCCTCTCAGCCTTTGCAGTATGGGCGAAAAAGAGGGCTCCGTCTATTGGACCTTGGTCCAATACGCCGGGGAGGGGCGCTACTGGAGGCGCCTGGATGGCAGGCAGGAATGCCTGCCCCACATTCTTGAGGCTTGGGAAGAACCCCTAAACGGCGGGGGGGATATTCGCTTGCTCTGCCAGCCGAACGAGTTCCGCCACGGACAGCACGCCCAACTTCTGCATGACGCGGCCCCGGTGGACCTTGACGGTCTTTTCCGCCGTGCCCAGGGCGATGGCGATCTGCTTGTTGAGTTTGCCGGTGATGACCCAGCGCAGGACCTCCTTTTCCCGGGGCGTCAGCGTTTCCACCAAAGACTGGACGCGCTCCTCCTGCGCCTCCCGCGCGCGGTTCTGCGCGTCCCGTTCCAGGGCGCTGAGGATGGCTTTTCTGAGCTCCGCCGCCTCAAAGGGCTTGGGGAGGAAATCCACGGCGCCCTGCTTCATGGCCTGAACGCCCATGGGAATGCTGCCGTGGCCGGTCATGAACACAACGGGCAGGCGGCTTCCCCGCGCGGTCAGTTCCCGCTGAAGATTCAGCCCGTCGATGTCGGGCAGCATGACATCAAGAAGGAGACAGGCTGGCCGCCGGTCGCACGGTTGCGCCAGAAAGGCGGTTGCCGATTCGAAGGTGACGGCCTCAAACCCCGAGGCCCGGAGCAGCCGTTCGAGGCTTTTTCGGAACGACGGGTCGTCCTCGACGACATAGACCACGGATTCGCTGCGGCTCATGCGGTTTCCTCGCTCCAGACCCTGAGGGAAAAGTGAAACACGGCGCCGGCATCGGGATTGTTCTCCGCCCAAATGCGGCCGCCGTGCTCCTCAATGATGGTGCGGCAGATGCGCAGTCCCATCCCCAGCCCGTCCTTCATGGTCGTGACAAACGGAGTGAACACCCGGTCTTTCACCGCGGGGCCCAGTCCCGCCCCGGAATCACTGACACTCACGGTGACCAGCCCGGGGGGTTCCAGTGCGGAACGAAAGGTCAGTGTCTTTGCACTGCTGTCGCGCATTGCGTCCATTGCATTGGAAAAGAGATTGACCAGCACCTGCTGCAGACGAACCCGGTCCCCCCTGACCCGCGGAAGCTCCGGATTGGGCGTGATCTGAACGGTGACACCGTTCATGCCGATGGTGTTTTGAAACAGCGCCACGACCTCCCCGATCAGGGTGTTCACGTGCAGCGGTTCAAAATTCACCTCGGCCTTCCTGACGATTCCCCGCACCTTGCGGATAACATCGCCCGCCCGCTTGGCATCCTGGATGATGTCGGCCACAATCATATCGATCTCCTCCCCATTGTCCCGCGCCTTATGCAGCAACAGGGCGGCCGCGGAGGCATTGTTCAGGATGGCCCCCAGCGGCTGGTTAATCTCGTGCGCAAGCGTGGTGGAAAGCTCGCTCATCGACAGGACCCGGCCAAGATGCACCAGTTCAAAGCGCAGCGACGCCGTCTCCCCTTCCTGCTGCTTGCGCAGGCTGATGTCTATGGCCACCCCCATCATGCGGTCCGGACCGCCCTGCGGATTCGGAACCACCCGTGCCTGGGCCTTGATCCACCGGACGTCTCCATCCGGCAGCAGCACCCGGTATTCGGAGCGAAAATCCGCCGCCTCCTGAAAGGCGCGCTGCGCGTCGCGGTGAACCCGTTCGCGGTCATCGGGGTGGATTCTGCCGAGAAATGTGGAATAGGCGATCTCTTCCGAGGGCCCAAAGCCGTACAGCGTGCGCGCCTTTTCCGTGGCCCATATCCGTCCCGTCCTGAAGTCCCAGGACCAGAACCCGGCGCCCGCGGCATCGGCCGCCAGGCCCAGCCGCTCCTCACTCTCGCGAAGCTCGTCCGACAGTTGCACGGCCCGGAGCATGTCATCGCTCAGTTCGAAACCCATCGCCGCGACAATGGCCAGAAAGAAGAGGCTTATCGTGAGCGGCATGGGCACAATTCCCCACAGAGACAGGATGATCTGGCCCGTGCTGGCCGCGGCAAAAAAGGCAATGCTTCCACCCAAGAGCCACGCCGTGCGCCGGTCACCCCGGCGCCGGACGGACAGCGCGGCATCCACGTTAAAGACCACAAAAAGCAACAGGCTCAACTGGCCGACCAGCATCCAGGGACTGGGCACGCCCACGGCGACGGAGACGGGTTCGCCGAGAAACGGGATGTGGTCCAGGGCGGTGATCACCCGGTAGTTGATATTGGGGTGGAGGGAAAAGTCGAGGATGAGCGACAGTGTGCGCACGCCGCAGACCGTCCAGGCCAGCCATGGCCGGCCCGCCCGGAGGTAAAGCCGCACGAAGCCCACGGTCGCAATTATGAGTATCCAGGCAGGCACATGCAGCCACCGCAGGATCGCGCCGAATTCCACCACGGACGCCGACCACATCATCCACAACTCGCAGCAGGCCGAAAACGTGGTCGACACCGCCATCAGCGCAAAGAGCGCGTGCGCCAATGCATCCCGGCGCCGCCACCAGACCCTCAGGTGGATCAGCGCGAGCACCAGACAGGCCGATGCGGTCATCGCCCAGATGACGGTAACCCAGGATATGAAATGACCGGCAGCCATAATCATCCCCGCCCCGGGCGCCGGACGCGCCCGCCGCCTTGACGGCCAATTCCATCACCGCCCCGGGCGGGGCGGGTCATGAAACACCTCCGTCCCGGAACCTCATCATGTGGGTGCGTTTGACGCAAGACTGTCCGGCCTTGCCACTTTCAAGGCATCTGCCGCTTTGCTGCAATAGGACACGGGCCATTCTCCTTTGAGACGGCTTTCGCTCGTCATGGCTTCTTGCAGAAAGAAGGAAAGCGGTCTCTTGCCTTATGTTTCCCGTGAGAGTTTACAGCAAGGCGCGTGTTCCACGCTATTGTTTGCACGGGCGCGGCGCACCCAAGGAAGAAGCATTTTGACCGCGGAAGCGCACGGGCTTACACGGCCGAGGGCAGAAGGCATATTGACAGGGATAAGGGGGATGGAGGGGATAGGGCGGGGTTCACGCAAAGCCGCCAAGGCGCGAAGACGCAGGGAAGATGGGAAGACAGGAATTTCCGCTCCACGCTGCATGAAATCACCCAGGCTTGCGACGCTTTTGGGACATAGTAGTATGGACGAGGGCAGAAGGCATATTGGCATCGCTGAACAGGATGGGCAGGATGAAACGGAAGAGACACGGAAAACGCGGCGCGAAAAACGGTGCGCCACGCGAAATCCGCCTGCTTTGTCCCAATTCGCGCCAGCATGCGCTTTGGCTTAGCGAGATTGCTCCATGCCCCAGATATTCTTGGCGTATTCGCGGATGGCGCGGTCGCTGGAAAAGTAGCCCATGCGGGCGGTGTTGAGCAGGGACATGCGGGTCCATGCGTCCTGGTCGAGCCATGCGGCCTCGGCGGCGGCGCGGGCGCGCAGGTAGTCGTCGAAATCGGCCAGGTGCAGGTACTGGTCGCCGTGGTCGACGAGCAGTTCCCATACCCAGCTGGTGGAGGAGGGGTTGCCGGGGGAGAAACGCCCGCAGGCAAAGGCGGCCATCACGCGCGACGCCGCGGCGGACGAGGCGAGGGCGTGCCGGCAGTTGTAACCGCCATGCGCATGGATTTGGGCGATCTCGTCGGTGCTCAGGCCAAAGGCGAAGAAATTTTCGGCACCGGCGCAGTCGCGGATTTGGATGTTGGCGCCGTCGATGGTGCCCAGGGTAAGGGCGCCGTTGATGGCGAGTTTCATGTTGCTCGTACCGGAGGCCTCGGTGCCGGCCATGGATATCTGCTCGCTGAGGTCGGCGGCGGGGATAATCCTCTCGGCAAGGCTGACCCGGTAGTCGGGCAGGAAGACGACGCGGAGCCATTCGGCGGCGCGGGGGTCGGCGTTGACAATGCGGGCCACCTGGTTGATGAGATGGATGGTGCGCCGCGCGATGAGGTATCCGGGCGCGGCCTTCCCGGCGAAGAGGTGCACGCGGGGCGCGGCGGGCGTGATGCCGTCGTCCACGATGCGCAGGTAATCGTGCGCCACGGCCATCAGGTGCAGCAGTTGCCGCTTGTACTCGTGGATGCGCTTGACCTGGAAATCAAACAGGGCGGCGGGGTTGACGTCGAGGCCGATGGTTTCATGGATAATTTTGGCGAGCGCCTCCTTGTTCTCGCGCTTCACGCGGCGAATCTTCTGCAGGAAGGCGCCGTCCGCGGCAAAATTCTCCAGCGCCTTGAGGCCGTCGGTTTCAACGGGCCATTTGTCGCCGATGGCCTCGGTGATGACCCGGCTCAGTCCGGGGTTCGCCGAGAGCAGCCACCGGCGGGGGGTGACGCCGTTGGTGACGTTGCCGAAGCGCTCCGGCCACAGCGCGTAGAAGTCGGGCACGAGGCGGGTGGTGATCAGCCCGGAGTGCAGGGGCGCGACGCCGTTTGTGGAATGGCTGCCGATGATGGCCAGATTGGCCATGCGCACGTGCTTGCGGCCGGTCTCGCCGATGACGGACAACCCGGCGGCACGTTTTTCGTCACCGGGCCAGCGCAGTTCCACGTTGTCCAGGAAGCGCCGGTTGATTTCGTAGATGATCTGCAAATGCCGGGGCAGAACCTTTTCCAGCAGGTTGACCGGCCATGTCTCGAGGGCCTCGGGCATGAGCGTGTGGTTGGTGTAGGCCAGGGTGTTCGTGGTAATGTCCCAGGCGGCCTCCCAGGGCAGGCCGTTTTCATCGACGAGCACGCGCATCAGTTCGGCGACGGCCAGCGAGGGGTGGGTGTCGTTCATCTGTATGGCGGCGTACCGGGGCAGTTCGGTGAAGTCCTTTTTCAGCAGGGCGAAGCGGCGCAGGATGTCGCGCAGGGCGCAGGCCACGAGGAAGTACTCCTGGACCAGGCGCAGTTCGCGTCCCGACTCGAACATGTCGGTGGGATAGAGCACCTTGGAGACGGTTTCCGAGGCGATTTTCTGCTCGACGGCCCGGAAGAAATCGCCCTCATTGAAGATGCGCATGTCGAACTCGTGGGACGCCTTTGCGGAGAATAGGCGCAGTTTCAGGACCGTGCCGCCGCCGAATCCCACCACGGGCATGTCGTGGGGCAGCCCCTTGATGAGCATCCAGTCCATCCACATGGGATTGTAACTGCCGTGCCGGTCGGTGCCGTCCTCGACGCGCCCGTAGAGGGGTATGAAGAGGGCCTCGTCCGGATGGGCAATCTCCCAGGGCGTTCCGGCCTCCATCCACTGGTCCGGCAGCTCGCGCTGTTCGCCGTCGGTAATGCGCTGGCGGAAGAGTCCGTATTCATAATTGATGCCATAGCCCGTTCCGGGCAGGTCCAGCGTGGCCATGGAGTCCAGATAGCAGGCGGCCAGCCGCCCGAGGCCCCCGTTGCCCAGGGCGGCATCGGGTTCTATCTCCTCCAGGTCGCCCATGGCGATGCCCTGGCGGCCGAGCAGTTCGGCGCACTCGCTCTCCAGCCCCAGGTTGATGATGTTGTTGCGCAGGGACCGTCCCATGAGAAATTCCATGGAAAGGTAGCTGACATGTTTCCCCGCGCGGGTTGCATGGCGGGCGTCGGTGTCCAGCATCCGGTCGGTGACCCGGTCGCGCACCGCCAGCGAGAGCGCCAGCAGCGCCTGCTCGGGGGACAGCCGCGCGGTGGACAGCGCGAGGCTGTGCCGCGCATGGCGGAACACGGCCTCCTCCAGCGGGTCGACAGGGCCGGAGGGCTTCGCGGCAGAGATTTTCTTGGGGCTCATGGTCAATCCCTTTCGGTGGTTGCTTCCAAGTGATCATCGCGCGTCAGGGTGAGCAGCACGACCTCGCCGGGACAACAGAACCTCACGGGCACCAGGGAGGCGCCCGTTCCGGCGGAGGTGAAACCAGTCATGTCTTCAAAGCGCCAGAGTCCCGCGGCCATGCTGCGGGGGCAGTTCGCGTTGACCAGCGGCGCGCCCAGCAGCGGCAGCACGATCTGGCCCGCGTGGGTGTGGCCGCAAAGGTACAGGGCCACCCCGCGCGCGGCCGCCTCGCGATAGAGTTCGGGCGAGTGCGCCAGCAGCACGATTGCCGCCCGGGCGGGCACTCCGGCGAGGGCCGCGCCGAGGTCGTCCGTGCCGTAGTAGTGGGGGTCGTCCACACCGGCGATCCAGAGGCAGTCATCGCCGCGCCGCACCACGGCGGATTCGTTGAGCAGCATGCGCGCGCCCATGGCGGTGAGCGCCTCCGCCTCGTCATAGAAGTCATGGTTGCCGAGCACGGCCATGACCCCGTCCCCCGCGTGAATGCAGGGGAGCAGTTCCGCCATTTCCCGGCACGCCGGCCGGCAGGGGCCGTCAATCTCAAAGCGGTAGTCGCCGGTCATCACGCACAGGTCCGGCCTGAGCGGGTCCAGCATCTTCGCCAGACGCGCGCCCAGCCCGGCCACGCCGTCCAGATGCAGGTCGGACAGGTGCAGCAGCGTGTAGCCTTCAAAGGCGGCGGGCAGGCCGCGCAGCGGCACGGTTATGCGGCGCAGCACGGGGGTCTGCGCGTTGCGTTCGCCGCGCCGCCGCAGATGGAGCGTCGTCAGCATGAACACGAGCAGCGTGCGCATGATGCGCAGGTTCTCGATATGGAACGAGCCCCTGCCCTGCGAAAGCCAGGCTTCAAGCCGCCCCATCTCGGTGATGCGGCGCTTCTTTACCATCTCAGGCGTCATGAAGGGTTTCTTCTCCGTTCGACCCGGGCAGCGTTCTGCCCGCGCCGAGAAGATACTGGAGAAAGAGTTTCAGGTCATGGCGAAACCCCGCGCGGGCCGCGTAGAACGCGTCGGCGGTGTACTGCAGGTCCGGGTTGGTCCCGGCCCCGGCCACCTCGGCCTCTGTAACCAGTCCGGTCTTGGCGGAAAGGCACAGGCTGCGCCAGCCGTCGTCGAGGGCAAGCAGTTCTTTTCGGTCGCGC
>CAIUWO010000448.1 GCA_903902895.1 Candidatus Hydrogenedentota bacterium | reverse complement strand
CGTGTCGCACTGACTGCGCGACCACAAGCGTGAGCAGCGGCCCGGGCGTAAGCCCGGCGGAAAGCCCAAGCACGACGCCGGAGCCGAGCGTCGAGAGAATTTCGGTGTTCATGGAGTCCAACATTCATGCTATTGTACTGTCGGTATAGCTGGAAGTCGAGGAACTGCGACCCGTCTCAACCTGCGGTGCTATTTCGGCTCAGTAGGCCCAAAGTGGTCATGGGTTGCGGTTCGTGCTTATCCATACTGGCAATTCGGGAGGAATTGGGATGGAGACGAAGGAGAAGCCGGGAAACAGAGGGTTTAACCGGCATGCGTGGCGGTTGACGGCAGCACTGGCAATATTCGCCGTGCTAATTACGTGCGCGGCAGTGTGCGTTATTGTCTTTCCGCACAAGGCAGACAAGGTCGTGGTACCGCCGGAGCCGATTGTCGCCACCCGCCAGACCGGAGCCGACGATCCCTTCTCGCCAAAGCCACAGCCAAGCACCGTCCCTGCGGTGGCTCCGCAGCAGCAGGAGACCGCGACGGTGTCCGGCATGGTGATAAACACGCGCAGGGAGCCCATTGCCGGGGCAAAGGTGCGGCTGGTTCCGCTGGGCATCATACCAGGCATTTCCCCTCCTGCCGGGACCTCCACGGTGTCCATGTCCACCACCGCGGAAGGCACATTTAGTCTGGCGTCCACGGCGTATGATGTCGATGTGATGCTGCTGGTCGATCTCAAGGGCTACTTTTCGTATCAAGAGAAACGCCGGCTTCCAAAGGCGGGCGTGTCAAGGCTGGAAATCCTGATGCGGAAGGCCGCGTCCATTTCCGGACTGGTCCTTGATGCGAAAAGACAGCCGGTGCGCGACATCAGCGTTGTCGTCATGCGGCTCGGCTATGAAAAGACGATCTCCGACCCCACGGTCGATGATGGCCGCTTTGAAATCGGCCCATTGAATGCGGACTCCTATGGGGTAATGGCCGTGATGAGCCCCACGTCCGTGGTACGGAAGTGGAAACAGGACATGAGGCTGGGGAGCTTGAGTGAACCCCTGGCCACGCTGGACCTGGTGGAGGGGCAGCAGGTGACCGGGTATGAATTGGTGCTTCCCTGGGACAACAGCCTGAACCTGTCGGGCACGGTTGTCGATGAGGGCAGAAAGCCTGTACCCGGGGCAAGTGTCTGGGTGTCACACGTAGGTCCCGTGGAGGCCGACTCCCCCCTCGGCATTGCATCGGCGCCCACGGATGCAAGGGGGCGGTTTCAGATAGCCAGCATGGGTGCGATGACCGACAAGGAGCGCGTGGATGTGCACTGCGTGTGCGACGGCTACGAACCCGCCACCGAAAAGAACGTTGCGGTCGGCGCCGAAGACACCAGGATCGTACTGCTGAAATCGCGGCGCGGTCAGATCACGGGCGTTGTCTTGGACAAAACAACGCGCCAGCCCATTGCCGATGCGCGCGTATTTCTCGCCAAGGTGAACGCATCATGGGGCGAAGAGTCCTGGCCCATGGAAGGCCAACTGTCCGAGATTGCGTTGGCTAAGGGTGCCGGAAAGGTGGATGGTGCCGGACGGTTCACAATAAAGGACGTGCAACAAGGGACCGTAGCGCTTACGGCCTATGCCCCGGACTATGGGCTGTCTCAGCACATGGACCTTTCGGTCGGCTCAGCGACCACCACCGAAGTTGAACTGTTGCTGGAACCCAAAGGCGTCCTGAAAATGAACCTCGTATATACGGGGATGATAGAAAGCACAAATATCGGTGCCTGCGACATCATGTGTTGGCCCGCGGGTGAAATAGGCAAAACCTATCCAATCACGCCCTACATTCAGAACATGTTTGACGGAACCCCGCCATACGATCCAGGCGGACGGGGAGATCCAGCGACCACCTATGAGTTCTCGCTGGCCCCCGGGAGTTACGATGTTACGGTAACCGCATCCTTACGCTATGTTGCGGGAACGGCGTTCTGGAATTGTCGCAACCACAGAGTGTGCCACGCGCAAGTGCTGTCCGGGCAAACCACGGAGACCAGTATTGAAATTGGCGGCACCGCCGCTATACGCGGGGTTGTCCCGCAGCACGAGAACGAAAGCCGGGCCATGGTATATTTGCTTCCACAAGGATCCCAGAGCACGTTTTCAGCTGAATTTGTCTATGACGAACAGGCCACTGCCGCCGAATACGGTGAATGGCAGCAAGTCCGTGCGAGCAAGGAGGACTACCAGTATCGCCTTGATAATGTGCGGCCGGGACAATACACAGCATGTGTTGCTGTCGAAACGAAGGAAGGCGAGAAGATCGTCCGGTCATTCCGGGATGTCTCAATTCAAAAAGGCGAAGAGCTCAGTCTGGATTTTCCCTGAAAGCTGGTGGCGTGTCGATGGGAAAAGAAGTCCACGTTCGTCTTTTGACCCTGGGGAGACGCCCCGGCACCCACGGCGGCAACCATGAAAGCATTGTGCCGCCCGGGGTTGCGTAGATGTGAGGGCAAGTTCCCATTCTAAAGTCGGAATGACAACGGGTGTCCCACATTCCTTCCCGTTCTGTATACTGTCTGCCGCGATACAGCAGTACAACAACCCCGGGAAAAGCGTCTCATGACAGCAACGACTATGCACCCCCTGCTTTCAATGTTTCCCTCCGCCATGTTGGCATTGTTTTCAATGCTCCCGGCCCCGGCCGCGCCGGTGCCCGCCGACGCGCTGGTCCACGCGGACGACTTCACCTTTGGCTATTACCCCTACGGCTGGCGGCGCGATGAGCAGGACCCCGTCATCCGCTACGCGGTGCAGACGAACCGTTACGCCATGCTGGTGGACGCGTCGAACGGGCGGGTCACGCGGCTGGGTCCGGTGCCTCCGTCCGAGAAGCCGTTGCATGCGGCGGTGCAGGGCAACGAGCTTTTGAACCGGTTGCCCAACGCCGAGATCGACCTGGCCGTGGTCTGGAACGGACACGCCTTTCCGATGGTTTCCGGCGCGGGCACGCCGGACCAGATGCGCTTGCAGCATGTGGGCAAATACCTGCAACAGTTTCAGTTTCCGGTGACGCAGATTGGCGGACAGGCGTCCGGCGCGGGCCTGGAGGGCGCGAGTGCCTGGATTGACGGCTACTGCTGGCCCGACCGGTTGTCACTGGAGGCTAAATTCGACTGGCGTGAAATACCGGCGCTGCCCTCGTCGGAGCGGAAAGACGTGAACTTCGCCGCCATGGTCAAGGTGCCCGATACCTATCCCATTGTTGAGACGCTCGGCGCGGACGATGCCTGGCAGCCCGCCGCGGAAAAAAGCGACCGTGCGATCCTGATGCGCAACGAGAGGGGCGAAGGCATTGCGCTGCTGTGCATCCCCGGCGTGGGGCAGCGCGCGCGGCGCGGGGAGGACGGGCGCCTGCTTGTCGAAAGCGCGCCGTTCACCTTCCGCGCGCCCGCGCAGCAGACCTTTGCCTGCGTGGTCGTGCCCTCCCTGGACGTGCGCGCCGCGGCACTGCACGAGGTGCGGCAGATGGCCGCGTCCACCGGCGGCGTGCTGCAGGTGAGCGCCGAAGGTATGGCGCCCTATACGGGACCGTTGGAGGGCTCCTACGACCCGGTGAAGGGCTGGTGGCAGATCCTCCTGGGCGACAACAACGACATCAACACGATGGAACGGGTGCGCGTGGCCGTGGACAACACCGGCACCGCACCGGCCACGGTCCGCCTTAACTTCGCCAAGGCGGGGGGCAGTTTTCCCGTCACGGGCATGTCGCCCGTGCTGCGCGACACGGAAGGCTGGCCGCTTGGCCTGCCCGTGCAGGTCTCCAAGAACTGGCACACCACGCCGTGCTGGTTCCACGGGCTCACCATGCTCGACGCGGCGCCGAATGCGCCGCTCGATTTCGAGTTCGACCTCGCCTACGGCTTCTGGGGCGGCGTGCCCGCCGTGTCGCACGCGCAGTTGTGCCTCGTCGGTTACGGCGGCAACCAGTTGTGGGATGAGATGGCCATCGGCTCCTTCGGCGAGAGCATCACCTACGACCCCGATGTGAACCTGACACGGTCGATGGTGGACGACATCCGCCCGCTGATGGTCTGGGGCATGGGTAAGACACCCAAGACGCAGTGGAGCTGGACGCACAACGTGGGTGGCTGCGATTTCCTGACGCTCTTTCTAAAAGATCAGCCCAAGCGCCAGTATCTGCGGCGGCAGAAGACCCTCTACAGCAGCTACGGCCCCGTCACCTCCGATGTGACCTATGCGGGCGAAACGCCCGACGGCGCAATCCAGTCCCGCGTGCGCACGCAGACCTGGCGCGTGGACGATTATGTCCGCGCCCTCTACACGCTGCGCTACCGCGTGACCAAACCGGTGGGCGACATCGACCGACTGGCCTTCTTCCAACTCGGTGCGGACCGCTACAACGACATTTCGTTCCGGCGCATGGCGCGGGGCACGATCAAGGGGCTCGACGAAATATGGGAACCCGAAAAGGGCGGCCGCAGCTACAGCCGCCGCGGCGAGACGCTGGTCGGCGATTTCCCGTGGGTCGGGATGTATGAGGTTAACAAGGATACGCCGCGTCCCTTCCCCGAAGGCGACCAGGGCGCGCTGGGCGACAAGGCGTTCATCGTCCGCGCGTGGAAGGCGCAACTGGGCGGCAGGGACTGCCCCGTGCCGTGCTATTCCGTGTACGGCGCAGAAGACGGATGGAAAGGCGCGCTCGTGGAACTGTCCCCGCCCAAGGACATGGACCGTCTTGAAGAGGGTGACTTTGTGGAGGCGCAAATAGAGTTTCTGGTGCTACCGCAGAGAGCGGATGATTACTACGGGCCCAACCAGAACATGGTCGCCGCGTTGAAGGCAAACGCCGAGCCGTGGGCACTGACGCTCCGCGAGGCCGTGGGCGCGAATGTCTCCGTGGAGGCGACCATCGGCCAAGTCGAGCAAACCTGGCCGGTCCGCATCACCGCCGACAAGGGAGAACAGGCCGAGTTCACCGTCACCGGCGGCGTCGGCTACACGCCGGTCACCATATGCGGCGCGAAGGCGAACCACTGTTTCTCGCTCTATACCAAGAGCGACGATGGAACGCTCACAAAGGTGGACCAGTCCTCCGCCGTGGGGCACGACTGGTGGCAGGCCGACTTTGACGCGGCAACCCAAACCTGGGACATCACCTACACCCTTCCCCTGGACACCCCCGGCGATGCGCGCACGGCGCACCGCTTTGCATGGCGCATTAATGGAGAGGCAAAGCAATGAGAAACATGCTGGTATTCATGGCCCTTTCGACGGCCCTGTTTGCGGGAACGGTCCAAGCTGCGGCCAATTCCGCGCTGGGGCGGCCCATGTGGTGTCCCAACGTGAAAGCCGACGATGCGGACTACCACGTCGCGTTCCGGGGCAGTTTCGATCTGCCCAAGGACACCGAGATCGATCTGAATTTTCTCGGCTGCTCGTGGTTCGTGCTGTCGATGGACGGCGACTACCTGGTCGAAGGTCCCGCGCGAT
>CAIUWO010000447.1 GCA_903902895.1 Candidatus Hydrogenedentota bacterium | reverse complement strand
GGGACAGGTCCATAACACGCTCCTTTGTGGAGCCGGTTCATCTTAGTACAGACGGCGAAGCCATGCCAAGGGCACAGCCTTGGAAACGCTTGCGGTGGCCCCCAAAATGCCTGTTGCGCCCGCATTGGTTCATCCAATCTGGAACTTCTTGACATCGATTACCATTCAGGGTATTATTGAAGGGCAAAGTGCTTTTCGCCAAGAAAGTGTGCCCGTAGTATGCGCATTGGCGGAGAGTCCCAACCAAACGGAGTTTTCATAATGATGAAGAAAAGTACCGGTTTCACGTTGATTGAGTTGCTGGTGGTGATCGCCATCATCGGCATCCTGGCGGCCATCTTGCTTCCCGCGCTGGCGCGGGCGCGGGAATCGGCACGCCGGGCCTCCTGCCAAAACAACCTCAAGCAGCTGGGTTTGGTCTTCAAAATGTACGGGAACGAGTCGGGCAGCCAGAAATTCCCGCCCATGCATTATCACAGCGGTGAACTCTGCGACCAGCCGGTCGGCGGTGGTTCTTTCCCCGTGGACACCTTCTTCCAGGGAAATGCCGTGTATCCCGAATACCTGTCGGACATCAAAGTGCTGATTTGCCCGTCCGATTCGGGCCAGAACACCGACGGCTGGCATATTGGCGATGACCCGAAGAACGGCATTGCCCCCTGCGAAATCAGCGCCCAGTCGTACAACTACTGGGGCTGGGCGCTGAGCGACAGCGTCATCTTTGCCAATCCCGCAACGGGGCCACAACTCTCCACGGTCACCATTGCGGACCTGAATCTGGCGGACCCAAATGTGGGCACCTTCCTGCTATGGGCCCAAAGCACCCCGAAGACGGACCTGACGGCCTATGACAAGGACTACGGCACCATTTACCGCCTGCGCGAGGGCATTGAGCGCTTCTTCATCACCGACATCAACAATCCGGGCGCCTCGGCCAAGGCCCAGAGCTCGATTTGGATCATGTGGGATGATGTTTCCTCGGCGCGGCCGGACATGATGAACCATATTCCCGGCGGTTCCAACGTACTCTACATGGACGGCCACGTGGAATTCATCCGGTACGGCACCGACAGCCCCCTTTCCAAGGGCATGGTGCAGATACTGAGCGGCAATCTCCAGTAGGCTTTCCGCAGCGGATAATACAAGGCCGGCGCGGCCACACGTCGCGTCGGCCTTGGCTTTGCCCCGCAAGAGGCGCGGTGGCGCCATCCAAAGAGGTCCATCCAATACAGATCGAAGAAATCGATTACCAAAAAGCGTGGTATACTAATCAAGTAAAGCCATGTCTCGCCAGATGAAATACCGGTAGTATGCAAATCGGCGGACTGGCCCCACCCAAGGAGTAATACGCATGGTCAAGAGAAAAACAGGTTTCACGTTGATTGAACTGCTGGTGGTGATCGCCATCATCGGCATCCTGGCAGCCATCCTGCTGCCGGCGCTGGCGCGGGCCCGCGAGGCGGCCCGCCGCTCGAGTTGCCAAAACAACCTCAAGCAGATGGGGTTGACCTTCAAGATGTACGCCAACGAATCGGGCAGCCAGAAATTCCCGCCCTTGAATCCCCAGGGCAAGGGAGTCCCCGGCTTCTTTACCTGCCCCGACACAAACGCCATTTATCCCGAGTATCTTTCCGATGACAAGCTGTTCGTGTGCCCGTCCAGCGCGCGCCTAAAAGTCGAGGACATGAAGCGCGAGGACGGCACCAGCATTCTCCAGTTCCGCGACCCCGGCTATGAGACATGGAAGGCCACCTACTGCTACACCTACCTGGGATACATGCTGGACAGGGTGCAGGACACGGACACCCCCGAGAGCATGGCGGGCATTTTCGCCCTTTACGGCATTACGCCGCCGACGGGCTACACGAATGCGGCGGGCCAGATTCTCAAATGGATTACGGCCATGTTCGGCCCCACGCTCGGCGGATGGAACGACGCCGCCGGACTGGCCGCGGTCAAGACCGGCCTGGACAAGGATGTGACGGTTGATGCCGGCTACGGAAACGGCGGCGGCACCACCATCTACCGGCTTCGCGAGGGCATCGAACGCTTTCTCATCACGGACATCAACAACGCGGGCGGCAGCGCGAAGGCGCAAAGCGAGATCTTCCTCATGATGGACGTGGTGTCGGCGAAGGCCTCGGACTTCAACCATGTGCCCGGCGGCTCCAACGTCCTGTATCTGGACGGCCACGTCGCCTTCAGCAAGTATCCGACCGAGGCGCCCGTCAACCACAGTGTGGCGCTGCTGAGCCTGCTCAACAGCCAGTGACCCCCGGCGAAACGCAGTGATGAAAACCGCCCCCCGGACCTGTCCGGGGGGCGGTTCGGCATTTGCGGGCCGTTGGCGGCCGGACCCGGCGCGTTCCGTTGCGCCCGAACGGTCCACCGCTGACATGGCATTGCGCCGTGGAACGGTGGGGGATAGAATGATGGAAACGGTCGCATCACAGGAGTGCCGAACACATGAAACGCTTCAACCGCCTGCTTGTTACGGCGCTCTTCCTCATCGCCCCGGCGTTCAAGGCTCCCGGCGAGGTGCTGGTGACAGCGCTCGACGCCAGTGCGCGCGTGCTCCAGGCGGGCGACACCATTGAGCTTCAACTGCGGCTGCACAATGCGGTGGCGACCCCGTTGGAAGGAACGCTGTCCGTCGCGTTGACAGATTTTCAGGGCCGTGTTGCCGGTACGGCGGTCAAGCCCGTTTCGATTCCCGCAGGCGACGACCGGCTGGTGACGCTGTTCCCAACGGTTCAGGACGTGGGCTATTTCAGCGTCGATGTCACGGTGAAGAACGGCGAGGCCGTCGTGGTCGACCGGAAGACGGTCTGGTCCATTGCGGTGCTGGCCGACCGCGCCGAGGTTCCCAAGGACTCGCCCTTCGGCACCTACACCATCGGCAACACGGTCATGCTGGCCGACATCGTGCCCAGGGGTTTCTACAACGACATGGCGCGCATGGGCGCGCGCTGGGGCACGGTGGACACCTGGTGGTCGCGCATCGAGACCACCGAGGGCAACAGCGACTGGGATTTCTACGGGCAGTGGTTCAAAAAGGCGCTGGCCGCAGGCGTGGTTCCCATTCCGCATCTGTTCGGCGTGCCCAAATGGGCCTCCTCCCAGCCGGACAAGGAGAACTATTGGGCCTATCCGCCGCGGGACTGGCAAGCCTGGGAGCGCTTTGTCGAGGACTTCGTGAGGCGCAACCAGGACTGGCTCGTCTACCTGCGCATCTGGAACGAGCCAAACTGCGGGTACTGGCAGGGTAGCCGCGCCGACTATGCGCAGCTGGTCATCCACGCGTCGCAGGCCGCCAAACGCGTCCAGCCCGGGCTCAAGATCATCATTGAGGCGGCGGCGAACCCGGCGCTCGACGTCCTGCCCTTCTTCAACGAGGTGGATGTGGCGGGGGCCACACCCTTCTGGGACATTCTCGCGATTCACAACTACTGGCTCAACAACAGGGACTATCCGGAGCGGACCAACTACCTAAAGGTCTACCGTGACGTGATCGCCTGGCGCAACGCGCACAAGCCCGGCGCCGAGGTGTGGGACACCGAGTTTGCGTGCATGGCCGACAACTGGGGCACCGAATGGCTCGGCGTCGGCGAGACGAAACAGGCGCAGTGGCTTGCGCGGGCCCATGTGCTCGGCTTTTCACTGGGCCTGACGAAGATGTTCTGGTTCCCCGGCTACTCCTGGCCCGACCCGACCACACCGCCGCTCTACAACCCCGCCGGGCTGCTGCGCCCCGACTTGTCGCCGCGTCCGGCCTATGTCGCGTACCACACCATCGCGCGCGCGCTGGGCCGCGCCCGGTACGAGGACACGCTGTCGCTGGGTGCGGATCAGTATGGAATCGTCTTCAAGACCCCGGAAGGCTTCACGACGGCCCTGTGG
>CAIUWO010000446.1 GCA_903902895.1 Candidatus Hydrogenedentota bacterium | reverse complement strand
TGGTTGGCGTGGCGCTTCCCAAGTCCGACCAGACCTTGAAGCCGGTTTCGTTGGGGGATTGGTCCGACCAAGTCCAGCGGATTGAAGCTGGCGTAATGAAATCCGTGCCGGGACTTGTGGGTGCGTAGGGTGAAAAGTCGAACTTTGCGAGATACGGTTGTGAATTTCCACCTATGGTGGTAAAGGAACCTCCCACATAAACCGATGTCTCCAGTTTCTCTATGGCCAGGACCGACCCGTTTGCATTGGGGTCCCAAGTCGTAGCGAGTCCAGTCGAGTAGTCGAGAGCCGCCACTCTATTGCGTGCTTGCCCGCCGATATTTGTAAAGTCGCCGCCGGCATAAGCTGCTGAACCCATCGATAGAGCATAGACAGTGCCGCTTGCGTTCGGGTTCCAAGGGTCGGCTGCTCCGGAGGCTGTGTCTATTTTGGCAATTCGGTTGCGCGCCTGCCCACCTACGCTCGTGAAGCTGCCCGCGCAGTAACCATATGACATATCATAGACCACGCTGCTCGCATTGGGAGACCATGCGTCAGCAAATCCGGTGGATTCGGAAATACGAGCAAAGTAATTGCGCGCCTGCCCGCCAATATTGGTAAAGTCTCCGCAAACATAAAATAACATACTGGCCCCCGAAGGCGTAAGAGCTCGTACGGTACCGTTCGCGTTGGGATTCCATATAGTGGCCAAGCCGTTCGTGTCGGTGAGCGCGGCAATACGGTTGCGCGGGGCCCCGCCAATGTTCGTAAACTCGCCGCCGACATAAAGTGTTGCTCCCCAAGGGACAATGGCCCTGACTGTACCGTTCGAACTGGGGTTCCAGGTCGTGACACTGCCCGTCGCAGTCTCCAACGCTGCGATCCGGTTGCGCGTCAGGCCGCCGATGGTCGTGAATAGACCGCCCGCGTAGACCGTAGACCCGGAGACGGCAAGGGAATATACCGCGTTGTTCGCGGCCGGATTCCAGGCGGTGGCAACTCCTGAGGAGTCTAACGCGGCGATCCGGTTGCGCGTCTGTCCACCTGCACTTGTAAAAGTGCCGCCCGCATAGACAACCGTCCCAAAGACGGAAACGACATGGACACCCCCGTTCGGGTTGGGGTTCCAATCGGTGGCAGCCCCAGCACTGTTGACGGCGGCGATTCCGCTGCGTACGGCTCCGCCGATGTAATTGAAATTCCCACCCGCATAGACTGTTGCACCCGAGACCGCCAGTGCAGACACCGTGCTGTCGGCGCTTGGATTCCAAGCCGTAGCATTGTTTGTGTTAACCACCGTGTCCAGCGCGGCGATGCACATGCGCGTCTGCCCGCCGATGTTCGTGAAATTTCCTCCCGCATACACTGTAGTCCCAGAGATCGCGACAGTGTACACGTTGGCGTTTGCGCTGGGATTCCAAGATGTGGCGTTGTCTGTATTGAGCGCTGCGTTTAGCGAGGCAATGTAGTTCCGCGCCTGGCCGCCGATGCTCGTGAAATTGCCTCCAGCATAGACCGTTGCACCCGAGATGGCCAGGCTAAAAACGGTGCCCGTTGCGCTGGGATTCCATGCTGTGGCATTCCCGAGGGTGTTGAGCGCGGCGATAGAGTTGCGTGTCTGCCCGCCGACAGTCGTGAAATCCCCACCCGCATAGACTGTTGTTCCTGCGACAGCAAGACACCAGACAATACCATTAGCATTTGGGTTCCAAGTGGTTGCACCGCCCACAGCATTGAGCGCCGCAATGTAGTTGCGCGTCTGCCCCCCAATGGTCGTGAAGGCACCGCCCGCATACAGTGTTGTGCCAGAGAGAGCAAGCGCAACAACCCCCCCGTTCGCGTTGGGATTCCATGCCGCATCTACGGTGCCACCGGCAAGAATATGGGCAATATTGTTCCTTGGCGTTGTGCCCACCCGGGTGAATTCGCCGCCGATATACCATCCCCCGGAACCGTCAGGGACCGACGCGCGCACAGTGCCGAAGACCTTGGCATAAGGTGCGACCGGCTGTCCCGTTGCGGCGTCGAACGGCACGCCGGACCCTGTGTTGGGTCCCACATAGGTAAAATCCCCCCCAATGTAAGTTGTGTCTCCCGACTGGGCTATTGCCCGGACAATACCATTGGTCACCCATGCGCCGGGATTGGGTATGGAACTTTGGGCAAAGGCGCTGGGAGCGCCTAGCACTGCCGCCCCCAGCGCGAGCATCATCGTCCCGAGAATGTTTGCCTGTTTCATGATTGGTCGTCCTTTCTGGTTGTCGTGCATGGGACAGCTGTTCAGCTTTAGTCTTCAACCGCCGGACTACACGGCTTCGTGTGGTTTCCGCAAATCAACATAGGACGCTGAAACTTGGGACTGAGAAATGGTTGGCGCCGACCAAAAGGGATGGTCGTGAGTCTTTGTCTGGGAATACCGCCCTTCTGATTGGCCATCTTGGAAGGAACGCTGGGAAGTCAACGAACATACAGAGCGCAAAGACACTTCTGCGGCTGTCAACAAACATGAACACACCTCGCTTGTTGGGATTATATCGCGATGGAATTTCCACCCACTTATTGATCCCGCACCTAGAAAACACTCTGTGAACCACCCCAGATCGCTTGCATATCCGCGCAACACCCCACGCGAATCCTGCAAAAGCAAGGCCACACATTTTGCTTTGGTCACCAGTCAAAACACGAGCGTCAACCCCCGCAACACAACGGGTGTCTTTTTGCTTCAAAGAAGCGTCCACCAGGGCAGTTGCGCTTGATTTCCGAAGGGCCTATCCGTGAAAGCGTTGCTCTTGTCGATGGACGGCGCGAACACCGCGTTTCCTGCCGTATTCGTTAGGCTTCTGGTCCGAACGAAACGGCAACCTCGCTATTTGTTATGGAAACGTCCGCTTGTCGCGCCGCATCAGAGAGTCCCGCCTGTACGCGGAGCGTGTTGTACCGCGCTGGAACGCGCACGACCCGTTCGAAAAGGCCGCGGTCATTGGTGATGCCGCGGGCCAGGATGTTGTCGGATACAGGTTCCTGTTCGGTGTTTCCTACCGTGACCAGAAAGCCGGGAAGGATGTTTCCATCGGCGTCAGCGACGGTCACCTTCACTGTGACATCCTGAGTCATGCAGAAATCAAAGCCCCTGGGCACGCTGACTTGGTCAATTGGCACCGGATGAACCGGCGGTTGGCAGCCCGAACCTGACACTGCAAACATCACCAAGACCGCCGCCGCGGCCCACACGTTTCCTGTTCGCCTCATGGTCATGCCTCCTTGTTGACAAGTTGACGAAAAAGACTCTGTGCATTCAGTTAAACAATTCGTGCGCGGAGGGGACCTCCGGCAGGAATGAGTCGCCAGCCTGATTTGCCAAACCGCCTTCATTTTCTACACGCCTCGTTTCATGGTTTGTTGTTGAGGCGGGAGGGGCCGGTTGCAGTGTTTCCTGAGGCAGTCACCTTGTTCTGGCCTTTGCCAACATGGCCGGCACAGAACTTTGACACGAATCCCAGAACAACCTGCATTGTTCCCCAACCAAGACTGCCCCGGAAAACAAACAGGACTTCACATCCGCACCTAATGATGGTTCCCGTCGACTGACTATCCTGATACTACTCTGGCAGACGGAAATCCAATCGCACCAAATAGCACCGGAAACTCCCCCGGCAAATCACTAGAATTTTAATCCCAAACCCGTGGGCTGTCAAGCACTTTTTGTGCGTCCGTGGTTGCGAAAAGAAATCCTCCACCGGTGGTTCTTCAACCGACTTCTTTTCGCGGTCGGTCCTGTAAAGCAATACGCACCTACAAGAAGAGCCCGGGTGGTTTGCCGGAATGGGCCACCAAGACATGATGTGTGTCTGCGTGAGGGTACCTTCCGGTTTTCTAGTCCAATAAATGTCCGTAGGGGAACGTCCGCACCGGGGTCGATACTGGATTGTTGTACCAGTCTTTGCCCAATCCCCAGGTCATGCCCGTTTGGACCCAGGACTCGAAGTTGCCGTAGGCCATGGAAATCGGGACCGTCTCCAGCGGATGGGTGGCCCACTTCTCGGGAATGTTGAGCGCCCAGGGGAGGCCTTCTTTGCCGGCCTCGTGCTTTGACAGGTAGTAGCGCCTGTCGCTCACATTTGAGTCGTCGTCGCCCGTGCCGAAGAGGGCGGGGTCGGCCAGTTTTGTGGGTGGATAGTTGGGAAGGTGCACCTCCTTGCCGCGTTGGTTCGCGCGGAAGATGAACGGGTTGTAGGGGGTTAGCAGCATCCCTGAATCCATCCTCACCGCGTTGGTGAACGTCACCCTGAGTGTGAATTCCGGAACAGGCTGCGGGCCCGGCTGGCCCGCCTCGGTGTTGAAGTACGAGAAACCGGCGACATTGCGGGCATGCATATGGCCGCTGTCGAAGAATATCCACGTCAGATTCGTCTGGCCCGCTTCGGGCGGCACCGGCTCTGCCGCGCCGCCGTTGATGGCCATGGTGGCGCTTTCCACATTGTCCGGGACCAGGGGCAGGCCCGGCAGTTCAACGCCGAAGCCGCTGACAAAGCTTCCGCCGCGCGCCTGAATCTGGACGGTGATCGCAAGGTCCTTCACTTTGTTGAGGACGTCCTCAACGCGCGTGGTGCGGTAGCGCAGCACGAGGTCGTTCATGTCATAGTCGCCCTTGACGGGCCAGTAGTCCTCGAAAGCCAGGGTTCCCGGCACGTCGGCGACATCAAAGGCGCGGGCCGCGTCGTTGGGATAGGCGTCCAATGTGTTCTGAACGCCGTCCCCGTCCGTGTCCGGGTTGTCGGTCACGTTTACGGTTCGAGCAACCTCAATGGCGTCGTTGTTCGACGCGTCTTTCACGTTGTAGCGCACCGTGTAACTGCCGACCACCGCCGTGTTCACCGGATTGGTCACCACAATGCTCGGTGTCAGGGCGCCCCCGCAGGTGTCGCTGGCCGTGGCGCCCGCGTCGGTGTATGAGCCGCCGCGCGGCACCGTTGCCGGATTGGAACCGAGGAGCGTGATGACGGGGGCGGTTGTGTCCACCACGCTGACCGTCCGTGTGGCTTCCACGGCGGCGTTGTTTGCCCCGTCTGACACGTTGTAGTGCACATGATAGTCGCCGACCGCCAACGGGTTCGGCGAGGGCAGGAGCCCCGTTGTCACTATGTTCGCGGTGAGGTTGCCAGCAGCCGTGTCGGAGGCCGTGGCGCCCGCGTCCGCGTCATAGATGCCGGGACACTCCAGCGTCACCACCGCCGCGCCGAGTCGTGTGATTGCGGGCGGTGTAAGGTCCGCGAAGGTCGCCGTCACCGTGAGGTCCGCCATGACGGCAAGGTCCGTGCGCGCCGCGGTCAGCACGCCGTCGCTCCACCGCACAAAACTGTACCCAGTGTCGGGGACGGCCGTCACCGTTGTCCCATCATGGTTCCTGTCCACCAACTGCGGCGTGTCCCCGTTGATTGTTCCGTGAGCGCCCGCCGTGTAAGCCAGGGAGTACATGGGGGTTCCGGTGGTTGTCCAGGTGGAACGCGCGGGAATGAAGGGCACCGTGTAGGTACTGCCGTTAATTGGCAACTGGAATCCCGTGACATCAATGTCCGTGTCGTTTACCACAAATATCTGGTCTAGTCCCTCGAAGCCGCTGTCATGCAGGCGAACCACGTAAACGCCGGCCTTGTCGTGCTGACTTGCCAGCACGGCGACCTCGTTCCAATAGCCGGGCCTGAGCACACCGTGGGGCGCCGGGCCGTTTGTCAATTCGCCGATGAGCGGCGCGTTTGGACCGCCACCGTAGAGGCTGTTGTTCCCTGTCAGCAAGGAGGCGTTTGTCGCGGTGCCGCCAACAATCTGCGACGGGAAGAAAGCAGGGCTGTTGGCCACCCGCGCCGCCGCGCCCGTGTTTGATATCAGCGTGAACCGCCCCTGGTGCTCCGCCGCCGTGGAGGCGCCGTGGAGCGCCTGCACGGTCGCCCCGCCGGCAAGCACCACGGATCCGTGCAGTTTGAGCATGCCCGGCGTGCCGCAACCCGCCGCGCCACCGTTGCCGCCCTTGCCCCCGGTGCCGCCATTACCGCCGTTGCCACCTTTCCCCCCATTGCCGCCCTTGCCCCCCGTGCGCCCGCCGACGCCGCCTGCGCCGCCCAAACTGCCGGCCGCGCCTATCCCTCCGGCCGTGCCCGGAAGCGCATCGGCGCCGATGCCCGGGCTTTCGGGAACGGCCGCGCTGATGTCCAGCGTCACCGCGCCAATACGCAGCACGCCTTTCGCGGCCAGCACGAGTGCGCCCCCGCCGCTGGCGCCGTTCGCGCCGTTTCCGCCGTCACCACCCGCAGAGCCCGCGCCGCCCGGGTTTCCTGCACCGACGCCAGTCGCGGTCGCTCCTCCTTTCCCGGCTCTTGAGCTACTCGTTCCACCACCACCGCCACCACCGCCGCTCAGCCCGCCGCCCTTGCCGCCGGAACCACCGTTGGCACCTGCGGTATCCGACCCGCTGACACCTCCACCAAAGCCTTTCCCGGCACCACCACCGCCTCCGCCACCACCGCCAATGCCGTTGGTGCCGCCAGAGCCGCTTCCTCCCCCCCCTCCCCCGCCGCCATTGCCGCCCGCACCGCCACCGCCACCGCCGCCACCTGCGCCGCCGCCACCTCCGCCACCACCGTTGCCGGCCGCAAGCGTCAAATTTGCGGCCATGGCTGTAAAGGTGGCATGCCCGCCGTTTCCTCCGGCAGACCCCGCCCCTCCGTCAGTACCGCTGCCGCCATCGCCGCCATCGCCGCCGTTTCCGCCATCACCCGCAACCGGGCTAACATACTTGCCGCCAGTACCCGCTGCCCCCGCTTTGCCACTCACCGTCCCCCGCGCGCCACCGTAGCCGTTGGCCGCGTAGGTGCCGTTGTCACCGGCAACTCCCGCGCTTCCCACCGCGCCCGCCGCGCCAAAACCCGGATTTCCGGTCGCACCGACTGTGGCACCGCCAGGCTTGTCAGGATTGGGGCCGGCGCCGCCCGACTCGTTGGTGGCGGCGCTGCTCCTGCCAGCCGACCCATCGCCGCCCAGTCCACCCGTATTTGTAGTGCTGTAGCTGCCTCCACCCCCGCCGCCACCATAACCGGACTGGCCACCGATGGTGCCGACGCCGGCCGGCCCACCCGAACCTCCATTGCCGTAATTTTCGCCAATGCCACCGCCACCACCGCCGCCGACCATGCCCGCAGGCACGGTAATGTCCGCATTCCAAGTCATGTCGCTTTGCGACACGATGGACAGGGGACGGCTGCCATCAATGCCGGTGATCGGGGAAATGACCACCGCCGAACCGACGTTCACGTGGGCAAACTGAAACACCGCAACACCATCGGCGGTGTAGTCGCCCGTGTATGTGACGGGCAACCCAGTGTCAGGCGTCCAAACAAGGGTTGGCAGCGTTTCCCAAGTCTCCGTATGAATGACGATGTACCCCGAAGAAGCGTTGAGCGTACCCGTGACCCCGCTGCTGGAGTAATAGGCGCCCGATGGAAGGACCGCGCCCGCCATCCCCGCGGCCATAATCAACGCCATGCACGGCACGAAGCGCGCCGCAAAGGTCAAAACATGGAATGCTCCTGAATTCCCCCGCTTGATCCCAAACATATCCCAAACACCCGGCGCGAAGCGCCTTTATGAGATATCGGGCCATGCCGCCCCGCAACCTCTCCCATTGACCCAACCATGCCGGAACCCCCCGGCACGGCCAACATTTCGACCCGTAAGACCAGTCGGACAAACAACGCTCTCCGTGCTTTTCACTGCTTTGCCGGTTTGTCGGCATAACCGTTTTCAGCTATTGATTAGAGGAACACAACATTAATAGCAGAAAGCTTTTTATTTTGTCAAGGGTCAGACCCGGGCCGGGGAATTGCCGTCCTTTTTGGAAAACAAGGGCTGACCTTGAGAGATTGCTCTTTGCCGTTGAGTGTTACCCGACAGGATGAGCGGGGTGGCACGGGAATATTGCCAAGGGGAATGAAGGGGGTAAACACGCCGCCGCACCCGATGGCTGTCCATGGATTTTCGGCCGGGCCTGGGCCTAAGCGGCAAGGGCGGAAGGCGGAGCCCAGGGTTGGACTGCGGGGGCTGCTATTCTCGGTGCAAGAGGCTGCGGCAGAGCGAGCTAATCCGGTCGCCAAATCCCGAAGAGTTAATCTGTGTGGGCTGCGTTGACCTCCACTGGCGGAAGAACGCTCCAATCCAGGCGAAAACCCCGGGGTGGGCGACCTCGATGGCGGTCCCGGCCTCGCGCGCCTTGTACAGCTTGTAGAGCTGGAGCAGGGCTTCACGGAATTCGCGGGCGGAGGAGAAGCGGTCCTCGGGTTTTCGCGCGAGCGCCCTGCGGATAAAGTCATCTGTTTCGGGGGGCAACTCCGGGCGGAAATCCCGAATCTTGCGTCCGGGCAACGGCGTGCGTCCCACGAGCACCTCAAAAAAGATGACCCCCAGCGAGTACAGGTCGGCGCGGTGGTCAACGCCCGCCGCGTCCAGCTCCTGTTCGGGCGCCATATACATCAGTTTGCCGAGATTCGCGCCGACCATCGTCAGGCCTTTGAACTTGTCATCGAGCTTGGCCAGGCCAAAATCGAGCAAGCGCACCGACCCGTCGGCCAGCACCATGATGTTCTCCGGCGACAGGTCGCGGTGAATGGTGATTCTATGGGCGTGCTCGAGGGCATCGGCCACAAGACAGAGCACACGGGCCGCAGACCCAAAATCGAGCCGCTTCTGCTCGGACAGCCAGCGGCGCAGGGTTTTCCCCTCAACGTATTCCATGGTGTAAAACAGGGTGCCCTGCCAGTTGTGCGTTTCGTAGAGCTTCACGATGCCCGGATGGTCCAACTGGCGGGCCAGTGTGACCTCACGCACAAACCGCGCCACGACATCGTGGTTCGCCGCATACTTGCCGTGAAGTGTCTTGAGCGCTACATCCTGGCCTGTCTGGCGGTCATGGGCCAGGAACACCTGCCCCATGCCCCCCCGACCGATAATGTTGCGGATTTCGTACCGACCGGCAGCCACGGTGCCCTGCTCGAATCGAGGAATCATCGTTGCGTTTTCCACGGACAAATACCCCCTGTCTCGTAAAAACCTGTAAGTTTACTGCGCCACCTTTGTTGGAACACCTCTGCCCACGTCCCCGTGAGCAACTGGGAGCATTTTATAACGTCTCAGAAGAATTGTCAATTGGTTTTTTTTCATGACCAACCCCCCTTTGAATCCATAACGCTGTGAAAACAGATTCCCCGGTTCCGGGGGTGCCCAAAAAGCAAGACATGGCCGCAACCAAAGCACACCCCATGGAAAAGACGCTTTCCGGGGCGGGTCCGAACAATGTCTCCGGGTTTTGCACTGGGGGCGGGGCTTTGTTTACCATGGCACCAGAAGAACACCACCCCAACCGGATGACCTGATTTATCCATGAACACAACACAGATACTGGAACTGTTGCGGCTGGTGGCCGGAGGCGGCGCCTCTCCCGAGAGCGCGCTGGAACGCCTGCGGTCGCTGCCCTTTGAGGATCTTGGCTTTGCCAAGGTCGACCACCACCGGCCCCTGCGCAAGGGCTATCCCGAGACCATCTTCTGCGAGGGCAAGACCCCCGACCAGATCGTCGCGATTGCCAACCGCATGCGCGAGCACGGCAGCAACGTGCTGGGAACGCGCTGCAAGCCCCAGGCCGTGGAGGCGGTCCTTGCGGCGTGTCCCGGCGCGGTGCATCATGAGGCGGCCCGCGCGTTCACCATCACCGTTGAACCGCCGGCCGCGCTGGACGGGTATGTGGCGGTCGTCTGCGCGGGCACCAGCGACATTCCGGTGGCGGAGGAGTCCGTGGTCACCTGCGAGACGATGGGCTGCCGTGTCGAGCGCATTTACGACGTGGGCGTGGCCGGCATCCACCGGCTGCTCGGCCAGCGCGACCGGCTTGAGGAGGCCAGCGCCATCATTGTGTGCGCCGGCATGGAGGGTGCCCTGCCCAGCGTCATCGCCGGACTGGTCCGGGCGCCCGTCATCGGCGTGCCCACCAGCGTCGGTTACGGCGCGGGCTTCGGCGGGTTCGCCGCCCTGCTCGGCATGCTCAACTCCTGCGCCACGGGACTGACCGTGGTCAACATTGACAACGGCTTCGGCGCGGCCGTTGCCGCGGCCATGATCAACCGCATCGCCCACGGCGCGAACCGGGGACCGCAGGCATGAAGGCGCTGTATCTGGACTGCTTCAGCGGCATCAGCGGCGACATGACCGTCGGGGCGCTCCTGGACGCCGGGGCTGATTTTGCCCTGCTGCGCGACGGGCTCATGTCGCTCGGCGTGCCGGGATTCCATGTCGAGGCGGAAAAGGTGGCGAAGCGGGGCGTCGCCGCCACCCAGTTCCGCGTGGTCATCGACCCGGACACTCCAAAGCCGCACCGGCATCTGCATCATATTGAGGATATCATCACCGGCGCGGCGCTGCCCGAGGCGGTCCGTGCCGGCGCGCTGAAGACCTTTCGCCTGCTTGGGGACGCCGAGGCCGCCGTGCATGGCATTCCCGTGCAGAAGGTGCATTTCCATGAGGTCGGCGCCATCGACTCCATCGTCGACATCATCGGTGCCAACCTTGCCCTGCACCTGCTGGGCATAGAAGCCGTATTCGCCTCGCCGGTGCATGTGGGCGGCGGCACCATCCACTGCGACCACGGCATCATGCCGGTGCCGGCACCGGCCACGGCCATGCTGCTGAGGGGCTGCCCCATGGTCGGCGACGACCTGAACGCCGAACTCACCACGCCCACGGGCGCCGCGCTGGCCGTTTCCTGGACCACAGACTTTGGCCCCATGCCCGCCATGACCGCCACGGCCGTGGGCCACGGCGCGGGCGGACGCGATCTTGCCGACCGCGCCAACGTGCTGCGCGTCATCGTCGGCGAAATGGCCGCGCTCCCGACCGGACCCGCCGGCAGGGTGACGGTCATTGAGGCGCTGATCGACGACATGAGCGGCGAATTGCTGGCCCCCGCGCTGGACGCCCTGCTGGCCGCGGGCGCGCATGACGCCTTTCTCACGCCCGTGATGGCAAAGAAGGGACGGCCCGCCCATCTGCTCACCGTGCTGTGCGACGGTTCACTGCTTTCCGGCATGACGCGGACCCTTTTTGAGCACACGACCACGCTCGGCCTGCGTTTCCGTGAAGAGCGGCGGACGGTGCTGGAGCGCGCATGGCGCTCCGTGCCCACCGCATACGGCGCGGTGCGGGTGAAACTGGGATTCCTGGACGGGGTGCCGACCGTGTTCCATCCGGAATACGAGGATTGCCGCGCGCGCGCGGCGGAACAAGGCGTGCCCGTGCGGCGCGTGGCCGAGGCGGCGCATGCCGCCGCCGTTGAAGGGAGATGGTGCGATGCTTAAAGAACGGAAGGCTCTATATCCCGGCAGTTTCGATCCGCCCACGCTGGGACATTTGGACCTCATCGAGCGGGCTGCCAAAATTTTCGACCAGGTGGTCGTTGCCGTCGCCCGCAACGACGCCAAGGTATCCCTGTTCAGCATTGAAGAGCGCGTTGAAATGCTCATAGAGGGCACGGGACACTTGGAGAATGTGAGCATCACCAGCTTCGAGGGGCTCACGGTGGACTTTGCCCGGGACATCGGCGCCATGGCGCTCATCCGCGGCCTGCGCGTCCTCTCCGACTTCGAGTTCGAACTGTCCATGGCCATCAACAACCAGAAGCTCAACCCCGAAGTGGACACGGTCTGCCTCATGCCCAGCGAACCCTACCTCTTCCTCAGTTCGCGCCAGGTCAAGGAAATTGCGGCTCTGGGCGGCAAGGTGGGGCACTACGTCACGCCCCAGGTCGAGGCGCGCCTGCGCGCGAAAAAACTGGGCAAGTAGCGCCGCCCCCTCCCGCATTTCACAATCCGCGCATTCTTCCCGCGCTGCGGGCGTCTGTGTTCACACCGCGCGCAGGATGGCCTCCAGCGGCTTTTCCTTGCTGAATTTGCTAACCCCCAGAATGCCGAAGCCAAGAATGTGGCCGTCGGTGTCGACACGCTCCATTACGGCATCGTTTTCGGTTTCGGTCATATAACCGGGGCCGTCGCGAAAGACGACCTCAAGATAATCCGCCTCGGCGTCATACCAAACTTTTACTGTATCGGCCATATATCTTCTCCCTGCTTTACTTTGTCGGTCAAATAGGCGGTGACCACAAAAGCACCCGCCGCGTCAGATTTCGTCACAACGCACAACCATTTGTCACCCACGGTCGTGGCGCGGTAAAAGCGATAGAAAAGACTCGCATATGGGTCTGTGCGCGACCGCCTCACCACGTTTGGTTCTTTGAGCACAACGCCTATTTCAGCCCCCAGATTAACCATTTCCGGGTGTAGACGTATGTGTTCCAGTCTTTCAGTGGTAAGTCGAACGCTGTTTCCAAAACAGTCCGTATAGAATGTCATCGGGTCGTGTCCCGGTTATGACAGCAATATCATCCGTTGGTATTGTATCATGTGCCGGACTTTGACGGTGTCCCCCAACACGCCATTGACCGGTACGGTTGACCGGCAACTAACGCAATTTGTGCGGTGTCAACGACTGCATTGGAGTAAAAGGTAACGTAATGAAATCCAGAATCGGGCACTTTGCTTTCTCAGGGCTGCTGTTGTTGGCCTGCGTGTGTTCATCCGCCCAGGAATCGAACCTCACCCTTGACGCTGCGAAATGGATCTGGCATCCACCGGTGGCAGGCGAAGCGCCGAATGCTTTTGATGCAGGCACCCGCTATTTCCGCGCCGAACTGTCCCTGCCCGAGAGTCCCGCGCTGCGGTCCGCCGAAATCATTATCACCTGCGACAATCTGTTTGTCCTCTACATCAACGGGCGGCCCATGGGCGAAAGCGAAACGGACATGGGCGGTTGGAGCAGACCCAGGCGGTTTGACCTGTCTGCCCTCCTGTCCCCGGGGCGGGTGGTACTGGCAGTGGAGGCCATCAACACCCTTCCAGGCGCATCGGGACTGCTGGTGAGATTTGAGGCTAAGCTACAAAACGACAAGCAGATCGTCTTGGTCTCTGATGCGGGCTGGAAAACCACCGACACCGCTACCGGCAACTGGGAGCAGCCCGATTTTGACGACCAGAAATGGGCCAGGGCCGAGGTGGTGGGCGAATACGGCGCGGGACCGTGGGGCAAATTGACCATCCCCGCCACCGCCCAGCCCGGCGGCGGCGAGGTGGGCAAGGTTCGGGCGGCCGCCGCGAGTATCGCCTCGGCCGTCGCCACGCAGAGCGTCGCAAGAAGAGAGCCTTCCGGGGACTTTTCCTGGCCCGAGGCGGTGGTGTTCGTCGGGGGGGATTGCAGCCTCTACCGGCCGAATGTAAACACGGGCAACTCCCCCGATGACAGCCTGAGCGTGACCATATTCAACCCGCGCAAGGCGCGCACCTTCCCCGAGCACGACCTTCCCGCGCCCATGAAAGTCGGGCACGGTTTGATGCTGCTCCGTCCCGCCCGTCCGAATGTGCAGCCCCGGGTGCTGCATGATGCGGGCAAGGGCGCACTGGGCTCGCCCAGCGTGTCCTTCGACGGAAATTCCATCTACTTCTCCATGGCCCGCGAGGGCGATGCCTTTTTCCACCTCTACCGGATCGCGGCCAAAGGCGGCACGCCGCAGCAGTTGACCGACGGCCCCTTCTTCGACATCGACCCGGCCGAACTGCCCGACGGGCGCATCGTGTTCACTTCGACGCGCATGGGCACCTTCGAGGAGTATCACAACCCGCCGTCCCGCGCGTTGTATGTCATGAATGCCGATGGCTCGGACATTCATCCAATCACGAACACAATCATCTTCGACAACGAGCCGGAAGTGATGGCTGACGGGCGTATTCTGTTTGTGCGCTCCGACAACTTCTTTGACCGCGGCAAGGTCGAAACGCTGCTGCACGCCGTCTTCCCCGACGGCACCCGGGGCCAGACGGAGTTTGGACTGGATCAGGGCCCCGAATACGGCGGGCGCCTTCGCGCCTTCAACTGCGGCAGCCCGGCACCCATGCCGGACGGGCGCGTGGCCTATGTGTCGAGCGCCGGAATCGCCGTGGGCCGCATGGGACACGCCCAGGAACATCTTCAGAATTTCGCCCTTGAAGCGGGCGACGTCGCCGCGCTGCCCGACGGGCGGCTGCTTTGCACTGTTGGGCGGCGCAACACCGTGGAGGTGACGGAGGCGGGGAAAAGGAAGCGTGTCCGCGAACTCAGCTATGAGGAAATCAGCATTCTTGATCCGGACAGTCAACCGCCGGTATTGACCGTGCTGCACGATGCTGCGGGGTCGCCGCTGCATTCGCCGGTCTATCTTGGCGCACGGTCCCGGCCGCCCCTGCGCCCTGCCCAAGTTGCGGTCCAAGCAGACGGCCAACAAAAGACCACGGGGTTTCTCTTCTGTCAAAACGCCCGGTACACAAAGAACACCACCGCCGGATGGGACCACATCCGCGCAGTCAGGGTGCTGGCGGGCACGGGACTCACCACCCGCTCGTCCCACTCTTACATCGTTCATGCAGGCAACGAAACGGTCGAGTTGGGCACCGTGCCGCTCGCGCCGGACGGTTCGTTCTTCGTCGAAGTTCCCGCCGACACGCCCATCGCCTTGCAGGCCGTGGACGCCGAGGGGCGCTCCGAACTGAACGAGATGTCCTGGCAGTATGTGCGCCCCGGAGAACGGCGCACCTGCGTGGGCTGCCACCAACCGCGCCAGGCCGCGCCGGTTGCCAATACACCCCGGGCGCTGGCGCTCAACGCGCCGCC
>CAIUWO010000445.1 GCA_903902895.1 Candidatus Hydrogenedentota bacterium | reverse complement strand
TATCCCAGCATACACCCAAGCCATGCCGCCAAGGCCCCCACGCCGGGTCCCATAATGAGAGAAAAGGGGACCAAGAATGCCGACCCGGACAAGATTGAAAACAACGCAAGCACGAAGAAGGTCATACCGAGAGGCTCATTACGAAGTGGCCAATAGGACAACAACGCAAATACGGTCCCCACAAACAAACCCATGGGCGTGCCGAATCCTGCCCCAAAATCGAATGACGAACCTCCCAGTGAAAACGAGACTCCGGCGAACAGGGAGCCCATAAGGCCTCCGCCAAGTACGGACACGGGGAAATAGATGACCGCTCGTTCAAGATGATAGCTCAAGCCTGTATGGGCCATGCCGTTCCTCCTCAAAATCATTCGGGCATGGGAAGATTATAGCCACTGGTCTCGTAGAATCGGTATCACCCAAATTCCGGAACTCACTCCGGAACCCGATGTTCAATTTTGCGAGAATGAAGGTGGACACAGGGCCATGTGAAACTGAAGGATGCGACATGCCGGAACATACGCTGTGTGAGTCAAACGGCTGTCGAGGCGATACCGAGCCGGGATGAGCGTGTTCCAGTTTCCGTGGGTTCCAAGATGACCAGTTTTCCTGTCTGCTCTTTGCGAAAGAGAATCTTATTAGTCTCCTGGCCATCAACGACGAAATAGAGAGTATGGTCGCCGGGTGCCAAGCTGGCCACAATCGGACTGTCGTTCATATAGCAGCATGCACGGTTCTCTGCATGTGCAATTATGCATAACGTTTCCCATTCGGGTGCAACATCAAGCAGGCCGGGATAATAAGCATCATCAATATAGCCGCTGGCCGAAAACACGCACACGGTCCGTGCCGCAGAATTGTGCATCATCAGGCAAACATTTGCCCCACCGGCGTCATCCAGAGAGACTGTAGCACGGACCTCGACCGAATCAGGTGAATGCACGGGCCAGACGAGATAAGCACAGTGTCCCGCCATAAACAGTAATAGAACACCAGCACCCAGGAGCGGTATCTTTAGCGCTCCTGAAACCACTCTTTTGCGCGTAGCGATTTCACAGTCCATGGTACCGGGGCCTTCTCCCAGAAGACTCGCTTCTTGCACAATCCCTGCGAACCTTACTCGCCGGGATTCACCCGCGCCATAGGGCACAGCCGCACCGGGCCGGACAGACCGGAGGGCTTCACCGGCCAGTTGGCGGCGTCGAAGGGCTTGTAGTCGATGTTGACGAAGAAGTAGTTGCGCCATTTCTCGCCGCGGCGGTCCATGTCGGCGATGCGGTTGGCCATGAGGTTGGCCACGTCCACCACCAGCGTGTTTGCGCCGGGACGCAGCAGCGCGCCCACGCGCAGCGGCTGTCCGCACCACACCGTTCCCGCGTCCTGTCCGTTGATGCGCACGCGTGCCGTCTCGCGCACTTCGCCGAGGTCCAGCAGCCACTCGTTCACACCCGCATCGGGCTGGAACTCAAAGGTGACCATGTATTTGCCGATGCCGGAAAAAGCGTTGGTTTCCGGCGCGTCCTGGTCGGTCCAGAGTTTCAATATGTCGGAGGTGAAGGCGGCGGGCAGCGCCGGGCCGCCCTCGACAAAGGTGACATCCCACTTGCCGCCAATCTCCTGCGGTGCGCCCTTGGGGGCAAGGCTGGCCCAGGCTTCGCCCGCGACGGGGTGGTCATAGGCCCGGACGATGCAGGTCGCGCCCGGCGCGAGTTGCAGATAGATTTCCACACCGGCACCGGCGGGCCGCAGCGCGGCCACGCCGTTCCTGCCGGTCAGCGGGTCAAACAACACCGCGCCCTTGGCCGGATAGGCCAGTGGATAATAGCCGTCCAGCGCGTCTGTGCCGCGGTTCACGAGGAAGTACTGCACGCCGCCGTCGATCCGCTGCCGCACAAAGGCGACATTGGACGCGGTGATGGTCTCGCCGCGCACGCCTGCGGCCGCCAGTGCCTCGGTTAGGTTGCTTTGCTCCACCAGCCGCCCTGGCACGGCCCGCAGCGCCGCCGCCGCCTCGCGCAGGCGTGTGCGCCGGTTCTCCATGTCGTTCAGCCCCGGCACATCGTCGGGCAGACCATCGAGGGCGATGATGGTGGTGCCCTGTGCCGCGAGTTCGGCGAGGCGTGCCATCGTTTCGGGCGGCATGCGCTTGCAGCCGGGCAGCACGACCACCCGCGGCGTCACGGTCTTGAGCAGCTTGTCAGACACGTAATCAAACTGCACACCGCTGTCCCACATCGCCTGTGCCGCGCCGTGGAAGCGCGCCAGCCGGGTGTGCATCCAGTCCTTGGTGCCGTGCACCGAGAGACACCACGGCACGGGGCCGTTCTTGGTTTTTTCGGCGGGCAGTTCCTGCACCCACAGGTCGTAGAGCGGCCAGTAGAGCAGCACGTCGGCGTCGGGTGCGCCCGCCTGCAGGAAGGACTGGCACCGCGCGATGTAGGCGTTCAACTCGGGGAAGTCGCGGTAGAACGTGTTGGTCGGGCCGAAGTGGGTGGAGGCGTAGAAGAGCCATCCCGGCCAGGGCGCATCGGCCGGGGAGAAGGCCGTGCCATGGTAGAAAACATGGTTGACGCCGCCCAGGAACAGCTGGTCCATGGCCGTCTTCACCGAGGCAAGCGTTTCGGTGAAATGCTCGGCCAGCCAGGTGCACGATTCGGAGGCGACCAGCTTCTTTCCGCCGAGATGCGCAGCCGAGGACGCAAACTTGGTCATCAGGACTTCGGCGCCCTCCGGGCCGAAGCCCTCGGTTTCGGGCACGTCGGCTTCGGCATACAGGTCGAGCAGATTGCCCGGCGAACCGTGGGCCTCATAGCGGGTGATGGCCCCCTTGCCCTTGGCCCATGCGGCCCAGGGCCGCGCGCAGTCTTCCAGCAGCAGTTCGCCAATGGTCTCGTTGTAGTCCGAACGCACCCGCCCCGCAGTGTCCGCCTCGCCGCGTCCGTCCAGTTCGCGCAGTTTGAGCCGCAGGTCATAGCCTCGCCGCGTCTGAAACTGTTCAAAGAGGTCATTCGTCCAGTTCGCGCCATAGGCCTCGTAGGAGTCCATGTAAAAGGCGCGCGGTCGGAGCCGCGTTTCCGTGAACACCTCGTCAAACTTGGCCAGATAGGCGTCCAGGTGCGCGCGGGAGAAATGGTCGAGCACGTTGCCCTCGCCGCCGGGCGCGGCGCGCTTCACCTGCTGTTTGGTCCAGCCCTGAAAAAGCGCGTAGAGGGTCCAGTTGCCCTCTTCGGGTTTCCAGTTGAGTTCTCCCCGGGCGTCGACCTTTGTGCTAAGGTCGAGAATCTTGCCTCCCGGTCCCACGGCGCAAAGCGCCTGCAGCCGCGCCTCAGGCTGCTCCAGGCAGAGGAGCGGCGGCGCGGCCTGCGCGCCGTTCATTTGAAAGCTCTTCAGAAAGGCCTGTTTGGCGGCCTGCTCTTTGCCGACCCATGGTCCGCCGTAGGGCCAGCCCGTGCCGGGCGTCATGTCTATGCCCAACCCGGCCGCACCCGCGGTCTGCACGGCCGCATCGAGCATGTCCATCCACTGCGGCGACAGGAACGGGACATAGCGGTCCTCGGCACCCTCCGCGCCGTAGATGGGAATGATGTGCATGCCGCCCAAGCCGGCCTGGGCGTAGGTTTGCGCGTGCCGCTGCAGTTCGTCCCGGTTAACGGCGCTTCCCATCCACCACCAATAAGTCCAAGGCTTGCAGATGTTGGTGACCTGCGGCCAGTCCAGGTCCGTCGCGTTTGCCGCGCCCGCGAAATGCGTAAGGATTGCCACCAAGCATACCGCAGCGGCCTTTCGTGTTGTCATGGGTCCGTTCTCCTGTGCCGTTACACTACCGCACACCGCTTGCGGCGGTAAAGCGGCAGACGTATCTGTCCTGCGGGCACCGTTTGGTGGTGTTGTTCGGGTATTCCTACCGTCCGGTAGCGCCTGGCATGTGGCGCTATTGGTCCATTATTGCCCGTTCGGGAGGCAAATGCATGAGATTGTTGTTTTTTTCTAAGAAATATGTGATAAACTAGCCGTGTAATTTCCGGGATACAAGGTCGCCGCGATTCGGCACGATCCTTGCGTAGCAAGGGTGTCGGGACGAGCGGCCTCCGCGGTACGGTCACCGCCCCGGGCAAACTGTGTGCGAACCGGCCACGTGTTCCGGCGCTGCCGGAAGGGTCGGCACTGAAATGTGTTTAGTGAACGCGGTTAACAAGAAGGAGGTATGTGCATGTTGCTTTATGAGTTCTTCCACGCGCTGTTCGTTGGAGTGTTCGGGTATTTCTCCGACCTGCTCGTCGGCATTGTCGGCAGCGCGCTGAACGGTCTGTTCGGCATCGAGTAGCCCTGAACCGCAACACTGTGAATGCAACGCGCCTTTGGCGCACGAAATTGAAACCAGAAGGAGCAAACCATGCTGAATGATCTGTTGGGCATTTTCTTGAAGGTACTGCTGGGCTTTTTTGAGAATCTCGTAATCAGCCCGATTTTCAACTTTTTCGACGCGGCATTGTTCGGGAGCAAGGACCCGCTCGCCTAGTAGCGCCGTAAAGGACAAACAATTCGCCGCCCCAGTGTCGCGTGTGACACGGGGCGGCGTTTCATTTTTCCCGGCCCGGGGGGCGGGCCCCTATGGGCGCTGTTTCTTGGTGATGCGGTAGACGTCCACCCCGCAGGCCGCAAAGAGGTCGCCCCCGAATGCGCCCGTGAACGCCCCGACGGCCCGCGGAAGCTCCACCAGCACGGTGGACTCCCCGGTAACGGGATTGAGTTGAATCACCTGCCGGTCCGAGCCGTAATAGACGAACGCGTCGCCGACCGACGCGATGGCGGAACTGGTGACCCGGGGTGGGGCCGCATCAAACGGGGGCATCACCTTCATCGTTTCAACATTGAACACGCGCAGTGCGCCGTCCACGGCGAAAGCGACCCGCTGCGCCGGGATGTTGGCCGCGAAGCGGTCCACGGTGGTCGCGCCCTCAAAGGGCTGGTTCAGGAGGGGCTGGCGCGCCTCAATGCCCAGCACGCCGAACTGCGGCGGTTCGCCGGTTTTCACCGTCAGGCCGTTGGCCTCCAGCGAGGTGCCGACGTAGATATACGCGTCATCCAGGGCCAACCCGGAAACGGTCTGTTTGCCAAAGGGGTTCTCGATGAGTTCGGTTGCGCCCGACGCCGGGTCGGTGACGGCGACGGCGCCGCCGTAAACGCCGTACTTGGCCATCCACCCGGAGTACAGCTTGTTGCCCGGCCCGAGCCGCACGCCGGCCACCGGCCGGATATAGCCGCGCGCCCCGAGCGAGGCGATTACGGACGGGTTTTTGCCGTCGTACTGGTACCACGGGGCATTGGGGTCAATTTTGAAAATGTCGCCGTTGGAGTAGGAAACGCCGTAGCCGACCTCGCCGATGAAGACCATGCCGTAGACCTGTCCGCCGCTGTCGACGACAATGTCCGTGTTCATCTCGATGCCCGTGTCGCGGTTCATCATGAACAGGGTCTGCCCGAAGGGGGGGCCGCCCCAGAGGCTGCGCGTGTTATCGGCCACAAGAAACAGCGGGGGCCGTGCGGGCGGCATCACCTTCAGCGACTTGCGCTCCAGTTTTGCCGCGCCCGGCTCAATGTAGAAATACAGGTTGCCGCGCACGCCGTACACGCCGCCGTCGCGCGAGGCGGCCATGAGCCGTCCGCCGCGCAGGTCGAAGTCGAATACCAGCGCGAGTTCCGCCTTGTCCTTGTCAAGCCGCCACAGGGCGTTGCCCTGCCGCAGGAAGAGGGTGTCCGCCGTGGTCACCTCACCCGCCACCCGCCATGCGCCCTTGTCCGCGGGGGGCACGGGGAAGGGGGGGGGCAAAACCGGTTCGAGCGCGGCGTTGAACACCTTGTCGGCGGCGAGGAAATAATTGCTCCACACCACCCCCGCACTGATGCCCGCCATGGATGCGGGCGGCTCGGAAAACTGCTTTGTGGCGGGGTCGAAGATGCGCACACCCGGCTGCTGCATGCCGAAGGAGCACAGAATGCGCCCGTCCGGCAGGGGGGAGACCAGCCTCAGGTACATGTTTGGCGGCAGGGGCGCGCCGCAATCCTCAATGGTGAGAACGGGCGGGTCCGCCGCGAGTCCGGCGGGGTCGAACGCGCCCAGCTTGCCCCCGGCGTAGGTGCCAAAATAATAGCGCCCGTCCTTGCCGGGCGCGAAATCCCAAATATACGATTCGCCTGGAAACTGCGCCGAGGCCGTAAATGCCCATTTTTCCATATCGAACACCATCACCTTGCCATCCTGGTGGGTGCCCACGGCCAGCAGGTTGGGATTGGGCAACTGGGTCAGCGCCCATGCGCCCGTGCCGGAGGGTGCCTGCGCCGCGCTCGCCTTCTGCTCTTTCCGGTTGAGGAAAATCAGGCTCATCGGCTGGTCTTCACTCGATGAGGTGAGCGCGAACAGCTCCTTTTCCTGCACCGGATTGTAGACGGCCGCCCCGGCGAGAAACTGGAAGGCCGCGCACGGCCGCCCCAGCAGCCGGGCAGAGGCGTTCTCCGTCTCAATGGGTTTGGGCGCATCATCCGCACTGACGGCGAGCGCAACGATTAAAGCGGCGATCCAAGACATGACAGTCACTCCTTAACGATGGAAACGTGCCCGTTTTACAGGTGCCTTTATTGTCGCATGACCCCGAAGACGCGTGCAAAGCGCGGCGGGGATGTCGGAGGCAGCAAAGGCCGCAGCCGGGGCTGTTGCCGATGCGACAGAGCGACATGCCGCTCACAAAGACGATGCTTTTGCATCCTTGAAGACTAGTCCCCAATCGTAAACAGGCATATCTCCGGCCGGCACAGGAAGCGCACCTGCGGCGCGGGTTTGGGCTCCAAGCCCAAACCCCTGCTTGTATAAATGGTTGTGCCGCCGATTTGGTACCTTCCCGCCTCAAAACGTTTTCCGGTTTCAGCGAGTGTGATAATTGCGCCCCACAGGGGCAACCGCACCTGGCCGCCGTGCGTATGGCCGCAAAGGTAGAGGTCCGCGCCGTGATTCGCGGCCTCCGCGGCCAAGTCGGGCGTGTGATGCAGCACGATTCTGTAATCTGCGCCCTTCATCGCCTCATAAATTCGTTCGCGCGAACCGGCTTTGTTTAGTCCCGCCAGGGCGATGGTTTTACCTTCATGGCGCAGTGTCACCATCTCGTTTTCAAGCATCCTGAGATGGGGCGCCGCCTCACGCAGTATGCGGACATTGTCAAAACCGACACAGCCAAACACACCCAGCGGCGCATGAATTTGGGAGAGTACTTTGGCGAGCGACGGCACGTCAAAGTTCTCCATCTGGTGGATGTCCCCGGTGATGACGATCAAATCAGGCTTGAGCGCCGCGACTTGACGCAGCATCCATTTTTCCCGGGCGGGAGACTCCTGCTGCAGGTGCAGATCCGAAAGGTGCAGCAGGCGCAATGGGGGAGAAAACGGCCCTGTCGCAGTTTCACAGTTCAATTCGGGCCAGTCGGGCTCGACCAGGCTTCCCCAACTGAATATGGCCGTGTAGGCCAACGCGCCAAGAATGGCGCACAACAACAAGGCTTTTCCTGTGGCCGACGAACTTGCGGGGTTAGCGCGCGCGCGCAGCCACTGCCGCAGGAAAAACGCTGCGGGCAACGACGGGGTGATGAAGGCCAGAACAAACAACCCAAAGCCCACAGTCTCATAGTGTTCGGCAAGCATGACCGGATGATATCAGTCTTGAGGCGCGTGAAGCGAAGACCATTGGTGCGCTTCGCTTCGTTGCGGACACCCCACTTTTAGTCCCCAATCGTAAACAGGCATATCTCCGGCCGGCACAGGAAGCGCACCTGCGGCGCGGGTTTGGGCACCATGCCGACGCCTCTGCTGGTGTAAATTGTTGTATCGCCGATTTGGTATTGCCCGGCCTCAAAACGCTTGGCCGTTGCCGTGAGCGTGAAGACTGCCCCCCACCAGGGCAGCCGGACCTGTCCGCCGTGCGTGTGTCCGCAAAGGTACAGGTCCGCGCCATGCCGGGCGGCCTCTTCGGCGTAGTCTGGATAATGGTTCAGCACGATTTTATAGTCTGCGCCGGCCATGGTTTCGTAAACAGGGTCGTGGGAACCCTTTGGGTGAAGTCCCGCAAGTGCGAGGCGCTTGTCCGCGGCTTGGATGAGCACCGCCCTGTTCTTGAGGACGGTGATGTTGGGCGCGACCTTTTCGAGCAGGCGCGCGTCGTCCGCGCCGATGCAGGTAAACACGCCCAGCGGGGCCTTGAGCTGGGTCAATAGGGCGGCCGCGGCCAAAGCCTCCTCCCTGCCGTTCTGGTGGAGGTCGCCGGTGAGCAGGATGAGGTCCGGCGCAAGCGCCTTGGCGCGTTCCACCACCCATTGGTCACGCCAGGGGGTGTCCACGCCAATGTGCAGATCGGACAGGTGAAGTATGCGCAGGGGGGGAGTAAACGGCCCCTTCAGCTTGACACTGCTCAACTCCGGTCCGTTGGGCTCGACCACAAAGCCCCACACACAGGCCGCCAGGTAGACTGCGCCGCCGAACAGCATTGCCAGCAGCAGCCGCCGCGCCGCCGCAGGCCGCCGGTCCGGGTCATACCACTCATGCACCCAGCCCCGCAGAAAGCAGGCCGCCGGAATGGCCGGCAGGACGCAGGCAACGGCAAACAGCGCAAGGCCTATAAACTCGTAATGCTCACCCAGCATGGCGCCATGATATCAGCAATAACGCCGGACGCGCCAATCCCCGGGCCGTCCTGCGAAACGGCTGAAATTCCCTGAAACCGCCGGTCTGCGGGACCTGTCGAAAGTCTTGCACCCCGAACGGCAACGTTATACACTGTTATGAACCGGTCCGGGTGACCGGGCAACTGAAAGGAAGATCAGATGAGTGAACAGACACGGCGTGATTTCGTGCGGAACACGGCGATGGGCGCGGTGGCCGGCGTGGTCATGGTTGGCACATCCAAGACATCCTGGGCCGGCGCGAATGACAAGGTGCGGGTAGCCCAGATCGGCATCAATGGCCGGGGCAAAGACCATCTGCAGGGCATGCTCGGCCAGGAAGGCGTCGAGGTCACCACCCTGTGCGATGTCGATGAAAACCTGTTCGAGCCGCGGATAAAGACGTTCTTCGAGAAACGCGGCCTGAAGACCCCGAAGACGGAAGTCGACATGCGCAAGGTCTTCGAGGACAAGGACATCGACGCGGTCATGGTCGCCACGCCGAACCACTGGCACTCGCTGGCCGCCATCTGGGCCCTCCAGGCGGGCAAGAACGTCTATGTCGAAAAGCCCTGCTCGCACAACGTGTTCGAGGGCAACAAGCTGGTCGAGGCCGCCAAGAAGTACGGCAAGGTTGTCCAGCACGGCTCGCAGATACGCAGCAACCCGTCGATCCAGAAGGCCGTCAAGGAACTCAACGACGGCGTGATCGGCGAGGTGTACATGGCGCGCGGCCTGTGCTACCGCTGGCGCGGCGACATTGGCAAAAAGGATGACTGCCCGATTCCCGAGGGCGTGCACTATGACACCTGGCTTGGCCCGGCGCCGGAGCGCCCCTTCAACCCGAACCGCTTCCATTACAACTGGCACTATGTGTGGGACTACGGCAACGGCGACATCGGCAACCAGGGCGTGCACCAGATGGACGTGGCGCGCTGGGGCCTGGGCGTCGAACTGCCCTCCAAGGTCACATCGATGGGCCGCATGTTCATCTTCGACGACCAGAAGGAGGTGCCGAATGTGATCACCACCGCGTATGACTTCCCGAATGCGGGCAAGAAGGGCAAGATGCTCGTATTTGATGTGCGCCCCTGGTGCACCAACGACGAGAAGGAAGCCAAAGTCGGTGTGATCTTCTACGGCAGCGACGGCTACATGGTCATCAGTTCGTACACCAAGTACAAGACCTTCCTTGGCGAAAAGGGAACGCCCGGTCCCGAAGGCGATGACGAGGGCGATCACTACAAGAACTTCGTCGACTGCATCCGCGCCAACACGCCGGACAAGGTCAACGCCCCCATCCAGGAAGGCGCCACCTCCTCCGCGCTGTGCCATCTGGGCCTTATCTCGGCCAAACTCGACCGCTCACTCAGCTTCGACCCGGCCAAGGGCGATTTCGTCGGCGACGCCGAGGCGAGCAAGATGCTCACGCCCGCCTACCGCGCGCCGTTTGTGGTGCCTGAGAACGTGTAGAACTTCCCATAAAACGCGGTTTCTTCGGGGACGCCCGCCCAGTGCGCGGCGTCCCCGCCGCTTTCACGGCGCCAGCGCGCCCGCACATCCGCTTCGCTTGCCGCCCGGTCATTTGCTACACTGTTGGGCCGGTCCCGGGGCGGGACCGCGGAAGGTGCCAAACGCAATGATCCCCTCCGAAAACGACGAACAGCCCCTGTTGCCCGAGGCCCACTCGGGCGAGGGCGCCTTTGACGCGCAGATGAGCCTGCCGCTGCCCGCAGCGGAGACTGGAGCCCCGTTCCAGTCCGTTGCCAAGCGCGACGGCCGCACGGAGCGCTTCGATCGCCGCAAGATCGCCGACGCCATTTCCAAGGCATTCCTGGCGGTGGGCGTGGACGACCGCAGCCAGGCCGAGGGGCTCGCCTCGGCGGTGACCATCTTCCTCACGAAAATTCACGGGGGCAATCCGCCCACGGTGGACCAGGTGCACGACGCGGTCGAGCGGGTGCTGCTGACGATGGGGCAAATCCCCGCGGCGCTGGCCTATGTGCGCCACCGGGACCGGCGCGGGCGCATCCGCCGCCTGCGTGACGGCGACCTGGGCGCGATGATGGGCGAACTCGAGGAGGCGCGCCGCGAGGGCGGTCCGGGACCGCTGGACCGCGCGCTCCTGCAGGTGCGCGCCAGCGGCGACCGCATGGCGGCCTGGGACCGTGACCGGATTGTCAATGCGCTGGCCCTGGAAACGGGCATGAACCGGAACGTGGCCGAACTCGTCGCCGCAGAGGTCGAGAGCCAGATCGCCAGCGCCGGCATACAGACGCTCACCTCGTCGCTCGTGCGCGAAATGGTCGGCGCGCGGCTGATCGAGCACGGCCTGATCGGCGAGCGCGACCGGCACCGGCGCCTGGGCGTGCCGCTGTACGACACGGCGCGCATCTTGCGCGGGCTGGCCTCTGAAACCGCCGGCGCCGACCCAGACGGGACGGATCGCGCACTCGCGCGGGCGCTGAAAAAAGAATACGCGCTGACGGAGGTGTTTTCCGCCGCCGTGGCCGACGCGCACCTGTCGGGCGCGATTCACCTGCACGATGCGGAGTGTGTGGACCGCCTGCACGGCGCGGACCATTCACTCGAATACCTGATGCATTTCGGCGTGCGGCGCCCGGACGGCACGGCCTTCGCCGGACCGCCCGCCTATCCCGACACACTGCTGGCGCAATGGACCCGCTTTGACGCGCAGCTCGACGCCTATTTTTCCGCGCGGGTGGGCTGGCGGGCGTTCAACGTGTTTGCCGCGCCCTTCATCGACGGACGGCCCGACGACGAGGTGGCGCAGCTGGCCCAGATGACCGCCTACGATGCCGCCTACCGGGCGGCCACGCGCAGCCATGCCGCGCCCGAAACGCAGATCGAGCTCTGCTGGGACGTGCCGCAGGCGCTGCGCGGCGCCGACGCCATGGGACCCGGCGGCGAACCCGCCGGGAGAACCTGGGGCGCCTTTGGGCATGACGCCCAGCGCTTTGCCTGGGCGCTGGTGGAAACCCTGTGCCAGGGGGGAAACGAGGGGCTTGTTTTCCCCGAGCCGTCCATCGTCATTCCCATCAACACCCGCTTTTTTGGCGCGGCGGGTTCGGGCGGTTTTCTCCGCCACGCGGCACGGCTGGCCTGCGTGCGCGGCCGCTTTGATTTTGCGCTGGACCGCACACCCGATGGGGTGGATGCGGAGCCGTCATGGCGGCCCGGCCGCGTGGTGGTGCAGCGTGTCTCGCTCAACCTGCCCCGCGCCGCGGAACGGGGCAAGGATGAACCGGGCCTCTTCGCCGAGCTGGACCGGCTGGTCAATCTGGCCGCCACGGCGCACTTGGAGAAGCGCGGGTTCATCGAGGAACTGCTGCTGCGGGGCAAGGCCGGCCCGTTGCGGCTGCTCGCCGCGGAACATGACGGGTTGGCCTATGTGAGCGCTGAAGACGCCCACTTTGAAATCGCCATTGACGGGCTGTGGGAGTGCGCGGGAATGCTTTCGGAAGACGACGCCGAGCGCGCGGAAAGCGCGCGGCGCATTGCGGAACGGCTTCACTACGCCTGCCGTGAAACGGCCCGGCAGCGGCGCATACGCCTGTCGCTTACGGCCAACACCGCACCCGACACGGCGCGCCGCTTTGCGGCGCTGGACACCACCGGCTGTCCCAACGCCGCGGCGATGGCCCATGCGGATGCCGCCACGCAGGCGGCTGAATATACCCCCGGCGCGGCACTGCCCGCCGCCGCATGGAACGCCTTCGAGCGCGCGCGCGCCGAGGGGGAGGTGCATGTGTGGCTTGACGGCGGCGCGGTCAGCGTGCTGGCGCTGCCCGAAGAGGGCGCTTCGGAACGCATCGTGTCGGAATTCGTCACCAAGGCGTTCAACGAAACCAACTGCCGGGGGCTGCGGTTTTTGCCTGCCTAGGATAGGCCGAGTCCGCCCCTGTTAAAGGCCCAAGAGAATTCGAATGTGATTCTCCACAGTGGCAAGGGTTTTCGGTGCGAGGCGGCCCATGCGCCGGAAAAGGCGCAGCGTGGAGATGGAACGGACCATCTCGGGCATAACGAAGCTTTCCACCTTGAGTCCGCCCTCCGGCGGCAAAATGGCCACACGAATCGGAACATCCCGCTGTCTACTCGTGATGGGGAGAACCACAACCAATTCCGCCGGACCCTGATTGAACGTGTCGTCCGACAGCACCAGACAGGGACGCTTGCCGCCTTGTTCATGACCTGCCGTCGGTTCCAAGTCGGCCATCCAGATTTCGCCGCGGGAGGGTTTCATTGGTTCTGCCTCACCCCGCTTCGTCAGCGGGGGTGCCGTCCCAAAGGGCCCGTTCCTCGGTTTCCTCCCGCCAGGCACGGGCATCGCCGCGCAGACGGGCATAGGCGTCATTGGTGTCCAAGAGCAGCCGTTTGCGCGCCAATTCCTGAATGGCGTCCGACAACACGGCAGACATGGTCCGTCCGCTTTTCTTGGACAACTCGCTCAGCGCCATGTGATCGGTCTCGCTGATCCTGACCGTCTGGGTGTTCATGATGCACTCCTTAGTCTACAAATGCGCACACATGATTGTATACCGAAGCGGCGCAATGGGGCAATTCCAAGAAACGGCGGGCTTTTGATCGTCACGAATTCAGGCATCCCCGACGGCGCGGTTTCACACCGCCGCGTCGGGAGTCTCCGTGGTGGCCTCGGCGGTGGCATGGATGGCCCGGCAGCGGGGGCACATGACCTTGTCCTTGTTGAACTCAGGGGGGAGTTTCAGCCTTGCTCCGCAGGCGCAGTTGATGAAGCGGAATCCGTTCAACTTGCGCACCCAGTCGCCGGCCTGGCGCATGCGCGCGGCCTGACCGGGGTCCGTTTGCCCCCCGCGGGGCACGGCCATGCGCACCGGTTGCGTCCCCTCGAAGACAGGCGGCGCGTCGGGTGACGCGGTGGCGCCGGCCGCCAGTCCCATGCCGGCCCCGGCACCCATCGCCGCCATCAGCGGCGGTGCGGCGGGCGCGTGGGGGGCGATGATGTCGCCTGTGGCCGTCTGAGCCAGCGCCGAGGCGGGCATGACCGCCCGGCCCTTGCTGCCGGCCCGCTCCCAGGCCTGGGCATAGCTGGCATAGGAGGCACCGCCCGCCATGCCGCGCAGGATGCGGATACGCTCCTCCGTCGGCGGATGGGTGCTGCTCCAGGATGTCAGGGACTGTCCGCCGGCCAGCGGGTTGACGATGTACATGGGGGCGATGACACGGTTGGCCGCGGCGGGCAGTTCGGCGTCGCCCGCGATGATTTCCAGCGCCGAGGCAAGCCCCTCGGGATAGCGCGTGTAGACGGCCGCGCCCGCATCGGCCAGGTACTCGCGCCGCCTGGAGCAGGCGTAGTAGATGAGCTGCGCGACGACGGGCGCGAGAATGGCGAGCACAATGGCGACAATCATGATAATGGCGGCCCCGCCGCCCTCTTTCCGGGAACCGGAGGAACGGTAGCGCGTGCCGCTGCCCCCATAGTAGGTGGCCCGCACGAACCCCTCCGAAATGAGCACGACGGTGCCCGCCATGATGCCCATCATGGTCATGAACAGCACGTCCCGGTTGGTGATGTGGCTGATTTCATGGGCCACCACGCCCTGCAGTTGGTCGCGGTTGAGTTTGCCCATCAGCCCCGCCGTCACCGCGAGGGAGGCGTTTTTCGGGTCGCGCCCCGCCGCAAAGGCGTTCAGGCCCATGTCCTCAATCAGGTAAATCTTGGGCGGTTTGGGCAGTCCTGCGGCGATGGTCATCTCCTCGACGACATTGAACAGCTGTGGCGCGTCCTGTTTTTCCAGTTCGCGCGCGCCGCTGGCCGCCATGAGAATGCGGTCTCCCTGAAAGTAGGCGGCAAGCGCCTGGACGGCCCAGAGCAGGAAGGCGATGCCCATGCCGATGACGCCGCCGGGGGGGATGAGCACTTCATAGCGCTCGCCGTTGTAATAGGCCCAGAATCCCCTGGACGGAAAAACGGCAAACCCTATCGTGAAGCCCAGCGCCAGCAACAGCGCGAGCATCACGAACACCAGCACCGTCGAGCGGCGCTTGTTGGCCAGAATCAGTTCAAACATGCGGGGCTCAGGAGAAGCTCACCTTGGGCACCTCGCGCTGGGCGGCTTCCTCGATCTCGAAGAACTCCGCCTTGGCGAAGCTGAACATGCCCGCCACGATGTTGCCGGGGAACATCTCGACCTTGTTGTTAAGCTGCATAGCCGAGTCGTTGTAGGCCTGCCGCGCGAATCCGATCCGGTTCTCCGTGGATGTCAGTTCCTCCTGCAACGCCAGGAAGTTCTGGTTCGCCTTGAGGTCGGGGTACTGTTCCGCTGTGGCAAAAAAGCCCGAGAGCGCGGTGGTCAATCCCGCCTCGGCCTTTCCCTGGTTGGCCACGCCGGAGGCGCCCTGCGCCAGGTTGCGCGCGCGTGTGACGTTTTCCAGCGTCTCCCGCTCGTGCACCATGTAGCCCTTGGCCGTCTCGACCAGGTTCGGGATCAGGTCATGGCGGCGCTTGAGCTGCACGTCGATCTGCGACCATGCGTTCTTCACCGCGTTGCGCAGGCGCACCAGCCCGTTGTACACGCCCACACCCCAGAGCAGGATCACCAGTCCGAGCCCGCCAAAGACTATCAACACCACCAAGCCCACGCCCATGGCGCCCACATTCATGCTTCTTCCTCCGCCGCGCCGAACAGGTCGCGCAGCCATTCCAACACGGGACCATCCGCCGCCGCGCCCCGCTGGCGCAGCACGGTAAACAGTTCTCCCTCGTCAAACCACAGGCCGTGCCCAAGCCGGCACGCGTCGGTCACCACCGGCACGCCGCCCTCCGCAACGCTCTTCCGCATGCGCCTTCGGCAGATGGGGCATCGGCGCGACTTCTCGCCCCGTGCATGGGCGGGGCCGCCCGCCTCAAGCAATGCGCGCGCGCGCGCGGCATCACCGAGAAGCAGGCCCAGTTCCGACGCGTCGAGCCACAGACCGCGGCACGCCGGACAGCAGTCCAGTTCCACGCCGTGGTGCTCGACAACGATCATCGCCTCTTTGCAGACGGGGCAGTTCATGCCGTGATTATACCCCCAGGGTCACAATTCAACGAAACACGGCATCGTCATTGCGAGCGAAGCGAAGCAATCTCTTGCCCGCCAATACCCGGCACTCGGGATGTGGATACAAGAGATTGCTTCGCTTCGCTCGCAATGACGGCAGTAATGCGTTCAAGATCAGGGCTTCTTCGCCTCGTCGGGCGGGAAGACCGCATTGAGCTTCTTCCACAGTTCCGCATGCTTTTCCGCGCCCAGTGTGCCGCCCACGAGCAGCGACGTGATATAGGCGTCGTCTTTGGCGAACATGGAATAGTTGATCACCGCCTTGCGCGGCGGCGCGCCGCCCGGCGCCGGGTTGGCGGTATAGGCCAGAACGCGGTCGTGGGGCCCCTCCCAGCAAAACACCGGGATCAGCTCCTCCGCGTCCGAATTGGGACGAAGGCGCATGGCCTCGCGCTTGAAACTGTTGCCTTGCCGGGCCACGCAGGCGCGGAAGAAGGTTTCCCGCACCTTGTCCACCGTTTCCGTCTCTCCGGACCACATGGCCACAAATTCATAGAGCCTGCCTTCGCGAAACCCGTAATCGACCGTGCAGACCAGCCCGAGAAACGCGTCTTTCTCATAGGATTCGAGCAGGCCGCCCGGCTGGGCCGGGTTCACCTCCTTCTCCAACTGCGCCGCATCGCTGTAGGCCGCGTCCGGATGGGCCTTCACAAAGTCCGCAAAGGGCATGTTCCAAACGGCCCCGCCAATCACCTTTTCCAGACCGGAGGTGGGCGCCGCAAGCGGTGTGCCGGCCGGCGCGGCCGCCGACAGCAGGACAAGTGCGACACAGGACAGCATATGGTTTCGCATGGCGCGCAAACTCCCTTGGTTGGGCGCCATGATAGCAGACCGGGGCGTCTGTCTTCTTGCGGCATTGCGGTCGGGCGGGTTTGTTGCTAGAATGGGGTCATGGAGGTGATGAACTCATGATCACGCAGCTTGAACAACTGGTGCGCACACTGGAGAACCGGGAGGCCGGCTGGGTGGTGCGCCGCGACGCCGCGGAACTGCTCGGCAAGGTTGCGCAGAAAGCCATTTCGGCGCTGACTTCACAGCGCAACGACACCGACATGGACGTGCAACTGCAGGTGGAGCGTTCGTTGGAGGGGCTCTATGCCCTTGCGCTGCCCGGGTCGGCGAGCAAAGGGGAATTCACCCTGCGCGACCTGGCCATGGCCTGCGACAAGCGGCCCGCCCGCGTTGTCGAGCCGCATCAGGACGGTTTTTTGGTCACCGTGCGCCTTGATGAGGCGCGGTCGCAGCGGGTGCACATCATGCCCTACGAGTCCCGCGACGGGCGGCGGGTCGTCCGCGTCTACACCGCGTGCGGCCCGGTCACGCCTGAGGCGATGTCCTGGGTGCTCCGTTCCAACGGCAAACTGACCCACGGCGCCTTCGCCATTCTTGCCGCGAAGGAGGGGCCCGAACAGATCGTGCTGCTCAACAATATCATGCGGCAGGAGGCCACCCCCGAGGCGGTCAAGATGTCGGTCAAACAAATTGCCTATTTCGGCGACCAGCTCGAACAGCGGCTCAACCAACTCGACGAACTCTGAGCGGCCCGGAGGACCCGATGCGCATCGCGGACGTGGAGCGCGACATCCCGCAGGAGGGCGGGCTGCACTTCCGTCCGGGCGGACATTATGCCGGGGCCAGTCTCGCGGGGGCGCAACTGGCCGGGTTTCGGCTGTCCGGCGCGGACTTTAGCGGCGCTGATCTTCGGCAGGCCGACCTGTCGGGCGCCTGTCTGGACAACGCCTGCCTGCGCGATGCGGACCTGTCCGGCGCCAATCTCTCTCTGGCCATCCTCGGCGGGGCCGACCTCTCGGGCGCCTGCCTGCGCGGCGCCAACCTGCGCCTGGCCAATCTTGTGGGAACGCGCGCCGACAACGCCGATTTCACCGGGGCGGACCTCTACTATTCCAGGCCGGGCAACGGCAGTTTCCAGAACGCGGTTTTTCACGGGGCAAAGATTCAGCGGGCCATTTTCCGCCGGGCCGACCTGCGCGGCGCCGATTTCTCCGGCGCGACGGGCCAGGCGAATTTCGAGGATGCGCTGCGGTGAGCGCGCCGCAACTGAAAGTGGCCCAGTTTGTCACCGACAACAACGAGGCGAACTGCTGGGTGGTGGCCTGCGCAGCCACCCGCCAGGCGATGGTGGTGGATGTCCCGTCCGCGGACCCGCGCATTTTTCGGTATCTGGACGCGCACGGCCTGTGCCTTGCCGGTGTCTTTGTCACCCACGCGCATTATGACCACACCGACGGACTGGAGTCTTTGCTTTCCACCCGCCCCGTGACCGTCTATGCCGCCGCGTCCCTGCCGGGAGGCATCCGCGCGGTGAGGGTAAAGGCGGAGCACGAGATCGTGCTGGGCGCGGTCAGGGGGCGCGTGGTGGAAACGCCGGGACACACGCCGGACTCGGTCAGTCTCGTGCTGCCCGGCGCGGTATTCACCGGTGACGCGCTCTTTGCCGGGTCCATCGGCGGCACTGCGTGCGACCGCGACAAACAGCGCGAGATCAGCTCCGTTCGCGAGCGGATACTGTCGCTCTCCGAAGACTGGCTGCTTTGCCCCGGCCACGGCCCGTCAAGCACCGTGGGCGTCGAATGGCGCTTCAATCCCTTCTTCAACCCGCCAAGGAAGTAGCGCCGCAGGGGGATATGGGCCAAGTTCACGGGGGTGGAAAACACCACAAGGCCTGGCGTGAACCCGGGCGTGTATGACAACGAAACGTCCGGGCCGGCGGGGAGAAAAATTATGAATAAAAACAAGGGTGCGGAGTCGCAGCAGGGGAAGGGGAGGGGAGGAAGTGGGGGGAAACCTGCAACGACTCCGCATATCTTGGGGTTTGTTGTATACAACCCAGGCCCAAGCCTGGTTGTTCGGTTTAACCCGAACAAATCCGATAACGGCGCGGGCCTTTGGCCCAGCAACCGGTCGATATCTTCAACTGTCAGCTTCTACGTAACGAACCGCATTGCCGATTCATTCCATCTTTGAAACCATGTCATGAAGAACTTTATTTCAGCCCCTCATCACAACTCATCCGCGCTCGCTGATGCTGGTTGGACTCACCAACCTTTCGATTGGTTTCAAACTCCCGTCACCAACGTCAAACAAACTATACCACAAACAAGAACCAATCTCAAGTCTTTTGGTTCAACCCATTCATCACCCCGCAACCGCCGCGGGAAACGGGACTACCGGTGCTTTCCACTCTTGAGAATGGGCGCAATGCGCCAGTACGCCTCATTGCCCAAACGCCGGTGATTTGAGTTCAACGAGTCCACCGGGGCGCCACTGTACATGAGGCGGGTGGCCACGGCAAATCCCACCATCAGCAGAACCACGACCGGCACGGCGCACACCCACAGCCGGCCCAGGGATGGTCCGCGCTGATCCGTCGCGGGCACGGTGATGCCGTGTCTGGGCAGCCATCCGACCAGGAGCGTGGCCAGCGCCGCGTTCATGAAGATCACCCATTCGGTCACCAGCCTGCCCTCGGCGAAACTGGGCAGCGCCCGCTCGAAGTTGGCGATCACCATCATCCAAAGCAGCGCAATGTAGAGCAACTGGCCGCGGCCCACGGGCGATGGGGGCACAAACTCCACCGGTTGGCGCGTGTGCCGCAGCATCAGCAGCAGCGCCGCGAGCGCCACAGCGACCCAGACCATGCCAAACCACGCCATCGCGGGAAGCGCAACGCCGAGGAGCGGCGCCTTCATGAGGGCGGGCACCACCCTGTTCGCGCCCTCGGTCCACTCGGGGACGTTCTTGTAGACGTTGAGCAGGGTGAGGGCAAACAGCACGAAGAGGACGGAGAATATTTCGGTCCAGCGGCGGGTGCGCGGCGCGTTGTCCGCTTTTACCCAGGCCGCAAGCACGGCCATGGTGACCGCGATGGCCAGGCCATGACAAAACCCGTCGCTCTGCTCAAGAATGGAATGCCAGTTCGCGCTGTGATAGTGCGCCCATTCGGGCGGCGTGCCGCCGGGCGTGAGCAGCGGATGGCCCGGCAGGCGCAGGATTGACCGGACGAACGGCACCACGGCAAACCCGACACCGCCGAGAATCGCCGTGAGCGACCCGGCGAAGGCCACGGGCTTCAGTCCAAACCGCATGCAGTAGAGGGTCATCCCGGCAAACACGCCGACAATGCCGGCCCAGTCGTCGCTGCGCGGCGGCATCAGGCGGAATCCGCCCCAGGGCTGAAGGGGAATGGAACCGAGCACGGGCATCACCAGAAAGGCGACGAGCCAGCCCAGCGCCATGTACAGGATAAGCCCCGAATCGCGCCGCCACGCGCCGAAGAGGCAAAAGTACAGGGTGATTCCGGCGATGAGCCCAACGCCCCAGCCCACGTGCTGCGGGTAGTAGTGGACGAAATTGGGCCAGTTGGTCAGAAAGTCGGCCGGGTCGAAGCGCAAACCGGTGTCCGGGTTGATTGCCGTCGGGTCGCCCAGCTTCACCACCAGCATGGAGGCGATCTTGGGCGTGGCCCCCAGCGCGTCCAGCGCGCGCTGCATGCCCCAGCCCAGCAGCGTGCCGGCTGAGGCGAGCGCGAGCAGCCACTGCGCCTTGCCAAACCGCCGGTCCCAAAGATCAAACAGGCAGATGCCGATCAGCGCGGCGCTCGCGGCCATCCAGTCGGCGTCATACCAGTACAGGGGGCTGCGCTGGCGGTTCCAGGTGGGGTCGGCGGCCGAACTCTTGATCCATTCCGCGATCTGGTCCCCCAAACCCATGTTGAGCGCGAACAGCGCCATGGTGAAGCACATGGGCAGGAAGAACTTTCCGAGCCGGTCGCGGTCCATGACCGCCGGCAGGGCCGTGCCCGCCCCGCCCATGCCCGCCCAGAGCGCCCCCGTGATGAAGGTGCAGAAGAACCCATAGATCGCCGTGGGCCAGTGCTCAGACCCGGCGAAGGAAATGCAGTACATGTACGCGATGGAACCGCCGAAGGCCCAGCCGAGTCCGCCGAACAGCGCAAAGTAGGGGGCCTTTTGCCGCCAGTCCCCGCGTCCGGACAGCAGGCAGGCGGCCAGCGCGGCCAGCGCGCCGGGGAGCATCGCCCCCGATTCGTGGCCGAAATTGCCGCGAATGCCCCATCCAATGGAAAGTGAAAGGGCGACCAGAAAAACCGCAGCCGGCCGCGCGCCGGGCATGCGCCACCATGAAACCATGACAGAATCCTCCATGGACGGGCAAACGGGGGGATATTGACGAACTGGGGGGATGACCCGAGAGACTAGCGGACCGTTTCAGCAACCTTCACATCGCCGCCGCGGGCGCACCACCAGTCCAGACGGGACAGCGCCTCCCAGTAGGAGCGCTCGCAGATGATCGAAAATTTGCGCAGGCTGAAGGGCTTGGATATGTATCCGTCGGCGCCGGCGCGCAGCGCGGCGGACATGGGATAGAGGCTTTCGTGGGCGGTCATCATGAGAATGGCGATGCCGGGATAGTTCGCCCGGACGCGTCGGGCCAGTTCAAGCCCGTCCATGCCCTCCATCTGGGCGTCGGTGATCACCAGGCTGAAGTCGTCGTCGCGCAGGGCGTCCAGCGCCTCCTGCACACTGCGCCGTCCCGTCACCAAACTGTCCCATTCAGATGGTAGACCAATACCCCAGGGTGTGTCAACTGCCCGGCTTCGCCAGCGCAATCGTGCCAAAAATACCGACCTGTCGAAAACACGGAACGTTCAATATAGGGCTGTCGAGAGT
>CAIUWO010000444.1 GCA_903902895.1 Candidatus Hydrogenedentota bacterium | reverse complement strand
GGCGGCTCGACCAGCCAGCGCCCCATACCCCGGGCGGCATTGTGGCCGTCGACAACCCAATGCACGGCGGTCAGGCAGGACAGGGCGTAACCCAGCAGGCCGAGCACCACGCCCCAGCCCAGGATCGGAATCAGGGCGCGTCGCGGACCCCGGTTGCGCATCCAGTCGCAGGCCAGGGCGCCGGCGAGGGTGGGTATGGCCCAACTCATGAAGCCCAGCGGGCCGCCGTCCGTGATGCCCGTGTGCGAGGCCCATGCCGCGTAGAAGGTGTAGACCAGAAGCAAATGCAGCGCGCCCGTGAAAGCCATAAAGCAGGCCAGAACGCGGGTGGACGCCCCGATGACGGGTATGAGCCACAGCCCCGTGCAGGCAATATGCACCAGTGCCTGAAAGATGCTTCCCCAAATGGCCGGCGAAAAGAACGCGCCAAAGCCCGCGGCCTGCAGTTCCGCCCAGGACCCGAACCGGTTTCCAAAGCCGTAATACACCGCGCCAAAAAGAAACAACCCGAGATTGCGCTTGATGGCCTTGCGGTAGGCGGCCCCTGTCCCAAGTTTGTCCACGGTGCGGCCGAAGGTGAGGCGGAACGCAAAGCCCACCGCAAAGAAGAACTGCGGCATGATGGTGTCGGCATAGCTGAAATAGTTCCCGTGATGGCCGAAAGTCGGGCTCATGCACGCGTAGCCGCCCACCATGTTGACGAAAAACATCCCCGCGATCGTGTATCCGCGGAACTGGTCCAGCGATACGATGCGCGAAGGCGGGGTTTCTAAAGGCGAATTCAACTTTGGTGCTCCTGAAATCACGAACCGTACTTAAAGCCGGTCCGGTGTGGCCGAAATTCGATACTGGGCAAGGCCTTTGCCTATAACGATCTATCGTCCCCTGAGCGCCGCAGAGCGCTTTCCGGCAATCTTGGACCGGGATTGCAGCGGGACAGTTTCAACTCCGGAATGCGCCGAAGTCATATACATCCGGATGGGGAGCCGGTGGCCCGCTGCCAAAACGTAGCGCAACCGTCCCTCTTTCATCATCTTGTGCACCCCCTGCACGGTTATCTGCATTGCGTCGGCCGCCTCTTTGACACTGGCCAACTCGGCCGCAACAATCCTTTGGGAATCCTGGCGGGCCATGTGCTCCGCCAGCGTTGCGGAGATGCTCCGTTCAGACTTGAGCGACCAGAAGCCGTCGCCGCAGGCGCTGCAAAAGCACCCGTCCAGTCCGCTAACCTCAACCGGGGCATAGCCGGCGGGATTGAAACGTTCGGTCCGTTCCGCCTGCCGCTGCATGGTGCCCTTGGCGCCGCAGCATGGGCAGTTTTTCCAAATGCGTTCCCTCATCTTTCGTCAACCTCAAGTTGTTTGAACGAGATAATCACAGTGCCGTCATTCACAATCTGCACCTTCACATACGCGGCAGCACCCGTGACGGTTTTGTGATAGACATCCTGCCACAGCGTATGGTCATGCAATGTGGTCATGGACTTGCGGAAATCGGCGGGCGTGAGCGCCAGCACATGCTCCGAAAGCTGCCCTGAACCGACAAGACCGAAGTCTCTCACCGCGTCTTCCAAGGCGGTGCGGGTTACCCGGAACGCGCCTTGGCGTATGAGCAACTTCACGCGTTCCAAGGGGTAGTGCGGTTTCCGTTTTTCCATGCTTCAAACAGACACTTTCGCGTTTAAAATTTCAACCGAATTGTACCATACTGCACTCTTCCGAACGTAAATACCCCTACAAAAACCGCGCCTGCTCCGGGTTCATCAGGTCGAAGAGGCTGTGGCCGATTTCGCGCAGCAGTTTGTCCAGGCGGACGATGGGCAGGCCGAGCACGTTCTGGTAGCAGCCGTCGTAGCGGGCCACGATCAGGCTGCCGGGTCCGTCCACGGTGTAGGCGCCGGCGCGGTCGACGGGGTTGACCGCCTCCACAAACCGGTCTATCTCTTCGTCGGTCAGGGTGCGGAAGGTAACGTCGGTGGTTTCGCTGCCAGTGACGCCGCGGCCTGTGGCGGTGTCGATGACGGCCACGCCGGTGACCACCTGGTGGGTGTTGCCCGAAAGGCGGCGCAGCATGGCCCGGGCCTCGGCCTTGTCGGCGGGCTTGGACAGGACATGCTCGTCCAGAAACACCAGCGTGTCGGCGGCGATGACCAGCGCGGGGCGGTCCAGCCGGGCGGTCACGGCGTCGCGTTTGGCGAGCGCGTTGGCCTCCACAATGGCGGCGGGCACGGCGCCGCTGTCGGTCTCGGGCGCATCGCTGACGACCACCTCGACGGCCAGGCCGAGCGCCTCCAGCAGGGCGCGCCTGCGCGGGGAAGCGGAGGCAAGCACCACAGAAACCATTACTTCGCGCCTTTTGCCTTGCGGCCGCCGACCGACTTGGGGCCGGGTTTCTTTGCGCTGTCCGGCGCCGGTTTCTCTTTGCCGGCCTCGGGTGCGGCCCCGGCCTTGGGTGCCGGCTCGGGCTCGGGCGCCGGTGCCGCCGCCGCGGGGGGTTCCGGCTTCGCTTCGGCGGGCTTGAGCGTGCCCGGTTCGGGCGGCATCAGGATGGCGTCGGGCATGCGCTTGCCGCCGGGCCCGACGGTCTCGACCACGCGGTCGTTCTCCACGACCTTGGTGTCCTGGGGCAGGAAGATCTGGGTCAGTTGCGGGGTGGGCCGGAAGGCCTTGTCAATGGCCTCCACCTCGATAAACACCTGCGACTCCTCGTCGTTGCGGATGTGGATGCGGTAGGGCAGGTAGTCCTCGTCGCGCAGATACAGGTTGACCTCGATGAAGTAGGCCTCCTCCTTTGAGTCCGCCTTGGGCTTGATTCTGATGCCGTGCTTGCCGCGCGGGTCGTCGGTGATGTCGAAGAGGGTGAGGTCGTAGGCCTTGCGCAGGATCTCGGTGTTGCTGTTGAAACCGAGAAAGAAGATGTCGGCCTGCGGATTGTCCTCGATGTCGAAAATCTGGAGCTGCTTTATTTCCGGGTCGTACTCATATCCGTTTCGGTCGTCGACCAGCGTGGTGCGCTCGGGACCGTCGGTGTGGAAGATGATGCGGCGGGGCTTGATGAAGGTCAGGCTGCCCTTGGTGGTGAGTTCCTCGTCGGGCAGCATGGTCTTCTGGGTGAACGCCGCGTCGAGCGCCACAACGCCGTCGCGTTTGGCGGAAAACTCCTTGAAGAACGCGTCAAAATCGGTGGCGGGCGCGGCGGTGCACGCCGCCGCGAGCGCAAAAACGCATGCGGAGATCATTCCTGCTCCTCCCCGTCCTCGTTGCCCGTTTCCCAGCTGTCGATCTCGGGCCGGGAAGCCCTGGAGAGCTGGAGGGCGGGGCTGTCCGGCGCGGCGTCGCCGTGGTCGTCCTCAAAGCCGATATAGTGGCCCCGGGACTCCTGGCGCAGCGCGGCCTGCTGGCGCTCCTCGGCGCGGGGCAGGCGCTGGAGCATGGATTCGTGGGCGCGCAGCACGGCCTCGATGTCGGCGCGAAGCCGGTCGCGCTCGTCGTGGAGGCGGCGCATCTCGTCGCGCAGCGCCTCGGGTAGCTGCTCGGCCTGGAAGCGGGCCCGCGCCTTTTCGAGCCGGGCCTCCTCGATGAGCGCCTCGGCCTGGGAGCGGGCCGATTCGATGAGGGTCTCGCCGGCCTTGTGGGCGCTGATGATGGCGTTGCGCAGGGTGATCTCCATCTCCTGGTGCTGCTGCACCTGGTCCCTCTGGTCGTCAAGCTGTCCGCGCAGGCGGCGGTTCTCCTCGGCGAAGCGCTCCAGCACGTCGGCGGCGCGCTCCAGCAGCGCGTCCACCTCGATCTTGTCATAGCCGCCGATGATCACCGTGCGGAGATCGGCGTTGATAAGGTCGCTGGGCGACAGGGCATGCTCCTGTCCAAGCACCTCCGAGATGAGTCTGTCTTTGCGCACGGGAAGCTCCTTCATTCGTGTGGGACAGCCGCCCTCGGCTGTCGTCCTGAAGGGACAGGCGGGGCGCCTGTCCCGCATTTTACGCGCCCAGTTCCCGCGAGCGCGCGGCGGCCGCGCGCACGCCCTGTGCGATGGTGCCCTCGAAATCGCGGCCGCGGAAGGCCTCCAGCGCGGCAAAGGTGGTGCCGCCCTTGGAGGTCACCTTTTCGCGGAGCGTCGCGGCGGGTTCGCCGGACTCGGCGAGCAGCCGTCCCGCGCCAAGCGCGGTCTGGACGGCCAGCCGCTGGGCGACTGCGGGTTCAAGCCCCTCGGCCACGGCCGCATTGACGAGGCATTCGACCAGATAGAAGAAATAGGCGGGCCCGCTGCCGCTCAGCGCGGTGACCGCGTCCAAATCCGCTTCGGCGACGATTTCGGCCGCACCCACGGCCTCGAACATCGTCCGCGCCGCGTCCGCGTCGTCCGCGTCACAGCCCGGGCCCGGGGCGATGCCCGCGGCGCCCGCGCCCACCATGGCGGGGGTGTTGGGCATCACGCGGATGACGCGGGCCTGTTCGCCGAGCACCGCGCGCAGCGACGCGATGGACACGCCCGCCATGATCGACACCACCCGCGCGCCGGGCCTGAGCGCGCCCGCCAGGGGCGCCGCGGCCTCGCGCCACATTTGCGGCTTCACCGCCAGCACCAGGGTGTCCGCTGCGGCGGCGAGTTCCGCCGCCGAGGCCACCACGCGCGCGCCGAGCGCCGTCGCCTGCGCGGCGCGTCCGGCGTCGGGGTCATGGGCCGCGACGGCCGCCGGCGCGAGCACGCCGCGCGCGATCAGCCCGGAGGCGATGGCCGAACCCATGTTGCCAAAACCGAGGAAACCCACGGTGCCCAGTCCCTTGGCCATGTCCCTTACTCCTTTGTCGCCGCCAGATCCCGAACCATGGCGATTTCATCGCATCCGGGGTAGAGTCGGCAGCCTATGCAGTCCTTAAACACTTTGTACGGCAGTTCGTTGCGGTCCACCTCCCGGAACCCGCTTTTCTCAAAGAACTCGGGCAGCCGCGTCAGCGCGTAGACCCGGGCGATATCGAGCAGTTCGGCCTCCGCAACAACTGTCTCAACCAGGCGGCGGCCCACGCCGCGCCCGCGCAAATCCCCGCGCACCACCAGCGACCGGACCTCGGCCAGGTCAACCATGTCGATATGCAGCGCAACCAGCCCGCCCAGTCCGCGCTCATCCACATAGACATAGAAATCCCGGACGTTCTCATAGAGTTCCGGAAGCTGCCGGGGAAGCACCTGCTCCTCGGCGGCCGCCTCGTCCAGAAGCTGTTTCATGGAAACGACTTCGGTCAGTTTTGGCTTGCGCACCATGTACATGATAAACGTAGTGTAGCATGGCGGCGGCGGGACGCGCGAAAAGGCGGGGGCGGCCTACAGCCCGCAGCGTCCGGCAGGTTCCGCCAGCGCGATGCCGACCCTTTGACCAAGCGCGGCGGCGATCGGGTCAAAACCCGGGTCATGAAAACCGAGGTGCGCGTGGCGGCGCCAACCCTCGGCGAAATTGAACCGGCCCGACCAGCGGCCCGCCTCGCGGCACATGTCTTCCATGGTGACGAGATAACTGTCCAGCCCCTGGCTGGTGTCGAGCCATTCCTTCTGGCTGCGGTGGCAGGCCAGCGCGGCGCGCTTGCGCGCCAGCACGGATTCCACATCCACGCAGAAGTCCGGCCGCACTGGCCGGCCAAAACCGTCGCCCAACCCGTAGGGCAGCGCGTGGTACAGGGCCACATCGCCCGTGACCGGCGCCGTTTCGGGGTCGGTGATGAAGTTGCGCATGCCCCGGGAGAAGGCCGCCGTCACGGCGAGCCGGGAGGTGATCATGTGGTCTTCCATGTAGTCCGCCGGGGACTGGGTAAGCAGGACCGTGGGCCGCACCTCGCGCAGGACCGCCGCAAGCCGCCGCAGCAGCGGCAGCGAGTACAGGATTTCCAGGTCGTTGGCCAGCGGCGGATGCAGGGTGGCGCCCATGGCGGCGGCCGCCTCGTGCGCCTCGCCAAGCCGCCGCGCCGCGGTCGCCGGGCCGTCCTCCACGGCGCTGCCGCAGTTGCCGTTGGCCACATTCATCACATGCAGTTCAAAACCGCACCCGCCCAGCAGCATGAGCGTGCCCGACATCATGAATTCGATGTCGTCGGGATGCGCCGCCACGGCAAATGCAACCGGTTTTCCCATGGATTGCTTTCCTCCGGCGACCCATCGCATCGCCGCTTCGAATGCGTTAGGGTGTATACTATAGCATTGGGTGTCAAAATCGAGGTATCGCGTGTTCACCGTTGCAACAGGGAGACCGGCCATGAGCAAGATGAAGATCATCAATTACCTGACCGACCACGGCATTATCGCCGTGGTGCGGGCCGAGGGCGGCGGCGAAGACCTTGTTCACGTGATCGAGGCGGTGATACAGGGCGGCGTGCGCTGCATCGAGGTCACCATGACCACGCCCGGCGCCCTGGAATGCATCAAGAGCGCGTCCGAGAAACTCTCGGGCGAGGATGTGTGCATCGGCGTCGGCACCGTGCTCGACGCGGAGACGGCCCGGATGGCCATCCTTGCCGGCGCGCAGTATGTGGTGAGTCCGGTGACCGTGCCGGCGGTGATTGAGATGGCGCACCGCTACGGCAAGCCCTGCCTGCCGGGCGCCTGGACGCCGACGGAGATATTCCGCGCCTGGGAACTGGGGGGCGACATCATCAAGGTGTTTCCCGCCTCCGTCGGCGGGCTGGACTACATCAAGGCGGTGCGGGGGCCGCTGCCGCAGATACCGCTGTGCCCCACGGGGGGCGTGGACCTGGACAACCTCGCCGATTTTGTGAAGGCGGGCGTGGTCGCCATCGGCGTCGGCAGCAACATGGTGAGCCGAAAGCTGGTGCAGGCCCGCGACTTCAAGGGAATCGCCGAAAGCGCCTGGCGCTACGCCGACGCGATGGTCAAGGCCCGGGGGAAATAGGGCCCGCACGGAAGGCGAAAGTCAGTCCATCCCGCGCATGAAGGCGCGGCAGGGCGCGCCGTCGGCGCCGGTGAGGCGCATGGGCAGCACAACGCACTCGCACTCCCCCGCCTCAAAGCGCTCGAGCCGCAGGCCCTCCACAACAAACACCCCCGCGCCCAGCAGAATACGGTGCGTCTCGTCCGACCGCTTGTAGGGGGCCACGGACAGGCCGTCCACACCCACCATGCGCACACCGTCGGCCACCAGGCGGGCGGCCGCGTCGGCCTCGACCGCGACAAAGCGGGTGTCGAAGGGGGCGTTGGCAGGCACATCGGAGTTGCGCGTCCTGAACAGGACGCGCGGGGGCAGGGGCGCCGCGGGCAGGTCGGCGGCGCGGATGGTTTCCACATTGCGCAGATCGATTAGCAGGGCCCGGCCGAAGAACACCGACGGGTCCAGCTCGTCGAGCTTTTTTCCGCCGTCGTCAAAATGCCAGGGCGCGTCGCAATGGGTGCCCGTGTGGGTGGACAGCGTCATGAGCGTCAGGTTGCAGGTGGACCCGGACGCGATGCGGGCCACGGGGTCGAAATTGAACAAGGGGTCACCCGGCCAGATGGTCATGCCGGTCCCCATGGGTATGGTCACATCGACCCATTCGTGGCTCATTGCTGGTTTCTCCCTGGTTTGTGCCTCATGCGTAGCGGCCGGCTGCGGTGTTGGCGCGCACGCGCAGCAGGTCGAGAAACATGCGGGTTGAGTCGGTCAGCGGGTTGACGCGCGATTTCGGGCTGTTGAGCCAGCGTACGGGCACCTCGTCCACGCGCAGCCCGTGCATCGCGGCGATGTGGAGCAGTTCGGCGTCGAAGGAGAAGCCGTCGAGCGTCTGCCGCGGGAAGCAGGTTTCGGCCGCGCGCGCGGTGAAGCCCTTGAAGCCGCACTGCGTGTCGCGGAACCGGGTGAGCCCCAGGCCGCGCAGGAACAGGTTGAACACGCGGCCCATGTGCTCGCGGTACCAGGCCTGCCGCCGCTCGATGCGCGACGCGGCCAGCGCCCGCGATCCGATCACGATGTCGGCGCCCGCGGCGAAACGCGGCCAGCAGGCTTCCAACTCCTCGATGGGCGTGGACGCGTCGGCGTCGTAGTAGAAGCGGTGCGCGCCGCGCGCCTCCTTCAGCATGCCGCGCCGCACGGCGGCGCCTTTGCCCCGGTTGCGGTCGAGCCGCACCACTTTCACTCCTTCGAAGGAGCCCGCCACCGCCGCCGTGCTGTCGCGGCTGCCGTCGTCCACAACGATGATCTCGAAGGCATAGTCCTGCCGCGCGAGATAGGCGCGCACCCGTTCCAGGGTCGGCCCGATGCGCTGCGCCTCGTTGTAGGCGGGTATGACGAGCGAAAGGTGCATGGAAAGCCTTCACCGCGCGGGACAGGGAAAACGCAAAGCAGGGGCGCGGCCGGGATGGTCCGCCGGCCGCGCCCCGATGGCGCGTTATTTGGCCGGCTGGAACCAGATGTTGCGGTACTTCACGGGGTTGTTGTGATCCTGGAGCAGCAGCGGCCCGGCCGCGGCGTCGGTCTCGCTCACGCCGCCCGGCGTCGGGCTGTCCAGTTCGGCGTTGTCGTGGACGGTGACGCCGTTGTGCAGTACCGTTATGCGGGCGTTCTGCGTCTTGGCGCCGCTGGCGTCAAAGGCGGCCGCGGTGAACGTGATGTCGTAGGTCTGCCACTGCAGCGGCGGGAGCACGGCGTCGGCGATGGGGACGGCCTTCTTGTAAATGCCGCCGCACCAGTTGTCCTTCGGGCCGTTGCCGAAACTGTCGAGCACCTGAATTTCGTAGCGGCCCAGCATGTACACGCCGCTGTTGCCGCGCCCCTGGTCGCGCTCGTTCGGCATGAAGGGGGTCATGAACTCGACATGGTACAGGCCGCTGCCCAGTTCCTGGTTGGTCAGGAGGCTGCTGCTGCACACCTGCATCGAGCCGTCCTCCTGCACGCACCACTCCTTGGGAATGCGCGACCAGTTGGCGCCGATGTTCTTGCCGTCAAAAAGGTTGATGCCGTCGGCCGGGCAGGCCTTGCCGCGTGTGGGCGGCTCGGGGAACGCGCGCTTCAGCGTGAACTTGCCCTCGCCCTTCGCCTTGATCACGCCGTTAAAGGTTTCGTTGGCAATCTCGCCGCTCACTTCGGCCTTGCCGCCGAGGTCGCCAAGCTCGACATCGCCCGCAAACGACGCCTGGCCCTTGCGGCCCTTGCCGTCAACCTTCACCTTCACCTCCGCCTTGCCGTCGCCCACGAACAGGACGGCCCGAAACTCGGTCTTGCTCTCCGCAACCACCTGGGCGCGGATCGTCCTGCCTTCCCACGCCTTGCCGGCAATGGATCCCTCATACACGCCCATCACCCTGTCGTCGTCTTCGGCCCGGGCGATGCAGGCAACGCCCAGCACAACCGCAAGGAGCGCCGCCGTCAAAACACGCTGTACCATGGTGTCTGTCTCCCTTAAATGAGGTATTCTTGTTGTCTGTGGCCGGACGGCCACGGCGGTTGACAATAGCACACCGGGCCGGGCGGTGCAACGCCCCGGCGCGCGGGAGAGACAGCGCATGCCGCAGATTATGGTGAATGAGCGGACGAGGACGGTGGCCCCAGGGACATGGCTGTTCGCGCTGCGCGACCAGTTGAAACCGGGGGCCGATGTGCTGGTGCGCAACGGCGCGCCGGCCGACGAGGACTGCGAACTGGCCGAGGGCGACGCGGTGGTGTTCATCCGGCGCGGCGAGGTGCTGCCGCCGTCGGAACTGGAGGCGCTGATGGTTGCGCGCCACACGCCCGGCGTGTACGCCCGGCTCAAGACCGCCGTGGTGGGCATTGCGGGGCTCGGCGGGCTGGGCTCCACCGTCGCCGTGGCGCTCGCACGGACCGGCGTGGGCCGGTTGATCCTGGCCGATTTTGACGTGGTCGAGCCCAGCAACCTCAACCGGCAGCAGTATTTCATCGGCCAGATTGGGCGTTTCAAAACAGAAGCGCTCGCCGAAAACATTTCCCAGGTGAACCCGTGCACGCGCATCGACAGGCACACGGTCCGGCTGGCGCCGGACAACGTGGCCCGCGTGTTTCACGAGGCGCAGGTGCTGGTGGAGGCCTTTGACGGGGCCGAGGCCAAGGCCATGCTGGTGGAGTCCTTTCTCGGCGCCTATCCGGACCGGCATGTCGTGGCCGCGTCGGGCATGGCGGGGCACGGGCCGGGCAACGACGTGCGCGCGCGCCGCATGGGGCGCGGCCTGGTGCTTGTGGGCGATTTGACCACCGGCGCGGCGCCGGGCATGGGGCTCATGGCCCCGCGTGTGGGCATTGCCGCATGCCAGCAGGCCAACGCCGTGCTGCGCATCCTGCTGGGCGAGGACCCCGTGGAATGAACGGCGACCCTCCTGGCGGCCCGCAAACCGCCGACGCGGAACTGGGAGCGCCGGCATCCCTGCCGGCTCCTTTACCTTACGCCAACACCCGCGCCCTCAAAGTGCGCGCCGCCGAACTGGGCTTTGACGCCTGCGGCATCGCGTCCGCCTCCACCGAGGCGGACGACGGGTTTGACGCGTGGCTCGCGGCGGGCTTTCACGCGGACATGGACTGGATGGCGCGCACCCGCGATCTGCGCCAGCAGATCGGGCTGAAACTGCCCGGCACGCAGTCCGTGGTGGTTGTCGCGCGCAATTACTATGCGCCCCGGCCCGAGGCCCCGCCCGGCACGGGCCGGGTGTCCCGCTATGCCTGGGGCCGCGACTACCACCGCGCATTGATCAAGCCCCTGCGGCAACTGGCTGCTTTTCTCGACGGCGTGGAGCCCGGCGCGCAAAGCTACGCCAGCATCGACAGCGGTCCCGTGCGCGAACGCGCCTGGGCCGCAAGGGCCGGACTCGGTTGGATCGGCAAACACAGCCTCGTCATCCGCCCCGAGCTGGGCACATGGTTCTTTCTCGGCGCCGTGCTGACCACGGTGACGCTAACGTCGGACACGCCCATGGAGGACGGCTGCGGCAACTGCCGCGCCTGCATGGACGCCTGCCCCACCGGCGCGATTGTGTCCCCGCGCACCGTCGATTCGCGCAAATGCATCGCCTACCACAGCATCGAAAACAAGGGCGTCATTCCGGACGCCGTCGCGGACAAGATGGGTGGCCAGGTTTTCGGCTGCGATATCTGCCAGCAGGCGTGCCCCTGGAACCGCGCCCCGCACGCCACCAACTGCGCCGACTTCCTGCCCCGGCCCAACGCGGCCAACCCGCCGCTCGAAAGACTCATCGCGGGCGATGCGGCCTGGTTCGACACCACCTTCAACGGCACCCCCGTCCGCCGCGCCGGGCTGGAAGGCATGCGGCGCAACGCGGCGTTGGCATCGAAAAGAAGGACGGGGGAGGAACCCTAACGCAAAGTCGCGGAGACGCAGGGGCGCCAAGGATGGCGAAAGACAAGGCGCTCCCCGCAGGGCAATCGCATTAGAGTCAACCTTGTCTCAAACCCGGACAACGCGCATAAGCCCAGGCACGGCGGGATCTTTAGCCCCCCTCCTTCGGCTGGCCAAGGCCTTCGAAGACGCGAGGGGCAGAAGTCGCCGGGGGAGAATACATTTCGCCACGACTAGACCACGCGCCTGCCCCAGTCCCCCTTTGAAGACGCGGGGGGACAGAAGTCTCCGGGGTATCGCAGCTCGCCACGACTGGACCGCGCGCCTGCCCCAAATCCCCCTTTGAAGGGGGCAGCCGCGAAGCGGCGGGGGATGTGGACCACCGCGCCATAGCCTAACCGAACCTTCTGTCCCCCCTGTCTTCAAAGGGGGACTAAGAACAGTCATGCTTTTATTATCATGCATAACAACACCCCCCATGTGCGCGGTTCTTTCACGCGGCAAGTCCCGAACACTTATTGCGACCCGCGTGGAGAAGCAACGGTATTCTAAGGGTGCAGCTCTCATCCTACCGCAGGGCCGGTTCTTGGGAAGCGCACAGACCCTATCAAACACGGATGGCACTGAGTTCACGGATGTCCGGCAAAAACGTTTGCGAAGAAACAGGGTGCGAATCTGCGGCCTGTCTAAGCCAAGCGAGAAAGTCCACGGTTGTAATCCGTGTGATCCGTGAAATCCGTGTTGTCAAAAAGCGGTAATGCGAAAATTGCACCCCCTTTAAATGCGATTGCCCCGGAGACCCCGCGCGATGACTACCAAAGAACCGCCTCCTCTGCTATAGTGATTTCAAGGAGGATGACTCTTATGACTAGTCCTGCGCGTCGTGCCCTGCTGGCCCTGTTCCTGGC
>CAIUWO010000443.1 GCA_903902895.1 Candidatus Hydrogenedentota bacterium | reverse complement strand
TGCACGACGGTTCGCAGGGTGCCGGCAACGGGGCGGTTGTTCTGGCCGTCCCAGCCGGGGTCGCGGTCAAAGGTTTCGCGCCGCTGCTCCGCGAAACAAGCCGCTGCAAGCCCGATGGCAATTGCCCAGAGGGCCGCGTGTTTAAGGGGTGTGCCCTGCATGATTCGGGTGTCCTGTCAGTCTGGGATTTGTGGAAATTGAACCATAGAGAGCGCAAAGAACACAAAGAAGTGGGGGAGAGGAGGCCTTTTCTGTTGAAGGGTATTCTTTCTGGAAGAGGGCGATTCTCAAAATTGACAATTCCCGCCCCGCCTCCTATCATGGCTCCTGTTGGCGCGCGGTTCCGGGCGCGCGCCGTTTCTCATGAAAGGAGAAGATCATGAAGGAATCCATGGGCATTACGCGGAGGACGATGCTGGCGGCCAGTGCTGCGGCGTTTGGGGCGCCGGCCATTTTGGCGGGGGCCGCGCCGACGAAGGACCCGGTGCGGGTGGGGCATATCGGCGCGGGCACGCGCGGCTGGGACCTGATCAAATACACGGGCGGCGCGGAGACGGCGAAGGTGGTGGCGGTGTGCGATGTGTACAAGCCGCACCTGGAGCGTGGCGTTGAGGCGGGGAACAATCCGGACGCGAAAAGGTACCACAACTACAAGGATCTGCTGGCGGACCCGAAGGTGGAGGCGGTGGTGATCGCGACGCCGGACCACTGGCACGAGCAGATGGCGATTGACGCGTGCAACGCCGGAAAGGCGGTCTACTGCGAGAAGGGCATGACCACCACCGTCGCGTCCGCGAAGCGCATGCGCGAAGTCATCAAGAAGAACAAGACCGTCTTCCAACTCGGCCACCAGGGGCGCCAGTACCCGTCCACGGCCGAGGCGGGGAAACGCATCAATGAGGGCGAGATCGGTCCGATGACGATGATTCACGTGGGCCGCTATTTCAACGGGACCAAAGAGCGCGCGCCCTGGCGCTGGTACGGCTATTACAACATCTGGGACCGGCCCGACCCGGCGCAGGTTGTCAAGGATCTGGACTGGGAGGCGTGGCTCGGCCCGGCGCCGAAGATCGATTTCGACGAGAAGCATTTCTGGCACTGGCGCTGTTACTGGCCCTACGGCACCGGCCAGGCCGGCGACCTGCTCTGCCACGAAATGGACCACGTGCAGACGGTGCTGGGTTGGGGCATCCCCGACGTCTGCAACTGCACGGGATTCAACGCGTTCTATGACGACGGGCGCGAGACGCCCGACACGTGGCTTGCCAGTTACGTGTTCGAGAAGAAGAACTGCTCGCTGACCTTCGAGGGCTGCATGAACTCCGGCCGCGAGCAGGTGCCCGAGTACATCGGCAAGAACGGCCGCATCATCTTCAACGGCATCGGACAGGACGCGAACCATTTCGTCCTGTACCCGGACGGCGCGGCCTTCGCGCACATGGCGCGGCCCGCCAAGCCCAAGTACACCTACGACCCGTCCAAGGGGCCGCAGTGGCCGACGCACATGAACGACTTCCTCAACTGCGTGCGCACGGGCGAACGCCCCAAGTGCAACGAGGACGAGGCGTTCATCGAGGTCGTCACGCTCCTGATGAGCGTTCAGTCGTACCATACCAAACGACAGGTGCGCTGGGACCCGGCGGCCGAAGAGATCGTGTGATCCGTTGATGAGGGATTGTTGCTCCACCCGCCGGGACGGCGCCCTGCGGGTGGAGTTCGTTTTTAATAAGGGCTCAGTGCGGAAGAATTGAACCGCAGAGACTCGAGGAGCTTGGTGCGTCAAATTCGCGACCGAAGAATGCAGGAGTGAGAATTCAAAACACCCGCCCACTTCGGTGAGAGAACGGCAAGGCCTTCAGGCGACTAGGACTTGGCAACCCGAAACCCCGTTTCGTCGGCCATATGCTCCGGGAGGTTGCCACAACTCATCGTGGAAACACCCCATTCGCCGGTACGGTTCCAGTTACCGCCTCGGATGTCGCGACAACAGCTTGGTGACTGTTCTGAATTGGGGCCGTCTGAACCGCTTGCCCCAGACCAGTCCTCACACCATTCCCACACAGTCCCGCTCATGTCGTACGCCCCCACCGGGCTCACACTGTTCACCGTCTTCACATTTCCATTTGGACTAATGTTCACGCCGTTGAACCAACCCACCGGTGAAGTGTGGGGCATTAGTGTCAGGCCCAACGGGTTCACGTAGCTCCTTTGAAAGGCGTTGGCATTGGGGCTACCCATAGCGTAATTGCACTGGCTGTCTCCCGATATCCTGTCACTGGTAAACCCGTAAATCCAGTGCTTCTTGCCGTCCCATGCCGCCGCGCGTTCCCACTCCGCTTCGGTGGGCAGTCGGTAACCGCCCGGAGACGGCGAAGGCACCCTCAGTTTACAGTCGGGCGTCGTCATGTCATAACAGGGCGCCAGACCCTGCATTTCGCTCAACCAGTTGCAGAACGCCGCCGCACCGTACCATGACACTTGCACCACCGGATGTGTGTCCATTGAGTATTCTGTCCCGCCCGGCAGACCCACCCGTTTCCTGGAGGAAAACACGCCGTGATAGAACTGGATGTTAGAATATAATTCTGTGAAACTAAGAACGGGATAACTCCAGTAGCGCGAACCATTGCCGTAGATGTCCCCTGACCCGGCCCATGCCTCGCCTCTCTTCGTCTTCAGATAGCCCTTCGCCAGTGCCCAGTTCAGCACGCTGCAATATTGCCGGTTTGTCACCTCGTACTTGCCTATTTGGTACGCACTGAGCGTGACTTGATGCACTTTGTCAACTTTATCGGGACGGGGGGGGCTGTCACCGGAACCGCCATATAGTGCGCTATTGAGCTTGCGATTGGCTTCGCACATTTCCACCGACAATCCCATCGGAAACGTTCCCGCCGGTACCTGCACCATCTCTATCTGCGCCATCTCAGCGTTCGCTTTAGTGGGACTCGACGCGTATCCCGTAAGCGCCGCGCACAACGCCAGCATTTCGACCCCCATCGACCCAAACAGCCGTTTCATTTTTCGACCTCCTCTCCGGCAACACCGACCCGGCATGTGCGTCGCGTAAACACTTGGAGCACTTCCGCGACCGGGCTAATACTAGCTCCCTTATCCGCGCCGATCAACTGGGAGCGCAGATTCCCCGGAAAGACAGATGAGATTGCCGGGTGGGCGCAGGGACGCCCATTTGATGGGGCTTGCAGATGAAACCGCGCCGCCCCTGCCCGGCGAAGCTGCCGGTGACCTCCTGCTCGGAGTGGCGGCAGCTGATGGCGGAGTGTCCCCAACTCCCGGCGGAGGTCCTTCCTGTCCTTCGGTCCGTCGCGTGTCGCCGTTTCCCATTCACCCCGGGGCCGGCGTTGCGTTGATTAGGGAAAGGCTTGTCCCAACCGCCCGACTGCGCGCATGGCACAGAACACGATTATGGCCGATGCCCGGGTTTTGCACAAGAGTGTAAAACAGGCGCGGCCGTGCGGCCGATGCGCCGGGACCGTGAAGGGCATGCCGCGCAAATGCGGGAATTGTCGAACCGGTGTTTCTTGGCCTGCGTTCAGGCGAACCTGTATGCTGTCGGGGTTTAAAGAAAAGTGCCGCCGGCATAACTGCGGTTGACACCCATAATGAGAGGGAAAAGACATGCACTTACGAACCGCCCTGGTCTGCTCCATTTTCGCCATGAGTCTTCCGGTCGCTGCGGCCGCCTTGAGCGCGGCGCAGGCGCCGTTGTCCGTCATTCCCCGGCCGTCTCAGATGACGCCGGGGACAGGGACTTTCTTAATCGACGCGCAGACGCAAATCACGGCTGACACGGACGCCGTGCCCTGCGCCCAATACTTTGCCGAAACCCTCCAAACCGCCACGGGTTTCACGCTTTCGGTTAACCCGGCCAAGGAGGGCGCGAACCCGTCTTCAGGCGTTGCTTTCCGCATTGACCCGACACTGGCGCGGCTTGGCGATGAGGGATATACGCTGCTTGTTGCCGCGGAAGGCGCGGAAATACGCGCTTTCAAGCCCGCCGGACTGCTCTACGCCTGCCAAACGCTGCTGCAACTCTTGCCGGTGGAGATATTCAGCCGCACCAGGGTCGAGGGTGTTTCCTGGGCGGTGCCCTGCGTGAGGATTGAGGACAAGCCGCGCTTTGGGTGGCGCGGACTCATGCTGGACCCCGCCCGTTTCTTTCTCACCAAGGACTACATCAAGCGTTACATCGACCTGCTTGCGCTGCACAAGATGAACCGGCTCCACCTGCACCTGACCGACTCGGAGGCATGGACGCTGCAGATCGACGCCTATCCCGAACTCACCAACATGGACAAATGGCCCCTCAAGAGTCCCGAGCGGGCGCGGGGTGTTTACAGCCATGACGATATCCGGGAAATTGTCCGCTATGCGGAGGCCCGGAATGTGACGGTCATTCCGGAGATAGAGCTTCCCGCCCATGCGGCGGTGGTGCTGGCCGCCTATCCGGAACTGATGTGCCCCGGCAATCCGTTGCGCGCGGGCACCCGCGCGTGGGATGGAAAATGCTACGAATGGGCGGAGTACTGTCCGGCCGCTGAAAGCACCTACAAGTTTATAGAAACCGTGCTTGCAGAGGTGATGGGCCTGTTCCCCTCGCCCTACATCCACCTGGGTGCGGATGAATACTTTGGACTTGCCTGGAAGCAGTGTCCCGACTGCCAGAAGCAGGCGCAGGCCGCGCGCGATGCGGGGGAGGACAGCGGGGAACTGCAGGCGCTTTTCGCGAACTGTCTGGGCGACAGGGAAAAGTACCTGCTCTACCGCCGCCTGATTCAGCGCGTGTGCGCTTTTGTGGTGTCCAAGGGCCGCCAGCCGGTGCTTTGGGACGACCTGTCTTGGCAGGGCAATTATCCTGCCGGGGCCGTGGTCAACCAGTGGCACTACAAGGGCGGCATGGACTGCTTTCAGACGGTGATCACGCCTATGGACCCCGCCGCCGAGGCGGCCGCCGCCGGGCATGACGTCATCGCCTCCCCGTACAGCCATCTCTATTTTGACCTCGGCGACGCGCGCAACACCGAACTGGTATACAAGTATGAGCCCATGCCCGAGGGGCTGACGGACGAACAGGCCCGCCATATTCTCGGTCCCAGCGCGCCCGCATGGAACCAGCCGCAGCAGCAGGCCGACCAGATGATCTTTCCGCGGTTGGTGGCGTTGTCAGAAGTCGGCTGGACCGCACGGGACAACCGTGACTGGGACAATTTTACCGCGCGGGAAAAGGAGCATTGCCGGCGGCTGGCGCTGCTTGGCGTGAAGTTTCCCCGCGACTGGACCCTCGGCGGGCCGGGCACGCTCATGGGCGGGTGGAAACCGGCCGACCTGACCGCGGACGCGGTCACGCTGGAATGGGACGCCTCCGCGTTGATCAAGGAGGCGGGCGCCCAGGAGGTCATCATGCTGTACACAAAAGGGGAGCACGGCATCGCCATACTATGGGCCGCGCTGCTGGAGGATGAGAGGGAAATCGCACGCGACACCCATCCCGGTTGGAGCGGCGCGGGAAAGAACAATTTCGTCTACACCCTGCCGCTTGCAGAACGAAAGCCCGGCGCCAGGTACACGATTAAGGCGGGGTTTGACTGCCATCAGGGCCGAGACTCCGCCGGCGATGTGTTCTTGAGGAAACAGGAAGGGGACAATTGACCGCTCGGCGTTAGCGCAGGGTGATCGGGGTCTGCTACCATTTCGCGGCCGGGTCACCGCCAATTCAATGGAAACCGATCCCGCTCAGGCACGAGGCGGCACGTCCCGCCAAGGGCGGTCAGAAAGTCACTATGATGAACCACGCTGGAAAGACAGTCTTGTTCGGCATGAACATGCTGGCCTTTCTTCTCTTGGGCGCCGCCGGCACTGCAAGCGCGGAGGCGTATGCCAGGAAGGCAAGCTGGCATGATACGCTTCTTGAGGCGCGACAGGCGCTTCGCGCTGAAGAACGACAGGGTGAACGGCCGGCTGGGGCGCCCGATTTCGGAACGGATGAGTTCACCATTACAGCATGGATTCGCACCACGACCGGGGGGACCATCCTTTCCAAGGCACCGGAGAAGGGCGCCTGGCAGGAGCAGGGCAAGTCCCTTTTCGTGCGCGACGGCCATCTCTGTTATGACATCGGCTGGGTGGGGTGCGTCACTTCGAAGGCGGCGGTGGCGGACGGGCAATGGCACCACGTTATGCTCGTTGGAAGCCCGCGCCAGCAGCAGCTTTATGTGGACGGTCGTCCGGATGCCGAAGGGAAACTTGAGGCCAAACCGGACGTGCGCGGACATCTTCTCAAGATCGGATACACGTCGGAGAATTTCCCGGCCCCGTCCGCCTTCGAAGGGGACCTTGACGAATTGCGGCTCTACGCGCGCAAACTGAGCGCCGCTGAAATTCCCGCGTGCATGGAATCGCCCGACCGCGCGCCCACCAAGGGCTTGGCTTCCTACTGGCCGTTCGATGGGGCTGACATCAGCGCATGCGAATGGACCGACGGCAAATTCGGCCGAGCACTGCACCGCACGCGCGCAAGCGCCCCGCTCAACATGGCCTGTGACGCCGCGGCCGAGGCTCGGGATGCCCTGTGGATGCGCACTTGGGAAGATTTCCCTGGTCCGGCCGCGCGGCAGGAAATGGCTTGGGAACGGGAAGACGGGATCTGGGCGGACAGCGGGGCGCCGGGCAATTACTCCCTGCTGGCACGGCGCTATTATGATGCGGTGCGCATGGACGCCCGCGTTGTCGCGCCGTCCCGGGGGCCCATGCCGAAGGTCAACGATGCCGACGGACTTGCCGCGGTGCGCGCGGACTACCTGCGGTCACGACGCGACGACCTCGTGCGGACGGTGCTGGGTGGGATCAATCTGGACAGTCTTAGACGGTCCATAGCGTATCTCAAGCACCAATACGGCGACCGTTACTCAGGGGACAGCCTTTTACAGGTAATAGCCGACATAGAAAATAGTGTTGGCCAAATCGCGACGCCCGACCTCACCCCGGAAGCGCTTGGACCATTACGCGAGCGATTGACAGGCATTCAGTTCGCGGCACTGGTCAGGGATAATCCTCTGGTCGATTTCGACCGGATCATCTTCAATCGCCGCCACACCTTCCAGTCGTCCCATTACTACACGGACTTTATCGACGGGGTCGAGCGCTTTGAAGGGGGACTCTGCGCGCTGTCCCTGACGGACAGAAAAGTCACCCCGCTGCCGACCGCCGCGACGCAGGGCGTCATCGGGCGCTACGATTTGAGTTTCGACGGGCGCAGCGTGGTGTACGATCTAAAGGAGAAGCAGGGTGAAGGCTTCCGCATCCACGAGGCAACGCTCGATGGAAAGAAGGGCCGCGCACTGACCATGCCCCCGCCCGACGAGGCCGAGCGCATCAAGACCTACGAGAAGCGCAACCTCGAATCCTGGGCGGGACGGCCCAGAACCTACCGCCACCACACCGACGACATGCACCCGTGCTATCTCCCGGACGGCGGTTTCTGTTTCGTGTCGACCCGCTGCGAATACGGGATTCTCTGCGACACGCCGGACTTCTTCACCACCTCGGTGCTGTACCGGATGGATGCCGACGGCGGCCACATGCAGAAACTGACCAACAGTTCGGTCAGCGAGTCGGTGCCCAGTGTTATGAACGACGGACGCATCCTGTACACGCGCTGGGAGTATGTCGACAAGGGCGCGGTTTCGGTGAAATGCCTCTGGGCGGTGCATCCCGACGGCACCGGCTCGGTGGAGGTCTTTGGCAACGACATTGATTTCCCGGACACCTGCAACCAGGGCCGGGCCATTCCCGGCTCGAACAGCCTGTTTTCCTACATCGGCGCGCCGCACATGCCGCTTGGTGTCGGGCCCATCATCCGCATTGACACCAACCATCCCATTCGCACCCGCCAACCCATGACCTACATCACGCCCGAGGTGGATGTCCGCCAGGAGTGGGGCTACAACCACGTGCGCAACGGAAAATGGGTGGCCGACGCCGTCGGCCCGCTGTACATGGACGCCTACCCGCTGTCGGACTCGTTCTTCCTCGCTGCTTATAATCCGGACCGGCCGTGGAACGACCCGTCCGCCTACGGCCTCTACTTGGTGGACGCCTTCGGGAACCGGGTCGAGTTATACCGTGATCCCGACATGTCCTGCTGGCAGCCCATGCCGCTGCGCGCGCGACCCGTGCCGCCGGCGCTTCCGTCGTCGCTGCCCAAGGACGCGCCGCCCACCGCCACGATGCTCATGACCGACGTGTACCAGGGACTCACCGGTGTGGACAGGGGCGCCATCAAATATTTGCGCGTGCTCGAGCAGGTGCCCCGCCCGTGGTCGGCGCGCCGCTTCTGGGACGGGGACGACTACGACCAGCAGCATGCCGTGGTGAGCAAGGACGCGGCGCTCGGACTCAAGGTGCTGCACGGTGTTGTGCCGGTGGAAGCGGACGGTTCGGCCTATTTCACGGTGCCCGCGGACAAGAACATCTACCTGGAGGCGCTGGACGAGAACTACATGGAAGTGCAGCGCATGCGGACCTATGTGAACTGTCGCCCCGGCGAGTCGCGCTCCTGCATCGGTTGCCATCAGCAGCGTGAACTTGCCCCGCCGCGAAGCGTCCCGCTCGCGCTGGGTCACGAACCCGCGGCGCCGCAACCGCAGCCCGGTGACACGGGGCCGCGCCCCATCGACTATCCAACCGACGTACAACCCATCCTCGACCGGCACTGCGTCCGATGCCACGGCGAAAGCGATCCCAAGGCCAATTTGAACCTGACCGGAACGCCGACAACCTTCTTCAACAAGTCCTATGAGGCGCTTCTGGAACACGGACAGGTGCAAATCATCGGCGAGAACCACCCCAAGACAGGGAACATCGCGCCGGTGCCGCCGCGCACACTCGGTTCGCATGCCAGCAAGCTGGTCGCGCGGCTGCGCGAGGGAAAATGCTGCGACCCGCTGACCGGCGAGGATTTTGTCAAGATCACAACTTGGGTCGATGCCAACGCGCAATATTACGGCTCCTACTTTGGACGCAGAAACATCAAGTACAAGGACTACCCCGACTTCCGGCCCGTGCCCGATTTTGCCGCGGCCAGCGGCGTTGCGCCCTATGGGACACCCGGCCCGGCGGTCTTCATTGGCGGGGAACTCCGCCATCGCTTCATCGTCACAGATCATTCCGGCGGCGGATTCGGCGGGTTTGGCTCGAAAGTCCGCATCTTCTCGCCCACCGGCCAGGTTGAGTGGGAGTACCCGGCAACGGGTTCGGTGCACGAGATTTGGATGCTGCCCAGCGGCAACATCCTGTTCACGTCGGACGGCGTGCGCGAGGTGACCCCGGACAAGCGCGTGGTGTTCGAGTACAAATCGGACATGTACCTCACCGCCTGCCAGCGCCTGCCCGACGGCAACACGCTTATCGGCGAGAACCCCCTGAACCGCATCGTCGAGGTCAACCCGCAGGGGACGGTCGTGAAGACCGTGCAGTTTACGACGACCTGCGCGGACAAAGGCCGGCAGTTCCGTCTCGTGCGCAAACTGAGGAACGGAAACTACCTGGTCGCGCACGAGGGCGAGGGCATGGTGCGCGAGTACGACCCGGAAGGCACGGTGCTGCGTGAGATCAAGACGCCGGGCGGCCCCTACGTGGCGGTGCGGCTCGAAAATGGAAACACGCTGATCGCCTGCGGCGCGGGCAAGGCCGTCATCGAGGTGGACCCCGCCGGTCAGACCGTGTGGAGCCTCCAGAACGGCGACCTGCCGGGCGTGGAACTCAACTGGATGTCGGGGCTGCAGCGCCTGCCCAACGGCAACACCGTGCTGACCTGCTGGTTCCCCTGCAAAGACTACAAGGGTCCGTCCACCCCGCAGATTCTTGAGGTCACCCCCGGCAAGAAAGTCGTGTGGACCTTCTCCGCGCCCGACCTGCTCGGTTCGCCGAACAACATCCAGTTGCTGGACCCCGAGTATCTGGCATTGCCTGAAAAGTGAACCAATCGGCCATCACAGGGACGGACCCCGGCCCGCGAGGTTTAACAGTTTCCTCTCCCTCAATTTTGCCCTATACTGTATTCGCGGCCGCGAACAGACCATGGAGGAACGACACGATGAACCCTTCTCCCCCGAAGCGCTACTGGTTCCACGCAAAACGCTATGGTTACGGCTGGGGCCTTCCCGCAACGTGGGAGGGATGGGTTGTGCTGGTCGCCTTCCTTGCCGGGGCAATCGGCGGCGTGGCAATATTTCCGCCCGAGCCTACCCCGCTTCCGTACATCGCATTCCTCGCCGTCATCTCGGTGCTGCTGACGCTCATCTGCTATCTCACCGGCGAGCCGCCCAAATGGCGCTGGGGCAACGCTTCTGAGGATGAGGCGCGCAGGCGCGCGGCAGCCGTGATCGTGCCCAATCCAAGCCGGGTGATCATGCTCCTGACGCACCTGCTCCTGGGACCGGTCATCCTAGGTGTAGCCATCTTCTTCCGGGTCTATCCCCCGGCGGAAATAAACCACAGCTACGGCTACCGCACCGCAACATCCATGCGAAGCCAGGAGGCATGGGACGAGGCGCAGCGCTACAGCGCCAATGCCATGATCATCGCGGGCGCGGTGGTGGTGGTGTACCAGGTACTGAGCGCCCTCACCATGAAGCCGGCCCTATCGCTGGGCACATCGGTCGCCGTGCTGCTGCTGGCCATCTTTGCCGTAGTGCCGATTACCGAGGCGCACCTGAAGAACACTTTCGACGGACAGGGGCGAAGAATGGTTTTGCCCGCCCCGAATCCATGACACTCACGCGCATGGCGCGGCACCACGGGAAATGACGCATGAACGTCCGGCCCTTCAACCCTCACCGTTATGGCGTTGGCCCTCACGCGGCCGCGGGGGGCCGCATGTGCATTCCGACCATGCTGTCCCTTGCCGCAATGCTTCTTGCCGGCTGCGGCGATTCGCTTCTGTCGAAGGAGCAGCGGCAGGTGAACGACGCGGTCAGGCAGGCAGTCACGGAGAACCCATCCCGCGTTAACGCGCCCTGCGCCCACAGCGATCCGCCCCTGCACGTTGCGCTGCGCAACGGCCTGCCAGAACTCTTCCGTTGGCTTCTGGAGCGCGGCGCGGATGCCAATGTGCGCGATTCCAGGGGGGACCCCATTCTGCACACGGCGGTGATTTTCGACCTGACCGACCAAACTGCGACGCAGGCTCTGTTGAAACACGGCGCCAAAGTCAACGGCAGAAGAAGCGACGGCGGCACACCGCTCCACACGGCGGCGGCGCTGTCCCGCCCGGCGTCGGTCAAGACGCTGCTTGCGGCCGGCGCCGACCCGAACGCACCGGACGAATGGGGTGAAACGCCCCTCCACAAAGCGTCCGTCCCCCAGCCCACCGCAAGCCCGGAGAACGCGACCGAGACGATTCACCTGCTGGTGGCCGGTGGCGCCAACCCGGCGGCGCGCAAGAAAAACGGCGACAGGCCGCTGCACTCGGCGGCGCTGATCGGCAGTGCCATCGCGGCCCGCGCATTGCTGAAGGAGGGGGCGCAGGCCGATGCGCCGGGATGCGGCGGGGGCACGGCGCTGCATGTCGCCGCGCAGTTCGCCCGGCCCCAGGTCGCGGAAATCCTTCTTCAGGCGGGCGCGAACCCGAACCTTTGCGATGACAGGGGAATGACGCCGCTCGCACGGGCGCGTTATGCCCCGGCGATTACCATCAGGGGCCGGGGGGCGGGAGCGGTTGACACGGGCGCGGTCGTTGAAGTGCTGAGACGGTTCGGGGCGGCCGAACCGGAGGTCCCGCCGCAGGCCGCTTCAGTTCCCTGACCGGCCCTGCGGAACTCCGGCAGACGGCGGGGTCGCCCCCTACAGTTCTTTTTCCATCATCAGCACTTCAAACGGCAGCGTGGGCCAGGGTTCCTGCTTCACCACCCTGTAACCGAGCCGTTCGTAATAGGCGCGCAGTCCGGTGAGCCGGGCGTTGCAGGTCAGCCGGGCATGCTGCGCGCCCAGTGCCCGCAGTTTGTCCTCGGCGTATGCGAAAAGCATTTTGCCATACCCCCATCCCCGGTGCGCGGGCAGCACGGCCAGTTTGCTGACATGGCCCAGCAGCGGGTCGTTCCAGTCCAGCGCGTGCCAGATGCCGCCTATCGGTTCCGCGCCGTGATACAGCAGCGCGGCGTTGTGCCCTTTTTCGAGGGCCTTCAGCACGGCCGCCTCATCGGTGAAAGCCACGTATTTCGGATACTGGTCCGCCCTAATCCCCTGCATCTCTGCCTGGGCCCGGAAGGACTCCTGGACAATCCGGGCGATGAGGCCCGCCTCGGTCGGTCCCGCCGCCCTTATCTCGAGGTCGGCGTCCACGATCACGCGGCTTCCTTGAACTTTGGCTGCTGCGCCGGTTTCACCCCGGCCGCGTCCGCCGCCGTCGCGGGGCTGTTTCCGGCGAGGAAGCTCTCAAGGGCCAGCAGGCACGCCGGCTTGCCCAGCGTGGAGAAGTGGTCCCCCTCTGGAATGACTTCCTCCCGGAGTTGCGCCATGACGGCGGCCATCTGGTCGGCAAACGGTTTGAGCGGGTCCCGCGCGCCAATCAGCGAAAGGGCGGGGAGTTTGTTGTTCCTGAGCGCGGCCTCGTCGACGCGCAGCGCGTCCACGCTGCGCAGCAGCGCCGTGACGGCCTTCCGGTCGTTCCGCATGGACATTATTGCCGACACCATCATGCGTCGCGCCGCGCTGACCGGTTTGCCCACGGGCTGCAGCCGGTCCAGAAGCGGTCCGTAGCCCTCGCCGCTCTCTATCGAATCGGCCAGCAGGCGCATGAAGGCCAGGTCCTTGTCCGGAGTGGGCGTCCAGCCCGAACCGCAGGGCGCCACCGAGAGCATCCTGTCCGGATGCATGGCCGCCATCTTCAGCACGATGAACCCGCCCATTGAATAGCCCACCACGTGGGCCTTCTCAATCTTCAGGTGGTCCATCAGGCGCACGATGTCCTCGGCCATTTCCGTGCCGTACCGGGACGGGTCATGCGGCTTGCCGCTTCGGCCGTGGCCGCGCAGGTCCAGCGCCACGACCCGGTACGTTTTTGACAGCGCGTGAAATATGCCCGGCCGCACCCAGTTCATGCCAAGGTTTGCCCCCAGTCCGTGCACCAGCACCACCGGCGTTCCCTCCCCCTCCTCGGCATAGTGAATCCGCACGCCGTTGGAGTCGAAATACGCGCCGGGCAGGTTGCTGTGCTCGTACTGGTACCAGGCGAGGCCGGAAAAGGCGATAACGCCCGCGACGGCCACTGCGAGCACGGCGGCCATGCCGATAAGTATGCGTTTCTTCATGAAACCTCCGGAGTAAGGCTATGTCTTTTTGCCGGCCACACCGGGCCGGGGCGCAAAGGATAGACCTTTGCCGGGCGCCGTGTCCATTGATGGCCCTGTCGGGCCGTTTGACGCGGTACCGGCCCCGCGACTAGGATGAGGCACTGTTTGTTCCGCCGGGAGCCGCGGTGTGCGGTTGTCTTTGCCCGGCGGAAACAACCCCGGCAGGAGGTGACCATGCGAATCGGGTTTAACATGCTGCTCTGGACGCCGTTTGTGGCCGAGGAACATTTTCCGCTGTTTGGAAAGCTTAAGGCCGCCGGGTATGACGGCGTGGAGATTCCGCTGTTCAGCGGCGAGCCCGCCCATTATGCGCGGGTGGCGAAGGCGATCGCGGACAACGGCCTCGCGTGCACGACGGTCACCGTCATCCCCGACCAGGCGCACAATCCAATCAGCGCGGAGGCGCGGGACCGCGCGGGGGCCGTGGACTACCTGAAATGGGCGGTGGACTGTTCGGCCGCGCTGGGCGCCGGGGTGCTGTGCGGGCCCTACTATCAGCCGCTGGGCGTGTTCACCGGGAAAGGCCCGAATGAGGACGAGAAGTCGCGGGCGGCGGAAGTGCACCGAACCATTGCGGGTGTCGCGCGGGAGGCCGGGGTGCTGCTGGCCATCGAGGCGCTGAACCGTTTCGAATGCTATTTTCTGAACACGCTGCGCGACGCGGCGGACCACGTCAAGCGCGTTGGCCACCCGAATTTCAAGGCCATGTATGACACCTTCCACGGCAACATTGAGGAGCGCGACCC
>CAIUWO010000442.1 GCA_903902895.1 Candidatus Hydrogenedentota bacterium | reverse complement strand
GACAAGGCGCTTGCCAGTGATATCCATCTCATCCAAAAAGCGCATGGGCATGGAACGCTCCTTTCCCAGGATCATGTGGTGAACAGTACAAGCGGACGCCTCACGGCGTCTGGCCATGGGAGCAACCGGCGCACCGTGGCGCGGCGCGCGCAAGTCGGGTAGATTCCGGTATCTCCGGTCCGCCGCGAGCGAAGACCGGATCGGGAGGCGGCGTTCAGTCCGTCCGGGAGGGGTCCGTTTCCAGGTCCAGGCGCATGATGATGGCGTCTTCCCGGTTATCCGGGTAATAGCGCCTGCGCACGCCCACTTCCTCGAAGCCGAAAGCCGTGTACAGGCTCTGGGCCGGGATATTGGACCGCCGCACTTCCAAATACCCGCGTTTTATGCCCATCTTGCGACAAAGATGCAAGACGTGGGAGAGCATGCGCTGGCCGTAGCCTTGGCGACGCCAGGAGGGATGCACAGCGATATTGAGGATTTCCATCTCCCAGGCGGAGGCGAACAGCGTCAGATATCCGACCAGTTCCTGCCCCTCGCGGATGCCGAACAGATGGAAGGGCTCGTTGCCGATCACGGTCTCGTACTGTTTGGCGGACCAGGGAACGGAGAAACACAGCCGCTCCAGCTCCACCAGGGCCGGGATGTCGCATTTGCCGAGTTCCACGGGCATGCCTGCCGCGACGGGCATGCATTGTTTGGCCTCGGACCAGCCTGAAACGCGCGGCATATCCTGCTCCGATGTGTCGCCGCCGGGAGCGGCGTCTGGATTTTCTGGCTGGTTGGTCATAGCAAGAAGAAAACCATGTCCATAATTACAAGGTGTTGTTCGTGAGTCAGGAAAAAAACGCCCACTCGGAAGACGCGCAGCCGGTGGAAATCGTGGACGACCGGGGACGTCTGCTGGCCGTGGTATCCGCCGGGGAGGCCCACCGTCAATCGCTGCCGCACCGCTCGGTGCTGGTGCTCTTCGTGGACCGGGAGCAGAAAGTCCTGTTGGCCAAGCGCCCCAAGGATGCTCCCGTGTTCCCGTCGCGGTGGGATCTGCCCGCGCGCGGGCATCTCCAGCCGGGCGAGGCCCACTTCGACGCGGCCCGGCGTCTGGCGGACTCGCTCTTCCCCGCCCAGGGGGGCCTGCCCGCCTTCCAGGCACGCCTGTCCCCCACCGAGCGCTCGGACTTCGAGGCCCTGGCCGTGTACCGCTACCCCGTTGGATTCAAAAACGACCCGTCAGAGCGCAACATCCTCGCCGTCAGCCACGAAGAGCTGGCTGTGCTGGCGGCGGACTTCCGGGAACTGCTCACCCCAGCGGTTGTACAGGCCTTCGAGGCGGGGATTCTGTTTGCTTGAATGGGCGGGGCGGTCGCCTGCCGTTGGAGAAACTTCGGCGGCTGGATGAACGCGTGTTCGTCTGATCGTGCAGCGACGGTGCGGGCTGAAAACACGCAGGCGGCTTGTTGGGATCCTGTTCGTTTATTCGAGCATGATGGATTCGGGCAGGAAACAGGCCGGGGGATGGCTGAAACCTGTTTGTATGGTCGAACGCGGTGTTATCATGCGGGGTTCAGGCAGGCGAATGGCTGAATCCTGTTCGTTTGGTCGAGCGCGGTGGTTTCGGGCGGGGGAGAAGCCTCCGGCGGCCAAAGGGCTGCGCCCTTTGGAATCCCTTATGGGGTACAGCGTGTACTGTCCG
>CAIUWO010000441.1 GCA_903902895.1 Candidatus Hydrogenedentota bacterium | reverse complement strand
TGATCATCGGAACCGTTTACGACATGGGCACCGGCAAACCCGTTTCGGGCGCGGTTGTGTCATTGGAGCAATGGCGCGGCGATTCCAAGCCGGAGGCCAACGCATCGACCGCCGACGTGGACGGAAATTTCCGGATTGAGCGCATCCAGAAAGGGTCCTTCTACATCCACGCCGGCGCGGAGGGCTATGCGACGCGGCTGGCTGGAACCTATTACAACGACGGGCTGACTTTCCAGGAGAAAACCGTCTATCTTGCGCCCGCGAGAGCCCTGGAGGGCATGGCCGTGGATTCCGAAGGGAAACCGGTTGCAGGCGTCAAGATTCAGGTGGGCGCGCAGTGCGGCTTGGACGGTAAAGGCTATCCAAGGCCAAGAAAAGACGGGCGCGCCAGTTGCACAAGCGACGAGAATGGACGCTTCCAGATTCCCGGTCTGCCTCAAGGCTACGCCCAGCTCTTCACCTTTGGCGAATGGAAGTGCGAAGAACAGCATCGCCTCTTTCCCACGGCGGACCCTTTTGCCGGTTCCCAAAACAACGAGATCCGCTTGACGGTGCAGCGAACCGGTGAAATCCACGGGCGCGTCGTCGTTCCGGACGGCGCCACACTGCCGCCGAACACGGAAGTGCGTTTTGTCCGGTTGGATAGTCCCAATATCCAACACTTTGCCGATGGACATTCTGTTGGACCTGACGGGAAATTCTCGGTGCCTTCCATGCTGCCCGGCGAGTACCTCGTGGACCTTTTGGATGCCGCCAAGCGGGACATCATCTGGCGCAGCGACCGGCCCAAGCTGGACGATCTCGTGAATGCCGTCGGGCAGGCGTCCGGCACCAGGCGCGTCTCCCTGAAACCCGGCGGCTCCGCGGAGGTGGAACTCGCATACACGCCGTGAAGTCCGGGAACCCCGACCCGGCCCGTCCTCTTCGGGCCTGAATGTGTGCGCGTGATTGCATGACGTTCCCTTCGTAATTCACATCCCCGGGTTTCATCCCCTTGACTAAGTAATCCCATGTGGGTACAATGTAATTACTGGAGACGATCGCATGAACACGCATACAACACGCCTAATCCGTGTGGGCAATTCCCGGGGTGTGCGCATTCCCAAACTGATGATAGATCAGGCTGGCCTCGACGAGGAGGTTGAGATCTCGGTTCGGCAGGACGGCATCATGATTGGCCCCGTCCATTCCCGGCGTGCGGGTTGGGACGCGCAGTTCAAGGCCATGGCCGCGCAGGGGGACGACCGGCTGGCGGATCCCGACCGACCCACCGAATGGGATGATGCTGAATGGACCTGGTAGTCCATCGATTTGAGGTTTACTTGGTTTCTCTTGACCCGACCGTGGGCAGTGAAATCAAGAAGACGCGCCCATGTCTCGTGCTGTCACCGGACGAGATGAACAGGCACATTGCCACGGCCATCGTAGCCCCCATGACCACCGCCGGACGACCCTATCCCAGCCGAGTACCGTGCCGGTTCCAGGGCAAATCGGGACAGGTGGTGCTTGACCAGATTCGGACGGTGGACAAGGCGCGTCTGGTAAAACGACTGGGCACAATCAGCCCGGCCACGCAAAAGGCGGTTCTTGCCGTCTTGGCCGATCTGTTTGGAGAATAGGCAGGGATTTGCGGGGCGGCAGGCGTCTCAGCGCCGGTGGAGGGCCATGTTCACCACGGCCTGAACGTCCGTGGCGGTCACGCCGCCGCCGTCCACATCGGCGTTCACCGTGACCGTGGAGGCCCGTCCCAGCACGGCGTTGATGACCAGTTGCAGGTCTGCCGCGTTGGCCTGGCCGTCACCGTTCACGTCGCCGTCGGACAGTCCCACGTTCACCCGGGTTTCGGCGCCGTTCGCAACCGTGATGCCGTTCACACGGCAGGTGATGTATCCGGGGGCGCTCCAGGACAGATTATAGGTGCCCGGCAGCAGCGGCCGATGGAAATTGCCCACGCCGGCATGGCCGAACATGGGCTGGGCGTTGTCCTGCACCATCACCTTCGTCGCCACCCCCGCTCCCGTAACCCGGTCGGTGGCCAGTCCGCGCACGCCCATGTGCGCCGCCTCCGCATAGGCCAGCATGGACGCCTGATTGTCCGCCCAGTAGCTGTCCAGCGTGGACGCGACCGGCCATTTGTTGCTGGACAGTTCTATGGTCATGTGCATGCTGCCGAGGAACCGGTAGGACCAGTCCTGCAGGCCGCCCCCCAGGATGTACCACGCGCTGCCGTTGGTGACGCCGTCGGCGAACTCCGTGCTCCAGCGCATCGCCGGGTTTGGGGTCGCGTAGCGGAGGGCGATGTTTCGGAACAGGTCCTCATCGGGCGAGATTGCCGGCTGGCCGCTTGGCACGCCCGGCTCATAGTCATAGGGGTAGTTCACAACCACGGCGCCGCCGTGGAAATTGGCGGCCAGCGTGACCCCCTGTTCCGCCTCCCAGCGCATCACCGCCGCCGTCTCGGGCTCGCGGTTCGCGTCCCCCAGTTCCTCCCCGTCAAACAGCGTCGTGGTAAAGTCGGTGCCGTACATGGGGAAACTGCGGTTGAGGTCCACGCTGTGCGCGTTGAACCGGGTGTTGTTGTTCATGCCGTCGGGATTCATCAGCGGCAGCACCCAGATCACGGTTCCGTTGACCAAAGTCTTAATGCGCGCGTTGCTCCCGTAGCTTGTCAACAGGAAATCGCAGAACCGCAGGCACATTTCCGTGCCCACCGGTTCGTTGCCGTGGATGGTGGAAATGTAGCACACGACGGGCTTGTCCATCGCCGCGGTGGGGTTCTGGGTGATCTTGATGGCCCACAGGTCCTGGTTGTTGGCCGATTTGCCAATCGACTGGTACGTGCACAGGGTCGGGTAGATCTGCAGCCACGTGGCGAACTGTGCGGCGATTTCTGGATTGGACCGGTAGCCGTTGAGCAGTTTCTCGTCCACCGGTCCCGGTTCGACCCCCACCACCCGCGCGGACCAGCCGAACGAGGCAAAGAGGCGCTGCTCGTTCTCGCGCACATAAACCGTCGCTGTCAGCCCCTTCACATTGGCGACATCCAGACCGCTTTGCGTCAGGGTTGCCATCGCGGCCGCGTCGGGCAGGTCCACCTCGTACACGGTGACGGGCGGCGGGGCGGCCCCGGGCGCGGGCTGCGCCCAGACGGCGTTCCCCGCCGGAAACGCCATGCATCCCAGGATGACCAGAAGGACTGTGGAGAGAAACTTATTCATGGTTGTGACTCAAAACACACTCAGTATAGCAGACAATTGCCCAATTCGGACATTTCAGGCGCGAATTTCAGCCATCCGTTCGAAGGTGGCCGAGGTTGCCGGATGCCGCCCCCTGTTGACAACCGAATGGGGGGCGGTGATAATACGGTCAATCTGCCGCTCAGGGACAAGCCGTGAGTGGCCAAGTTTTTTTTCGCATATTTTGCAGGAGTACCACAATGAAATTGGGAAAGCACGGATTTACCTTGATCGAACTGCTGGTGGTGATTGCCATCATCGGCATTCTCGCGGCCATACTTCTGCCCGCGCTGGCACGGGCGCGCGAGGCCGCGCGGCGGTCAAGCTGCCAGAACAACCTCAAACAGATGGGCATCGTCTACAAAATGTACGCGAACGAGGCGCCGGGGATGAAGTTTCCGCCGATCCAGATGCGCGACTATCCGGGCACGGCCATCAACGCGCAGTTTTCGCTGGCCCCGGATATCATGGCGGTCTATCCCGAATACCTGACGGACGGCCACGTGCTCGAGTGCCCCTCGGACAACGAGAACCTTATCTTCTACAAGGGCGAGTGCCTTTTCAGCGACCCGACGGGCAACGTGATCAAGGCGAAGTACCCCGAGGTCGGCGCGCATGTGCACTGGCCCTTCGAGCAGGCCGCCCACAGCTACCTCTATTTTGGCTGGGTTTACGACAAGATTGAGAAGACCGACCCGATGACCGACATCACCTCGTACGGGTCCGCGTTGGGCGTGACGCTGCCCGCGGGCACCGTGTCCCCCCAGCAGATCGTGGAACACTGGGTGCCAAAACTCATTGCCTGGTATGTTTCGGGCACCCAGACCGCCGCCGCGGCAAAGCCGGACGAGGACGGAACCGTCACGGCGGGCCTTGGCAACGGCGACGGCACCGCGATCTACCGCCTGCGCGAGGGCGTGGAACGCTTTCTGATCACCGACATCAACAATCCCGGCGCGTCGGCCCAGGCGCAAAGCGCGGTCTTTGTGATGACCGATTTCATCAGCGCGAACGGGGCCGATTTCAACCACGTCCCCGGCGGCTGCAACGTGCTCTTCATGGACGGCCATGTCGAATTCCTGCGCTACCCGTCCACCCCGCCCGTCAACGCCCAGTTTGCGGCGCTGATGGCCCTGCTCACCGGCGGCTGATTCTTTTTCCCCGTGGCCAAGCGGCGGCCCC
>CAIUWO010000440.1 GCA_903902895.1 Candidatus Hydrogenedentota bacterium | reverse complement strand
GGGCGGACGGGCCGTTATGATTCTGGCCTCCGTCTACCTGGTCATCCAGGTGCTCGACTGGACACGGGGCGTGGTGAACACGGCGCTGCCCGTGCTCGCGGGGATGGCCGCACTGCTGCTGCTCCACCTGATATTGCCCATACAGGACTGGTTTGATGTCCTCGGCGCGCAGGCGCCGGTGACGGCCCTGTCGGTGCTGGCCTTTGCGACCGTGGCGGGCGGCGCCTATGCGCTGTCGCTGGTGCTTGCCGGGTGGTCGCGGTGCGGCGAGCGCATCGAAGTGCTCACCCTGCCCGCAATGCCCGAATTCACCATCACGCGCCGTCGGGCGGACCGGCAGCCCTTCTCCTCGCCCTGGGTGGCGCGGTTCTGGCTGGAACTTCGGCAGACCGGACTCTTTCTGCCCAAAATGGCGCTGATTTGTTATGTCGCGGGAGCGGGGCTGCGCGGGCTGATGGATTATTTCGCGCTGGACGGCGCCCACTGGTCGCGCATGGCAATGGAGGATTCTTCGCTGAACGGCCTGTGGCTCTGCGTCACGCTCCCCTTTGCCGCGCTGGCGACGGGGACGGTTGCATGGCGTTTCCGGGTCTACTGGACGGGCCGGCAAAAAGACCGGCGCGCGTCGGGATGGCTCACCCCGTCCGTGCTGCCGGACGCCCAGTTGGCCAAGGCGCGGCTGGCCGTGGCGGGGCTCAATCTGGCCGTGGCGCTCGGCATGGTCACGGCGCTCTATGCGGTCTATTTTCTCCTGCACGACAATGCCGGCCTGGGAAGGTTGCTGGCGGGGGCATGGACGCACGGCGAGATCAACCCGCGCGAGATGGGCGCCATCGTGCTGGGGGTGCCGCTGGCCGTCGGCCTGCTGGCGTGGTTCATCATGTACATCCCCATGCCCGTCCTGACGGTATACATCATGCTGCCCGTGCTGCATTTCGGCGTGCCATGGTATCTAGTGCAACTGAGGGAAACCGTGCTGAATTCGGACCAGGCAACCTGGGATGTGATATGGGATATCCTGGGCTATCTGGACAAGGTCTTGATTGCGTTCACCGTAATTTTTCCCATCGTCTGGCTCTTGGGCTGTCTGGCCACGCTCGCGTGGCTGGGGCGCGTCTCCTGGCGCTCCGTCCTCGTCTGCATGGCCGCGTGGCTGCTGCTGGCGCTGGCGCTGTTTCCCTTTTCGGCCCGTCCGGAGCCCCTCCTGGCCCGCGCGGCGGCCCTGTGCTGCCTGAGCCTGGCCGCGCTGGGTGCGGCCTGCTGGCCGCAGGCGGTGCTGGCGTTAGGCGGCGGCATGCGCAGGGCGATGGGCCGGGAAAACGCCGAACAGCACCGCCGTTTTCGCGCCATGGGCACGGGCAGGCACGCCCTGCTGCGGCTGGCCGCGGTGGCGGCCGTTGTGGCGGGGGTGGCGTGGCTGCGCTGGCCCGCCGAAGCGGCGGTCGTGGGGCTGTTGCGCGCCGAGGGACTGCCCACGAGCCTGAAAGAATTGGAGCAATGGTATCCCCCGCTGCCGGCGGAGGAGGAGAATCTCGCCGTCAAACTCATGGCGGCGGCACAGGTCAGGGGTTCCATGAACATGGACCTGAACCGCACCCTGGGGGTGCAAGCGCAGGTGGCCCGCACGGAACGCATCCCGGAAAAGACCTGGACCATAACCAAGACGCAGTGGGATGCCGGATGGGGCACCGCCGCCGCCATGACGCACGACGCGCTGCATTCCGGCCTGACCCAATGCCGTTACCCGTTATGGCTTCAACGCTACGGCGGTTTCACCGCCTCCGAAAATACCGTTCCCGCCCTTCAGGCGGCGTTGCAGATGGAACTGTGGGTTGCCCTTGTTGAGCGCCGTCCGGAGGAGGCGGTGACGGCCATTCTCGACGCGATGGCGCTGGCAGACACGCTTGTGCAGGAACCGCTTTACAATTCCCAGTGGCGTCGCCTCTGGCACCAGTACGGCACGGCATGGTCCGCGCAGACACTCTTGAACCGCATCGAGGTGCCGGAGGAGCAGTTGAGGCGCCTGCAGGACGGGTATATGCGGGCGCGGTCCCTTTCGCTCAGTGATGGCTTTGTGGAAAAGACCCTTGCCGGAGAGCGGGCGGCCATCTATCTTGCGAACCGTGGCGCGCTCTGGCGCGAAGATCTTGCGGGCCGGGGGCATCTTTACCGGCCCGGACTACCCATGGGGGACCTCCTTCTGGGGGCCTTGGCGCTGTCGGCAACCGATGTTCTGGGAACGGCCAGTCTCTCCCGCGTTGCGGGCGTAAGCGGTCGGTGGCGCGAATTGGAGCAGAGTCTCAAGCCGGAGGCGGACGGGACGCGCGCAAATTGGTCCCCAAGTTCACAGGGCAAGAAGCTGATCAACCTCCTCGTGCCCGACTTCATGGACGAACGCAGGTATTACGGTCAAAGGAGTATCGCCGCAGCCCAGGACAATGGACGCCTTGCATTGGACCTCGCCATTACCGCCATCGCGGTGGACCGGTTTCGCATGGCCAACGGGCGGCTGCCGGAGCGGCTGGAGGAACTGGTGCCCGCGTTCCTGGAGGCGGTGCCCGCCGACCCGTCCAATGGGGGAAGGCCCTTGTCCTACCGTCCCGGGGAAAACGGCGGGTTTGTGGTGTACCGTTTCGGCCCCAACGGGGCCGATGACAACGGGGAAGAGCTGAAGGACAACTGGCGGAAGCGGGGCGACATCACGTTCACGGTGGCGCCGCTGGACATACGCAACCGGCCGCAGGTGGCGGACGCGGCGGGGGCCGCAGGAGTGGGGACATGAAGCGGAAGACAACATCCCCCGGTCGGCTCTCGCCGACCACCCCCCTCAAGGGGGGATTGAAGACCACATCCCCCGCCACGCTGGAAGCGTGGCACCCCCTTCAAAGGGGGACTGAAGGCAGGCCCCCCGGTCGGCTTTTGCCGATATCAAGAGGCGCATGGGCAGCCCTTTCTTCTCCCTCCCCTTGGCAAGGGGAGGGCAGG
>CAIUWO010000439.1 GCA_903902895.1 Candidatus Hydrogenedentota bacterium | reverse complement strand
TTGTCTTCCGCTTCATGTCCCCACTCCTGCGGCCCCCGCCGCGTCCGCCACCTGCGGCCGGTTGCGTATGTCCAGTGGCGCCACCGCAAACGTGATGTCGCCCCGCTTCCGCCAGTTGTCCTTCACCTCCACCCCGTTGTCATCGACCCCGTTGGGGCCGAAGCGGTACACCACAAACGCGCCGTTTTCCCCGGCACGGTAGGACAAGGGCCTTCCCCCATTGGACGGGTCGGCGGGCACCGCCTCCAGGAACGCGGGCACCAGTTCCTCCAGCCGTTCCGGCAGCCGCCCGCTGGCAATGCGAAACCGGTCCACCGCGATGGCGGTAACGGCGAGGTCCAATGAGAGGCGTCCATTGTCCTGGGCTGCGGCGATACTATACCCACCGTAATACCTGCGTTCGACCATGAACTCGGGCACGAGGCTGTTGATCAGCTTTGGGCTTCGTGAGGAGGGAGACCAATTGGCGCGCGCCCCGTCCGCCTCGGGCTTGAGGCTCTGCTCCAAATCACGCCACTGGCCGCTTACGCCCGCAACGCGGGAAAGGCCGGCCGTTCCCATAACATCGTTTGCTGACAGCGCAAGCGCCGCCAGCAGGAGGTCCCCCACGGGCAGTTGGGCCACGTACAGATACGACCGGCCCCAAAGACCCTCGCGCAGGAGCGCGCCACGGTTCGCAAGATAAATGGCCGCCCGCTCTCCGGCAAGGGTTTTTTCCACAAAGGCATCACTGAGCGAAAGGGACCGCGCCCGCATATACCCGTCCTGCAGGCGCCTCAACTGCTCCTCCGGCACCTCGATGCGGTTCAAAAGTGGCTGCGCGGCCAGCGCCGCACTGCGCTGGTCCCAGAGGCGACGACACTGGGCATTGTAAAGCGGTTCCTCCGCAAGCGTGTCTGCCAGCGCCATCGCGTCGAGAATGGCCGTCACCGCCTCCTCCGGACGGCGCTCAACAAGGGCAACCCACAGTTCCATCTGCAACGCCGCCTGAAGGGCGGGAACGGTGTTTTCGGAGGCGGTGAAACCGCCGTAACGTTGAAGCCATAACGGGTAACGGCATTGGGTCAGGCCCGAATGCAGCGCGTCATGCGTCATGGCGGCGGCGGCGCCCCACGTGGCGTCCCACTGTGTCTTGGTTATGGTCCAGGTCTTTTCCGGGATAAGATCCGTGTGGGGCACCTGCGCGTACACCCCCAGGGTGTGGTTCTGGTCCATGTCCATGGAACCCCTGACGTGTGCGGCCGCCATGAGTTTGACGGCGAGATTCTCCTCCGCCGGCAGCGGGGGATACCATTGCTCCAATTCTTTCAGGTTCGTGGGCAGTCCCTCGGCGCGCAACAGCCGGGCGACGGCCGGTTCGGCGGGCCAGCGCAGCCAGGCCACGCCCGCCATAACGGCCGCCACCGCGGCCAGCCGCAGCAGGGCGTGCCTGCCCGTGCCCATGGCCTGGAAACGGCGGTGCTGTTCGGGGTTTTCCCGGCCCATCGCCCTGCGCATGCCGCCGCCAAGCGCCAGCACCGCCTGCGGCCAGCAGGCCGCGCCCAGGGCGGCCAGGCTCAGGCAGCACAGGGTCGCCGCGCGGGCCAGAAGGGGCTCCGGACGGGCCGAAAAGGGAAACAGCGCCAGCGCCAGCAGGAGCCATGCGCCCACGCAGACGAAAACGGAGCGCCAGGAGACGCGCCCAAGCCACGCGAGCGCCGCCAGACAGCCCAAAAGCCAGACCACGGGAAAGATTACGGTGAACGCAATCAAGACCGTGTCCACATGGTTTAGGACATCCCATATTATCTGCGGCGGATACAGCCACAGATAGAGAAAATACCATGGCACGCCGAAATGCAGCACCGGCAGCAGGATGTATACCGTCAGGACGGGCATGGGGATGTACATGATGAACCACGCCAGCAGGCCGACGGCCAGCGGCACCCCCAGCACGATGGCGCCCATCTCACGCGGGTTGATCTCGCCGTGCGTCCATGCCCCCGCCAGCCACGTTCCCAGTCCGGCATTGTCATGCAGGAGAAAATAAACCGCATACAGCGCCGTGACCATGCCGAGCGCCACGGCCAGATTGACCCCCGCCACCGCCAGCCGTGCCTTGGCCAACTGCGCGTCCGGCAGCACGGACGGGGTGAGCCATCCCGCCGCGCGACGGTCTTTTTGCCGGCCCGTCCAGTAGACCCGGAAACGCCATGCAACCGCCCCCGTCGCCAGTGCGGCAAAGGGGAGCGTGACGCAGAGCCACAGGCCGTTCAGCGAGGAATCCTGCAGTGCCATGCGCGACCAGTGGGCGCCGTCCAGCGCGAAATAATCCATCAGCCCGCGCAACCCCGCTCCCGCGACATAGCAAATCAGCGCCATTTTGGGCAGAAAGAGTCCCGTCTGCCGAAGTTCCAGCCAGAAGCGCGCCACCCAGGGCGAGGAGAAGGGCTGCCGGTTCGCCCGGCGGCGCGTGATGGTGAACTCGGGCATTGCGGGCAGGGTGAGCACTTCGATGCGCTCGCCGCACCGCGACCATCCGGCAAGCACCAGCGACAGCGCATAGGCGCCGCCCGCCACGGCCGCAAAGGCCAGCACCGACAGGGCCGTCACCGGCGCCTGCGCGCCGAGGACATCAAACCAGTCCTGCATGGGCAATATCAGGTGGAGCAGCAGCAGTGCGGCCATCCCCGCGAGCACGGGCAGCGCCGTGTTCACCACGCCCCGTGTCCAGTCGAGCACCTGGATGACCAGGTAGACGGAGGCCAGAATCATAACGGCCCGTCCGCCC
>CAIUWO010000438.1 GCA_903902895.1 Candidatus Hydrogenedentota bacterium | reverse complement strand
TGGTCCTTGGTGCAGTAGGTGACAGTGTTGACCGCCTTGTAGAGCCACCAATGCGCGTCCGGTTCCCAAAAGGAAGAATTCCTGGGATGCACAGGAAGTTCATTTGGGGGGCGGGACGGCGTGAAAGTGCTGCACTCGTCACCGCTGGCGTAGCGATTCCTTTGTGAGTTGAGTCCTGCCAAATAGACCCCGAAATCCTCAGGAAACATCGTGAACGCGCCCCAGCACTCGGGTGCGTTCTTCCGAGCGTCGTAGAACATCAGATTGTGCGCTTTTACGGGCACGCTTTCACACACTTGATTGATACGATCAAGGATTTCTTGGGAAGACATGGTGTGCGCCGCTAGACCGCCCCGCATTATGAGGACGAAGCCAATCGGAAAAGAAAGAAAGAACGCCACCAAGAGCCCCGCTCCGCAGCCGCTCGCGAAATGCAATCCTGTTTGGGGCCGCTTGTTCGATGCCCTTGTTTCTTCATTGGTGTTTGACATGGCAGGCTCACGTCGTGAAGCTGTGGTAATAGACTCGATGATTTGCAGAATCGACTCCGATCCATCCTCTTTCAAAGATGGCTGTCTTCAAATTTCCCTTCTCCTTTGGCCACCATAACACGGGCTGATACATGTCCATTGGCCGGGGAACGCCATTAGACATCCAACTCCAACTCGGTTCCCGTTCCTCTGAGGCGAAAGAGTCCGCGTATGTGGCTTCTATCTTCTTCAGGTCATCCTCCGCTACCGAGAATGCACAAAAGCCACTGATGTCCATGGGCCCGTAAGACAAGTACTGAATATCATATGCGTTTTCCGGAATTACGAAGTTTATCATATACATCTCATCAATCAATCCGTTGGACGACAGTTTCTCGGGCGATTGGAGTTTTGATAGATCCTGATATAGGCTCCTGCAGCCCCAGAAGAGTGCAACTATGAGGCAACCCGTAATGAACCCGGAAAACTTGGGCATTCTTCGTATCATTCCCGAACACCTCGCCCGCGCTTCATCAACACGAAGCGCCGGGCAATAGGACGCCACTATCCACACGCAAGACTAACCCATGCACGCAGAGGTATGCAACGATTGTCTGTGCAGGGCGAAATATGGGAAGGTCACGGGGTGTCTCGGGGCGGGTGTGATGTCGGGCAAGCAATTCGGAGCCTTCAATGCCGGACTGGATGCGGGAAGCGCACGCGGCGTTGACGCAGCCTTTCTTGTCATCCTTTCCATCAGATGAAGCTGGCTTCAGTTGTACACAGAATGTGGACAACTGAATTTCGCAGAGAGTTGTCGACAAAATGTCGACAACTCAATCGGTCTCCGACGACTTGAACCGGGAATGCCTTACTGGGAGCGCCGGCGTCTCGCCGGCTGTTTGGGAACAAGGCTGCAAGTCGCGGCTTAACTGCAAAGACAGCCGGCGGGGACGCCGGCGCTCCCAGTAAGAACCCAGTAAGGCGCTCCAGTGCTTGGTAGTGTCTTGGAATCCCCGGCGGGGCCGCGTATAATTCGGTTTCAATCCGCCCCTATTGGGCGCCCCCATCCCCTTGACTGGAAAGGACCGGCCCCATGCCCCCATTTTTTGATGCTGACTGGAAGGTGGAACTGCTGCAACTGCGCGCGCGGCTGCATGAGATCGAGGGCACGATTTTCTCGCCGCGCCAACCTATCGGCGATTTGTGGCGCTGCGACACGGGCACGGGCCGCGGTCCGGAAAGCCCGCCGAAGGAGGGCTGGAACCCGTTTCAGCTCATGGACCGCTGGGGCGGTCTTGACCAGACGACCTGGTTCCGCATGCGGGCCGTCGTGCCGCCGGAATTCGCGGGGCTGCGGGTGGTGGCCATTCTCCAGCCCTGCCTGCACACCCATCTGAAGGGCATGCGCCACAATGACGAGTCGGGCGAGACGCTGGCCTATGTGAACGGCAAGCCCTTCCAGGGCATTGACAAGCACCATGATTTCATGGTGCTGTCGGACAAGGCGAAGGCGGGCGAGGCCTACGACATCGCGCTGGAGGGCGCGGCGGGCACGCGCTACGACATGACGCACACCTTCGGCTGCGCCGATTTGGCGGTGATGAACGCCGACGCGTGGGAATTCTACTGGGACGCGCGCGTGCTGATGGATGTGGTCGAGTACCTGCCCGAGGCGGACACCACGCGGCGACGACTGTTCAAGGCGCTTTTCGCAGCGGTGTGCATGGTGGATTTGCAGCACAAGGGCGAAGAGGCCTATTGGGAGTCGCTGCGCAGGGCGCGGGCGTTCCTGAAGGCCAAGCGGGCCGCCTTCCCGGCGGGCACGGAAACGGGGGCGCTGGTCCTGGTCGGCCATTCGCACATCGACACGGCGTGGCTGTGGCCGCTGCGCGAGACACGGCGCAAGGTGGGCCGCACTTTCTCGACGGTGCTGCGGCTGATGGAGCGCTATCCCGAATACAAGTTCTCGGCGAGCCAACCCGAGCTGTACATGTTCGTCAAGGAGAACCACCCGGACATCTACAAACAGATCAAGCGGCGGGTGAAGGAGGGCCGCTGGGAAATCTGCGGCGCCCCCTGGGTGGAGCAGGACAGCCAGATGCCCTGCGGCGAGGCGCTGGTGCGCCAGTTCCTCTACGGCAACCGCTTTTTCGAGCAGGAGTTCGGCCAGCGCACGCACGTTGCCTGGCTGCCCGACGCGTTCGGCTTTCCCTGGTCGCTGCCGCAAATCATGCGCAAGGCCCAGATAGAAACCTTCTTCACCACCAAGCTGGGCTGGAACCGGCACAGCAAGTTTCCGCACGGCTACTTCGAATGGCAGGGCGCGGACGGCACGCGCATCCGCGCGCTGACGCCGAAGTGCAACTACAACGGCAATCCCATCCCGGCCGAGCTCGCCGCGCATTGGAACGATTTTCCCCAGCGCGACGTGGTGGAGGAGTTGCCGTTCTCCTTCGGCTGGGGCGACGGCGGCGGCGGCGCGTCGCCGCGCATGCTGGAGTACGGCCGGCGCATGCAGAATCTGACGGGCGTGCCGCGCTGCACCTTTGGCCGGGTGGATGAATGCCTCGACAGGATGGAAGCCGCGGCAGGCGCGTCCGAGCTGCCCGTCTGGAACGGCGAGCTGTACCTGGAACTGCACCGGGCCTGCCAGACCACGCAGGCGCGCACCAAGCGCAACAACCGCAAATGCGAGTGGCTGCTGCACGACGCGGAGCTTCTGTCGATGTGGGCGCTGCTGCTGGGCGGGGACTACGAGCAGGAGGAGCTGCGGGCAGCCTGGCGCGTGCTGCTCACGCACCAGTTCCACGACATTCTGCCGGGCTCGTCCATCGGCCAGGTCTATGCGGACGCGGACGAGAGCTATGCGGCGCTGCGCCGCAGGCTGGAGGGCATCATCGCGCGGGCGGCCACGCGGATGGCGGGGCACATGCCGCTGGTGGGCGAGGGCACGCCGATCATCGTGTGGAACACGCTGGGCTTCGAGCGCGAGGACGTCGCCGAACTGCGCATGCCGCTGCCGTCGGGGCCGTTCCACATCGAGAACCCCATGGGCGACTGCCTGCCGCACCAGGTGGCGGCCGACGGCGCGCTGCTTTTCGAGACGGGCATGGTGCCTCCCTCGGGCTACATGGTGTTCCGTGTCGTGTCCGGCGCGCAGCGCGCCGCCAAGAGCGGCATGCTCAAGGCGTCCCCAAAGCGCATGGAGAATGACCTCTACACGCTCAAACTGGACGCATGGGGCCGTTTCACCAGCCTGTACGACAAAGCGGCGGACCGCGAGGTGATCGCCGAAGGCGCGAAGGCAAACTTGCTGCAACTGTTTGAAGACCGACCCGCGGAACACGACGCTTGGGACTTTGAGTACAACTTTACCAACAAGATGTGGGAGCCCGACAAACCGGAATCGGTGGAGGTCATTGAGCAGGGCCCCGTGCGCGCCGTGGTCCGCGTTGTGCGCCGCACCGAGCACAGCCGTTTCCAGCAGGACATCACGCTCCACGCGCTGAACCCGCGCATCGATGTGCGCTGCCGGGTCGACTGGCACGAGAAGCGCACGCTGCTCAAGGTCGCGTTCCCGGTGGACGTGCTCAGTCCGCGCGCGACCTACGACATCCAGTTCGCCGCCGTCGAGCGGCCGACCCACGAGAACACGGCGGCCGACCGCGCCCGCTTCGAGGTGACCGGCCACCACTGGGCCGACCTGTCCGAGCCGGGCTACGGCGTGAGCCTGATCAACGACTGCAAATACGGCTACGACACGCGCGGCGACACGCTGCGCCTGTCGCTGCTGCGCGCCCCGGTGGACCCCGACCCGCACGCCGACGAGGGCGCGCACGAGTTCACCTATTCGCTGCTGCCGCATGAGTTCACCTGGGACGAACTGACCGTCGAGGAGGGACTCAAGCTCAACGCGCCGCTGCGCGCCTTTGCCGGCACCCCGGCGAACCACCGGCCGCAGGCCGCGCCGCTCCCCGATTTCGGGGGGCTGCTGTCCACCTCCATGGCCAACGTGTTCATCGACTCCGTCAAGAAGGCCGAGGACTCGGACGCGCTCATCGTGCGCCTGCACGAGGCGCTGGGCGAGCGGGGCCCGGTGGAGATCACCTTCGGCTGGCCGCCGCGGGAGGTTTGGGAATGCGACCTGATGGAGGAGAACGACATTGCCCTCGAAATCAACGACGAGGGCGAGGTTCCGCTCTATATAAAGCCCTTCGAGATTCGCACGCTCAAGGTGTATTTCTAGGCGCCGCCGCGCCGCGGGCACCCTGCGCGGTTTAACCCGCATGTCTCACCAGTCATTGCGAGCCCCGGACCGCCGTTGGCGGCGATTCGCTGTAGAAAGGACATGCAAGGATATGACAGATGTCGTCGGTTCCCGTAGCGCCCGCCCTTGTGGCGGGCGTGCGGCGGCAGACGCCGCCGCTTCCGTCATGCCCGCGAACGCGGGCATCCACGCCCGGCACAAGGCCGGGCGCTACTTTCTTAGCAGCCAAGCGAAGCAATCTCTTGTCACCTCGGCCTGTTGCGGGCGGGAGATTGCCGCGTCGGGCTTTGCCCTCCTCGCAATGACGAATCAATGAGGGTTTTGCCTTGAAGAAGCTCGTCTATCTGCCGCTTGGTCTGTTGCTGTTGGCAGGCTGCGCAACCACCTTTCACGCCGGAGCACCCAAGGATATGGTCGATGTCATCGCCCACCGCGGCGCAAGCGCGTACGCGCCCGAAAACACGCTGGCTTCCTTTGCCAAAGCCATTGAACTGAAGGCCGACTGGTTTGAACTGGACGTGCACCTGACCAAGGACGGGCAGCTCGTGGTCATGCACGACGGCAGTCTGGAGCGCATCGCCGGTATCAAGAAGAATGTGTCCGCCATGACCCTGGCCGAGCTCAGGCAGGCGGACGCGGGCGCATGGTTCGCCGGGGAATTTGCGGGGGAGCGCTTCCCCACGCTCGACGAGGCGCTGGCCCTGGCGAAAAACCGCACCGGCGTGTACATCGAGATTAAGAGCGACGCGCCCGACAAGCTGCTCATCGGCAGGATGATGGAAACCGCCGCCAAGCACCAGGGCCCCCGCGAGGCGCTGCTGCGCGCGCTGATGGACCAGATTGAGGCCGCGCGCACGCCCACGCTGGAACTGACGCGCAAGACCACGGCGCTGGTCCGCGCCCGGCACATGAGGGACCAGGTGGTGGTCCAGTCGTTCTCGCCCGTCTGCTGCGCGATCGCGCTGGCCGAGGCCCCCGAACTGCGCACCGAATACCTGGGCAGCGACGACAAGGACGACCAGGGCCGCTGGCCCCAGTATCTCGCCTTCGGCGATGCCGTCGGCGTTGCCGGGTTCAACATCAACTTTGATTCCGTCACGCCCGAACGTGTCGCCGCATTCCACCAGGCAGGCAGGACCTGCGCCGTCTGGACCGTCGACGACCCGGCCGCCATGCGCCGATGCGTCGAATGCGGCGCGGACGCAATCATCTCCAACAAGCCCGACCTGCTGCTGACCACCCTGCGCGATCTCGGCAAGCGCTAGTGTAGTGAGTCACGAAAAAGACAACCATCGAAGTCTCCTCATTGCGAGCGAAGCGAAGCAATCTCTTGCGCCCACAGCCTGGCGCGAGCAAGAGATTGCCGCGTCGGGCTGAAGCCCTCCCCGCAATGACTGGTGAGACACGCGGGCGAACTCCCATCGCACAAAAAGAGCACCTCACCCAACGCCTATGCTACCCTCTTGCACCATGAAAACCGCCGACATTGACTATGACCTTCCCGAGGAACTGATCGCCCAGCATCCCTGCGAGCGGCGCGACGGGTCGCGCCTGCTGGTGGTGAACCGCGCCACCGGCGAACTGCGCGAGGACGAATACCGCAACGTGGCCAACTACCTGCGCGGCGGCGACTGCATGGCCCTCAACGACACGCGGGTCATCCGCGCGCGTCTGCACGGGCAAAAGGACACCGGCGGGCGGGTTCAGGTGTTCCTGCTTCGCGAGGAAACGCCGGGCGTATGGCTCGCCCTGATGCGGCCCTCGGCCAAGGTGAAGCCGGGCACGGTGGTGCGCTTTGGCGGCGGCGTCAGCGCCACGGCGGGCGAGGTGCTGCCCGATGGACGCAGACGCGTCCGCTTCGAACCGCCCAACGTGCTGGATGTGCTGGAGTCTGTCGGCGAAATCCCCCTGCCCCCCTACATCCACCGTGACACGCCCGAATCGGGCGACCTGACCCGGTACCAGACCGTCTTCGCGCGCCAGCCCGGCGCGGTGGCCGCGCCCACGGCGGGGCTGCACTTCACGGACGAAGTCTTCGCCGCGCTCGACGCCAAAGGCGTGGACCGCGCCTTCCTCACGCTGCACGTCGGCTACGGCACCTTCAAACCCGTCGCCGCCGAAACACTGGAAGAGCACCGGGTCGACCCCGAGGAATTCGAGTTCCCCGAAGAGACCGCCGCAAGACTCAACGCGGTCCGCGCCGCCGGAGGCCGCATCGTGGCCGTCGGCACCACCTGCACGCGCGTGCTCGAGACCCAGTTTCAGCACGGAGCCTTCACGGCCGGCGCGGGTGTCACCGACAAGTACATCCATCCCCCCTACACCTTCCAGGGCGTGGACGCCCTGCAAACGAATTTTCACCTGCCCAAATCGAGCCTGCTCGCCCTCGTCTGCGCCTTCGCGGGCACCGAACTCACCCTGAAAGCCTACCAGCACGCCGTGCGCCAGCGCTTCCGCTTCTACTCCTACGGCGACGTGATGCTCATTCTCTAACCGTCGCCCGGGCTTGACGCGCCGCGCATCACCCAGTTTCGACCCTTTGGCCCTCCGCATGCCCACCGCCACGGGCGGACTTCGCACGATTCTCCGGCGGCAACGCGGGCACCTGCGCGCTGCTTGACCGCCTGGGCGAACGCCGGATTTCCCACATTCCCACAGCCCCTACGACGGGTGCGATGCACTACAGAGCTGTGAGCGGGCTGTGCAAATGACAGCGGTGGAAAGCCCGGGGACAGCGCCAAAGCCCGCTCCCCCCAACCTGACCACCGCATTTGGGCCCCCCCTTGGCCGCAGCCCGCTCCCGTCGAACGGGCCCTGCAACGTCTTTTGACCCGGCGCCCCGGCGGCGCCTATACTCATGCCGTCGTCCGGCACCCCGCCGGACGGCGGTCAACAGATTCCGCTATCTTATACAATCGCTTCTGTTGTCCAGCGCCGGAGCCCGCCTCAGACTCCGCGGATATCTCAAACTTTTACTGTCTCCCCGGCAAAGCGGGGGAACTCCCTTGGGGATTGGTATTTCTGTTTACAATGTTGTGTTATGCTTGTATCACAGTCATGGCCGATTATGAAGCGTGTGGTTATGTGGCGGTCGGAGGGCGAACGTTACTGTCCAGATTTTGGACACGCACCTGTCCGGTTTCTGTGCAATCGCCTCTTCACCCTTCTTTAGGCGGCAACACTAACCGCCAGCCAATAATCACGTATGGTATGACACCATAGGCACTTATGCCTTTCTTCCCAAAGCACCATGACGAACGGCACGTTAATTGCTATAAAAACATAGTTTTAGAAAATTGCTTGCTGACTCCTCGCCTGTTTTCGGTCCAGGGTCGCGGGTACTAAGGGGAGCATCGTATGGTTGTTATGTCGGCGATGAGGATGGACGACAAGCCATCCAAAGGCGAACAAACCCCAAGAACAGGGCATTGGAGGAACGTGAGCTATGGGTAAGCTTGGTGTTTCTGTGCCTGCGGCCAATAAACTAACTATTTTGATAGCCGACGACCACGCCGTTATGCGGCAGGGAATACGCACAATCCTTGAGGCACGGGAGGGTTGGTGCGTGTGCGCCGAGGCGGCCACAGGGGACGAAGCCGTGACATTGGCGCGGCGGCACAAGCCTGACGTTGTCGTGCTGGATTACAAAATGCCCGGCAAGAACAGCATTAGCGCCGCCAAACTGATTCTAAAGTCATTTCCCGACCTGCCCATACTGTTCTTCACCCTCGACAATTCCAAGACCCTGGTGCGCCGCATATTTGCAGAGGGCGGCAGGGGGTTTCTATTGAAGGAAGACGCAGGAGGTGAGCTTGTGACGGCCGTACAGACATTGTCCGAGGGCAAACTATACGTTTCCCCGAAGATACAGGCCGGGCTTTTGGACGACATCACAACATCGCCCTCCCCAATTCTGAGTGAAGTGACACTCAATGAGAGGCTAACACCGCGGCAGACCGAGATATTGACCCTGGTGGCCTTGGGACACCATAGCAAGGACATTGCCCAAAGACTTGAGCTCACAGTAAAAACGGTTGAAGCGCACCGCGCCAACATCAGGACTATTCTGGGTCTGCACAACACCGCCGACTTAACCCGCTACTACATGAGTAGCGAGTTGTCGCAGTAACGGGCCCGCGCCCCTGTGACAGCAAGAGCCTCTCGCATTTAATAATTCAAGGTGTTTGTAATCGGGCTACCTCATTCCAGGGAGTTTCGCGATGACCACAAACAAGACGAAACCGGCCGACGCGAACGCCTGTCAGGACGCGGTTCCGTCCCCGGTTGACGCCGCGTTGCTCTCGCCCGAAGAAATGGAGCGGGCACTCCACGAACTGCGCGAGCACCAGCTCGAGCTGGAGATGCAGAATGAGGAGCTGCGCCGGGTGCAGGTGGCACTGGACGCGGCGCGGGCGCGCTATTTTGACCTGTACGACTTGGCGCCGGTGGGCTATTGCACGATCAGCGAGGCGGGGCTGATCATTGAGGCCAATCTCACCGCCGCGGGGCTGCTGGGCGTGGAATGGGGCGCGCTGGTCAAGCGGCCCTTCACCGCGTTTATCCTCAAAGAGGACCAGGACTCCTACCGCCTGGCCCGCAACCAGCTCTTCGCCACCGGTGAGGCGCAGTTGTGCGAGTTGCGGATGGCTGGAAACGACGGCACGGTCTTTTGGGCGCGCCTGAACGGCACGTTGGCGCGCGAAGCCGACGGCGCGCCAACGTGCCGCATCGTGCTCAGTGACATCAACGAGCACAAGCGGGCAGATGAGGAGTTGCGCGAGAGCGAGGAGCGGTATCACCTGTTGTTTGAGTCGGAATCGGACGCGCTGTTCCTGATCGACACCGGCACGGGGCTGGTCATTGACACCAACAGGGCCGCGTTAGAACTATACGGCTACGGCCGGGATGAGTTGCTCACCAAAAAGAACTGGGATTTGTCGGCGGAACCGGCGGAGACGCAACGGCTCACCCGTGAAACGCGGATATGCCCGGGTCAGGTCATATCCATCCCGGAGCGGCTTCATCGCAAGAAAGACGGAACCGTCTTTCCAGTCGACATCACGGCGCGCAACCTGACCTTGAAAGGGAAGTGGTGCCTGCTCGTTGCCGCGCGCGACCTCACTGAGCGCAAACAGGCGGAGGAGGAAAGGGCCTTACTCGAAGCCCAGCTCCAGCAGTTCCAGAAGATGGAGTCGGTCGGCCGTCTGGCGGGCGGCGTGGCGCATAATTTCAACAACATGCTGGCGGTGATCCTCGGCTACACCGAGTTGGCGATGGGCCAGGTGGACCCGGATCAGCCGCTTTATGCCGACCTCGGTGAGGTGTTCAAGGCGGCGACGCGCTCTGCGGACCTGACCCGGGAACTGCTGGCCTTTGCCCGCAAACAGACGGTCACGCCGAAGGTGCTGGACCTGAATGAGACTGTGGCGGGCCAGCTCAAGATGCTGCAGCCGCTGATTGGCGAGAATATCCGGATTAACTGGCATCCGGGCGCGGATTTGTGGCCCGTGTGGGTGGACCCGTCCCAAATCGACCATATTATGGTGAGCCTGTGCGTGAACGCCCAGGACGCCATCGCCGACACAGGCACGCTCACCATCGGCACAGAGAACCGGAGCGTTGACTATTTGCACTGCGCCGGCCACCCGCACTTTGCGCCCGGGGAGTATGTGATGCTCAGTGTGAGCGACGATGGTTGCGGCATCAACCAGGATGCGCTGGAGCACATCTTCGAGCCGTTCTTCACGACCAAGGAGGTGGGCAAGGGCACGGGCATGGGGTTGGCAACCGTTTACGGCATTGCCAAGCAGAGCGGAGGCTTTATTGACGTGCACAGCGAGGTGGGACAGGGCTCGACCTTCAGCGTCTACCTGCCCCGGAATGCGGGGAAGGCCGCAAAGGCTTTGATAGCAGGCGTGCCGGTGCCGCCGACCAGGCGCGGAGAAGAGACAATCCTGCTGGCGGAGGATGAACCGGCGGTGCTGAAGATGACCAGGAAGATGCTGGAATCTATGGGGTACACCGTGCTGGCGGCGGGCACCCCGGCTGAGGCCATCCAGATGGCCCGGGAACACGCCGGCGAAATTGCGCTGCTGCTGACCGACGTGGTCATGCCGGAAATGAACGGACGCGACCTTGCCAGAAACATCCTGGCCCTGCATCCGCGGGTCAAGCGCCTGTTCATGTCGGGCTACACGGCAGACGTGATCGCCCAGCACGGCGTGCTGGATAAAGGCACCCACCTCATTTATAAGCCCTTCTCACGAGAAGACCTGGCCGACAAGGTGCGGCAGGTGCTGGACAGTCAGTAGCCCCCCAGTTTCGACCCTTTGGTCCTCCGCATGCCCACTGCCACGGGAAAACTTCGCACGATTCTCCGGACGCAATGTGGACGCGGGCATGCAAATCCCTTGATGTTGGTATGCGGGTGGGATGGGGACGCGGGGCGACGGAAAAGGCAGGGTTGGAATGCCCTCTGCAACGGACCGTATGGCAAGAAGAAAAATGGTCGGGGCGACTGGATTTGAACCAGCGACCCCTTGACCCCCAGTCAAGTGCGCTAACCGGGCTGCGCTACGCCCCGACAAAGGCTGCGGCGTCCTCCACGCCTGAGCGAAATGATAGCAAACGGGCGGGATAAAAGCAAATTGAACGGGTGACAGCATTAGGTCGCGCTGGAGGCGCCCGCGCCGCGCGCTGTCGTGCCCTCGCGGCGTGTGGCGAAAGGCATATTGCTTTCGCTGCGGGGCGGAAGCATACTGCTGCGGTCGATTGCGCCGCACCGTTGAGGAATGATGGCCGACATGAACGCTTTGGACGCGCCACGCAAAACCACTTTGAGCACGGACCGCCTTTTCTGGGGGTTCGTGCTGGTATTCTACGCCGCGTGGGTGCTACGCGTGGTCCTGCTCCTGCCCGTGGATTACCGCATTGATCCGGCCTGGCTGCGTCAGTGCTGGTCGCAGGGGCTGCGCCTGTCGCTTTGGGTTCTGCCGGTGCTTGCCTGGCTGAAATGGGTCGAGGGGGTGCGCCCGGCGGCGTATCTGCGCCTGAACACGTTTCCGCGCGGGCGCGCCATGGCGCGCGGTCTGGGCATCATGGCCGGGTTTCTCGGATTGGTTTCGTTGTCCGCCGTGCTTCTTCAGGGCGGCGGGTTGCGCAGGCTGGCGGTCATGACCGGCGCGGACTGGTCGGGGTTGATCGTCGGAATGTCCATCGTGGCCTTCGCGGAGGAGCTGCTGTTCCGTGGTTTCCTCTTTCAGCGGCTCCGCGAGCGCCGCTCTTTTCATCGGGCCAACCTGCTGACGGCGTTGCTTTTCCTGGGCATCCATGTGCCGGGCTGGCTGTACATGCAGGGGGCCCACTGGGGACTGGTGCCGCTGGGCGTCAGCATCCTCATTGCGGGCTGGGTCTTCGGCCTGGTGATGGAGGTGACGTGCTCGCTGTGGCCGCCCGTCGTGCTTCACTTGCTCAACAATGTGCTGTCCGGGGTGTTGACGGGGTGAGTTCCCCTTTCTCTTTTCGGGGGCGCACAGTGTACAGTGATGACAATTCAACTGCTGGAGAAACTGAGCATGAATCCATATAAACGGTGGCTGGCGACGGGCCTGGTGTTGTTGTGCGCCTGCGGCGCGCGGGCGCAGACGGACCCGGCGCCGGCGGTGCTGGAGAATGAAACCCTTCGCTGGGAGATCGGCGCGGACGGGCTCAACAAGCACTTTACAGACAAGGCCTCGGGACTGGATTATCTAAAGGCCGAACCGGCGTGTCCGGTGGCCGCGGTGAAGAAGGGGGCGGCCTCCCTTCCCTGCAACAGGGCCGTAATGAACGGAAACACGCTTACGCTGTCCTTCGACGGGGCGGAGGCCAAGCTGCGGGTGGCGCTGGACAGGCGGTTTCTGACGCTGGAGGTGCTGGCGGTTTCCGGGGAGGGCGTGGACGAGTTGACCTTCTTCGATGTGCCCCTGACACTGGCCGGCCAACTAACGGAGCCGTTCGCGGCGTGCGCGCTGGCGTTCAACCTCCAGACGAACGTGCCGGAGATCCCCGGCCCGAGTGCGCGGCTGCACGCGATGTGCATTCCGCGCTTCGGCATGCAGGGGGCCAAGGCGGCCATCGCGGCGTGCCCGACGGCGGCGCTGCGCGATGTGATGAAGGAGGCGGTGGGCACGGCGGAGGAGCTGCCCAAGACCAACATCGGCGGACCCTGGGCGCTGGACGGCGAGATCAATCGCGGCTCCTACCTGTTCGACTTTGGGTCCGTCAACGAGCAGACGGTGGACGAATGGATCAAGGTGGTGAAAGACCTGGGACTCAACCAGATCGATTTCCACACGGGGACCTCGCTGCGCTTCGGCGACTGCTTTCCCAACCCGAAGATTTTCCCGAACGGACGGGCGAGTGTGAAGGCGGTGATCGACAAGCTGCACGCGGCGGGCATCTCGGCGGGGCTGCACACCTACGCCTTCTTCATTGCCAAGGACACGCCCTACGTGACGCCGGTGCCCGACCCGCGGCTGGGCAAGGACAGGATACTGACGCTGGCGGAGCCGGTGGCCGCCGACACGACCGTCGTCACCGTGGACGAGTCCACCGCCGACATGCACACCACGACGGGCTTCTTCGTGCACAACAGCGTGACGGTGCAGATTGACGACGAGCTGATCACGTACACGGCCGTCAACAAGGAGGCGCCGTTTGGGTTCTCCAACTGCACGCGCGGCGCGTACGGGACCAGGGCCGCGGCGCACGGGAAGGGCGCGAAGGTCTCGCACCTTAAGGAGTGCTTCGGCCTGTTCACGCCCGAGGCGGACTCGACGCTGCTGTCCGAGGTGGCGTTCAACACGGCGGACACGTTCAACGAGTGCGGCTTCGACATGATTTATCTCGACGCGCTGGACGGCGAGGCGATCCTGGGCGGCGCGGACCTGGCGTGGCATTACGGGTCCAAGTTCGTGTTTGAGATTGCGCGGCGGCTGGAACGGCCGGCGCTGTTTGAAATGAGCACCTTCCACCACCACCTGTGGTTCGTCCGGGCGCGCATGGGCGCGTGGGACCACCCCGGCCGAGCGCACAAGCGCTTTGTCGACGTGCACGCCGCGGCCAACGCCTCGGGCGCGGGCAACTTCCTGCCGATGAACCTGGGCTGGTGGGCGGTGCAGGCGTGGAAGGAAGGCAGCGCCGCGCTGTGGAACGAGCCGACCTTTCCGGACGACATTGCCTACCTCATGACGAAGTGCCTTGCCACCAACTCCGGCATTTCACTCATGGGCGTCAACCCGGAGACGCTGAACACCGTGCCCGCCTACCAGCGGCTGGCGCCGATATTCCGGCAGTATGAGGACCTGAGGCACGCCAAGACCGTGCCCGCCTCCATCTTGAGGCAACTGGCCGAGCCGGGCAGGGATTTCGCGATGGAAACCGGCGCCGACGGCAGGGCCGTGTTCCGCCCGGTGGAATACAGCAAGCACAAGGCCCAGGTTGCGGAAGGCGAAAACAACGCATGGACGGTGAAGAACAGCTTTGCCGCACAGCCCGCGCGGATGCGCATCGAGGCGCTGTATTCCGCCGCGCCGTACGACTCGCCGGATGCCGCCGTGATTGAGGATTTCAGCAGGCCGGAAACTTACACAGCGCACACGACCGCAAGCGGCGTGAAGGTCGGCCTGGCCTCCAGCACGGACGTGGTGAAGGCTGGAACGGCCAGCGGGCTGCTCACCGGCAAGAGCGACCGGCCTGAGCCGGACGGGGCCTATGGCAGCACCGTAAAGAACTTCACGCCGCCGCTGAGCATCGCCGACAAAGAGGCGATGGGCGTCTGGGTACACGGCGACGGCAGGGGCGAAACGCTGAACGTGCAGATTATGAGCCCGAGCAACACCACCTCGCTCGGCTACGGCGACCACCACATCACCGTTGATTTCACGGGCTGGCGCTATTTTGAACTTTTGGAGATCGAAAGCACGAATATCGCCGACCACGGCTGGCCCTACCGCAACGCGAGCTACGCGGTCTACCGCGAGGGCGTCGACTACGCCCAGATTGCCCAGCTCAGTTTCTGGTACAACAACCTGCCGCAGGGGCAGGAGGTGGCCTGCCACCTGAGCCCGATCAAGGCGCTGCCGCTGGTGAAGGCGACGCTGCGCAACCCGAAGCTGACCATCGGCGGCAAAACCGTGGTCTTCCCCGTGGAGATGGAAACGGGGTCTTACCTCGAATACAACGGCCCGACCGACTGCAAACTGTACGGCCGCATGGGCAAACTGATCAGCGAAGTGACACCCCAGGGCGAAGCGCCAACACTTGAGCCCGGCGACAATGCGGTGCGGTTCAACTGCGACGGCGCTCCGGGCGTGAGCAGCCGCGCCCGGGTCACCCTGAGCAGCCGCGGCGAAGCCATCACGGAGTAGGGCATGGAACCGCATTCCCGCTTTGCGATTGGGCAGACGCAATGAGTGACCGCGCGTCCCTGCGGGGTCCCATGCGCGCCCATCGCGGGGAACTGGCGTCCATCACCGCGCTGGCAGACGCCGTGTTCATGCAAGGTAGAAGCGGGGCCATGGGCGACCTGTTTCCGCGGCTGTTCCATGAGCGGAACCTGGAAAACCTGTTTGTCTTCGCCGAGGCGGGTCGCGTGGTCAGCCACGTGGGGATGGTGCAGCGCGGGGCGCGCATTGCCGGATGCGAACTGTATGTCGCCTGCATGGGCGCGGTGGCGACCTATGAAGAATTCCGGGGCCGGGGCTTGGCCTCGCAACTGGTCCAAGCCGCGCTGGACAAGGCCCGCGCGGACGGTGTGGACCTGATGCTCATCTCCGGCGACCGCACACTGTACCGGCGCATTGGGGCCTTTCCGGTGGGGCGCGACTTCCGGTGCGTGGCGGACGCCGACATTCTGGACCGGCTGCGTGATCCGCGCATGCGGGTGCGCAAGGCACTTGCCGCCGATTTGCCCGCCTGCGCGGCGGCCTATGACGCGAAGCCGGTCCGTTTTGTGCGGCCCATGGAGGAATGGGCGGACCGCCTCAATTCCCAAGCCGCCGCTGAAGGATGGCATCATTTGCTGATCGTGGAGGAGAATAATTCATTCCGCGGATACGTGGCGGTGAACCGGGGACATGACTGGGGCTATGGAGAGGTGGCCGAGTTTGGCGGGGCGGTCGAGACGATTGCGGGGGCGTTGCGGGCCGTGTGTGCGGCAAGCGGAGAAAGCTCCCTGAAGATAACGCTGCAGTCGCACGATGAAATACTGCGCACACTGCTGACGCAGGCGGGCGCGGTGTTCGCGCCGGTTTCTGTGGACGGTGCATGGGTCATCGTGAGTTTCACGCGGTTGATGGAGCGGCTGCGGCCCTGGATCGAAGCGCGTGCCGGAATTGATGCGGTGCACTCGCTCGCCTGCAGCGAGGACGGAGAGTCCTGCACGCTGTCCGTGATCGGCAAGACCGTGACGCTTTCGCGGACAGAGGCGGTTCAGATGATCTTCGGCACAATCGAAGGCGTCCCCGCTCCCCCAACGTTTTGCGATATTTTCCCGGCACCGACGATTGCCTACGGGATTGGCTATATTTAGCGCGTTTCCTGCGGCACGTTGAAATCCACGGCGGTGCCGCCGAGCAGGAGTTTTCGTCCGTCGCGAACTGCTTCAGCGTTGGCGGGAACGATGACTACGACCGCCGCGTAGTCGCCTTCGAGGGAAAAGCGGGCGGTGTCCTTGACGTTGCGGGCGAGGAAACGGTGGCCTGCGGCGTCGTATAGATCGCAGGGTTTGTCGCCCACGTTGATTTCAATCTCTTTGGTTTCGGGCCAGGGATTGAAGTAGAGGCAGGTGGGCCAGGCGCGGCCGTGGAAGAAGTCGGTGGCGAGGCAGTCGAGCTGCAGGATGCGCTCGACGTTGGTGGTGCGGATGATGCCGCCGAAGATGCCCGCGTAGACGGAACCGTAGAGGCCGCGGTCGGTCTTGGGGCCCCAGTTCATGGCGATGGGGTCGCCGGTGGCGCAGGGTTCCTTTCCCTGCCAGCGGTGACGCAGTCCCTCGTAGGCAATGAGCGACTGCGGGTCGCCGGTCCAGAAGGCGCTGGTCTGGTTTTCCGGGGACAGTGCGTCGGCGTAGAAGAGGCGCGCGGCGTTGGCCGCGTTGAGCATCCATTTGCCTATGGCGCGCGCGTGTCGCGTGTCGTAGCGGGCGAGGGGCACGAGCGCGCCGGCCTGGACGAAGGTGTTCATGGCGAAGGCATAGCCGCCGCGGTTGTCCACGCTGCCGACGAGGCCATGGCAGTCGTAGCCGCCCCAGCGCCCGAGCAGCACGCCCCAGCCGCCGCGCACGTCACTGATGCCAAAGCACCAGTCGAGCAGCTTGTCCACGTCAAACGCATCGCCGCGCTCGGCGTTGCATCGGGCGGCGGCAAGGACGCCGTAAGGCAGCAATACCTCGTAGAACGGGTTATAGTCCAACCGCTGCAGGAAGGCGAGGCTTTTCTTCGCGGCGTCCAGATATTTGTCATCACCGAAGGCGGTCCATGCGGCATACTCCAGCCAGGCCACGGCGGCTGCGGCGTCGGGCTCGCGCCATTTGCCGTTGTCGACGGGTTTCATGGCACGGAACTCAAAAGAGGTGTGGTTGAAATCAGGCACGCCGTCCGGCCCGGCCAGGGCGGCAGAGGCATCACACCAGCGGTCCGCCGACGCGCGCAGTACATCGCGAAAGCCGGGCTGGTCCGGGTATTTGTCGCACAGTCCGTAGAACACGATGTGCGGCCAGAGTTCGTACCAGAAGGAGCCGCCGGTCTCCTGGTTCATCGCGTTGAGCACAAGGCTGAGCCCGTTGCGGCGGTTGTTCCATGCGGCGCACATGGCCACGTAGTCGTGTTCCTGTCTGCGTTTGTCGATGCCGGAGACGGAGGCGCCGAGCACGGCGCCCATGCAGGTGATTCCCTCCTGCGCGCCGCTGCCGGGTGTCTGCTGCGGCGAGCCCGCATAGCTGGGCAGGCCGAAGGTGGGCTCGTCGATGTTGACCCGCGCGTCGTCGAGCCAGATGAACGGCAGATACTCGCCCGTCGCGTTGAAGTCGAAGGCGAACGAGTCGAACGCGCGGGCCGTGGCGTTCCAGTCTTTCATGCGGTAGGGCTCGGGCAGGTTGGGCATGAGATCGACGCACTCGATGGATGCCTGGCCGGGCTGCGCACCGGTCTTGGGGGCGATGGGCTCACCGGCCGGCGGCAGGAACTCCACCGCGCCGAAGAGAACCCTGGCGCCGGCCTTATCCTGCACGCCCAGCTGAAGCAGCCGCAAGCCGCGCGGCGCGCGCCATGCGACCCGCGGTTCCAGATCGACCACCGTCTCGCCGGGGGCGTCCATCCCGTCGATGAGCACCAGCCCGTCCTCGCGCCCGCCGCCGTCGAAGTCGCCACTGAGGCGCACGGTAACGCGCGCGCCCGGGGACAGTTCCTTCACGACCACGCGCAGCCGCGCCACAGGCGCGGAAGGGCGTGTTTCGGCGGCAACAATGGCCCAGTCGCGGCCCTCGGCGGTTTCCACGCGCAGGCCGTCCGGTCCCGCCGAGACACGGGCATCGTTCATCCTGATGGTCCACGGGGCGACATCGTGAACGAACGCGGGATCCCAGACCAACTCAGCGGAACAGCATACCGACGCTGAAGCGACGGCCAGCACAATGAAGAGCGCACGAACCATGGTCATGCTATTTCTTCTTCCCATCCTCTTTGTCTTCGCCGTCCACAACGGCATCAAAAAGGTGCTGCGCCTCTTTTTTCATGCGGCTCAGGATGCGGCGCGCCCAGACGAATTCGGTGGCGAGAATGGCCAGACCGGCGGGAATGATAACGAGGGCGGGTCCGGGCAGGAAAAGCATGGCCAGGCCGACAACTAGCATGCTGGAGCCAATGAAGAGCACGGCGATGCGCTTTGCCTCGTGAACCGTCATCACCGCGACGTCCTCCGCGGTGGCGGCGAGGTCGGCGAGCTGT
>CAIUWO010000437.1 GCA_903902895.1 Candidatus Hydrogenedentota bacterium | reverse complement strand
TCAGCTCGCCGTAGGGCGCGAAGTCGAAGCGCGCCTTGGCCGCCTTGTTCTGCCCCAGCATCTGCCGCGGACTGCCCAGGTGGTCGTTCAGGTTGAAGCGCCAGTCCGCCGTGGCCGGGTCCGCCCCGGCATAGGCCGCCAGCCCGGGCACATAGCCCGTCTGCTTCGCGCCGACGGTCCACGTGTTGGGCACGCCCGCGTACTCGCCCGTCTCCTCCCATCCCGACCAGCGGAACCACGTGGCCGTGGTGTTGTCGAGCTGCTCCAGCCGCCGCTTGCCCAGCCCGTCGTAGTTGTACGCCACCGACGCGGTCTCGCCGGGGAAGTTCGACGTGGCCGACTTGAGCTTGTCGCCGAAGCGGTAGCCGTAGGTGGCCGCGTAGGACCCCTGCGTCTTGCCAGCCATGCGCCCCCAGGCGTCGTAGGTGAAGTTCGTCGCCACGCCGTTGGCGTTCATCGCCGTCAGCTGGTTCGCCGCATCGTAGGTGTACGTGGTGTTCGACAGGTCCTCGGCGGTCATCTGGAAGTCGTCAAAGGAGTAGGTCCCGTTCGTCGCCACCACAATGGTGGACTTGTTTCCGGAGAGGATCGTGGCGCTGTCCAGGCTGCACACCCTGGTCTGCGCGCCGCCCTTGGGGCCGCGCCACAGCTCGATGTGCGCGCCGTCGGCGATCAGCGTCACGTCATACCACGTGTTCGGGGGCGTCGTCCAGGCGCCGGAGCCCAGAAGAACGGTCGCCCCGGCACGAACCTCCGAGACGTTGAAGGAGGTCGGCCACAGGCGGACCACGCCGAAGTTCGAGCCGTCGGGCTGGCGGAAGCGCAGCTGCATCTCCGGCCCGGGGATGCTGCTCGTGTCCCGGTAGGAGAACTTCATCTGGAAGTCGCCGTTGGCCGTGTCGCGCCGCATCTTGCCCTGCACCAGCGAGGAGCTGTTGGCCTTGCGCCCCCAGCAGCCCATTCCAAAAGGATTCAACTTTCAAAGCACGTGCAGTGTATCCGAACCCCCGGTGCCGGTCCAACCCATAGTGCGCACACACATTATTCGCACTTATTCGGGGAAGCGTCCCCAGGTTTCCCCCAGTTTTCCCGATGCCGATTTCACGTATGACAATGCCGGGCGAATGACCAAGGTGGCCGACTGGATCAACAGCAGCTTTGGCATCCAGTACGCCTATGACGATGCCGGACGGCTCTCCACGCAGAAGGAGTACGCCGCCACGGAGACGCTGTCCTACACCTACGATGCGGCGGGGCGCATTGCCTCCATGACCGACCCGAACGGGCAGACCACGACCTATACCTACACGGATACGGGGCGGCTGGACACCATTACCGCCCCCGGCGGCAAGGTGTGGAATTACGACTACAACAACCTGGGGCAGAAGACGCAGTACACGCACCCCAACGGGACGCGGACGGAATACGGCTACGACACGCGGCACCGGCTGACGTCCATCACGCACAAGGATGCGGCGAACAACTCAGTGCTCGATTCTTTCACGTTCACGCTGGACACGGAGGGGAACATTTCCCAGGTGCTCCACGCCGACGGGACGAAGTTCGTGTATACTTACGATCAGCGGCACCGGGTTACAAACGGGACTTTGAAGGACAGCGGGAACAACAACTTGCGGACCTATGGCTACACCTATGATCTTGCCAACAACCTGACGGCGAAGTCGCGCACGGTCACATCGCCGGCGAGTTCCGATTCGTGGGTCTATGGCTACGACGATGCAAACGAGCAGATGAGCGTGACGCAAAACGGCGGCACGCCGGAGACGCGGACCTATGACGCCTGGGGTACGCCGATTTTGTCGGAACCTTCGCGTCCCAGGCGGTGTTGGAGGCGACTCAATCCTATACAGTCAGTGGCGTGATCAACGGCAAGCCGTATAGCGTCACCTACAACTTGATCGGATGGAAGCTTTCCTTTAATGACGCGGACCTCGACGAGGTGGACATGGTTGGCGTGACGAGTCCGACTGTGCTGTTGGGCGGTGCGCAAGGGGTGCGCCCGATGTACGCGGCAAGCGGAGGATCACCCACGGGCCTGAAAAAGATAACCGTGAAGGACAATCCGGTAGCGGGTGCGGGCGGATACCTCATGGCGGATCTCAATGTCGGGTCAGTGAAGACGGAATACTGGGTGGCTGAAGGCGGAAGTATACCTAACCATTCCGTGTCCTACCTGGCGTGGGCCCATCCGGGATACATGTGCTCCGAGATCCGCATGAACGGCCAACTCGGCTTGGGAGGCTTCGTCGGCGGAACACTTGTCCCGAGCACGAGCGGCACGGCGGATTTCGTGCAGATGGCAAAGCTCACTGTGAATATCGAAAGCACGGGAGGTGGCCCGTCCGGCGCCAAGCCCGAGTGCATGGGATACTACACCCTCTCGCCGGCCAGTTATTACTACACCCCGGACCTGCCCGCAGTGGGACCCATCCCCGCCAGGGCAGGCGAGCGGGTCACCGTCACCGCAAATGCACGGCCCGGATACCGTTTCGTCAAGTGGGCCGGCGTCGGAAAGGCCATCGTCGGCGGTCAGGAGGTGCCCGCGGACAAAGACTGCACTCTCAACCCCGTCACTGTTGTAATGCACAGTGATCGCGAGCTCACTGCGGTGTTTGAGATTCCATACCAAAGCACGTGCCCCGAGAAAATGCACCCAAGCACGTCCATGGAGCAGTCAAGCACGTTCACAGCTCAATCAAGCACATCCACAGCGCAGTCAAGCACATCCACAGCGCAGTCAAGCACATCCACAGCGCAGTCTGGTCCGAACGTAACGCCGGACAAGGTTGACCTCATAAGAGACTCGAGTAGTACACCAGGATGTATAACGAAGCTCACGTTTCCTAGGGGAGAGGCTCATGCCACCTTGGACAAGGCCGCTATGCTTTGGATGCCCGATTATCACATTGAAGGTGAGATACACTGGCGTGCCAGTGGTCCCCCCGCTCTGAATTATGCAGCCACCATCACCGATATTGGGCAGTCGAAACAAAAATGGTGCGCCATGGCATATTACTACGCCAACTATCCTTGCTTTTTGTCTCCTGGCGTCAGTCTTGGCATGTGTTTGAGCATTTCCGAGGCGCACGAACAAATGCATATTGATCAAATTCAGGCATATTTATAGGCGCACCCGATAGATGTGAGCTCGATAACTCCAATACTCTACGGATGCAAGACGAAAATGACTGACTCCAATGGTGGCGTTCTGTGTACGGACGACATCAATGTAGCTGAACAGCACTTTACAGCAGAATTTAATAAGGCTGTAAAAAAGTGGGTGGATGAGTGCAACATACAAAACTGTAATCGAGAAAGGGAGGCATACACACTGGTGGACAGAGTGAGGCTAAAAAGCGAATTCGGCGCAAACGTGCCGGATCCGGCCCCCGGAACGAACTGCACACCTGTTACATTGCAAAAGAATCAAGCTGGAATGAGTGGCTGTACATTGAGCGATTTAGGCTGCTGACCGAAAGGAGAGTATCATGATCTGTGCAATTGTGCTTCTTGGCATCATAGCCCAAAATGACATGCCCTGTTTTCAATCATTCCTTGAACCGCCGTACTTGCGGAGCCGAGGTTTCGCTCTTAACGCAGCCTGCGAAATGTCCAACGAAGACATGGAACGGGGCATACGGCAGTCGTTCGCTCAAGATGACGCCAAACTACTTACTGCTCTGCTGGGCGGTCTCTCATTCGCTCCCATTTGTGATCGCCACGCAGATCTGATACTTCGCCTTTTCCGCGAGCATGCGGACGGACCCTTCAAGAGAGCCACTAAACTCGATATGGCATGGTGCCTGTCCAAAGTGCGGCGCATTGCGCAAAGTAAATACGGGTGTGAGTTCTATGACTATGTACTGCCGTTGTGGTCCACGAACGAATCCATTGGTGCTACGGTGATCCCATCGGGGTGCTGTCTCGTCAATATAGCGGAAGAAGTCGGGTTTCCAGCACGTGCGTATGCAGTGCGAAAATTGTTGTTTGCTCAGCCAATTGCCGACTCCAAATACGCGGCGTCCCACTGCTTCGAAATCCTTGAAAAAGAGTTTGACGATGTCACGCCAGAAATGGCGTACCATATTTACCAACGATACAAGACCTCTGAGTTATTCGAGAAGTATCGGAAGACCTATGAGGATAAGGCCCAGCCTCTTTTGTCCGTCCCCGCGTTGCCGGAAAGCGCGTCGCTGGAGTTGCTGAAGAAAAAGGTTGACGCTGCAATTGAGGAGAACGGGCGCAGACTGCACGAGCAATACGGAAACGTCGAGCCCAGTCCGTATGAGCCGCCGAGTGAAGACAGTGCTCCACTTTAGCGGAATTCACGGGGATGGAATACGGAGAGGCATACGTTAAATACGATCTCCAGGATAAGATCGAATAATCCGCACATAGGCTTGTGGAAGAGATGGGTAGACCGCACTGGCCTAAATCGACTGGAAGAAGTTCAATTATGAATTGGGAATGAGGAATCACCAACCCTGCAAAGCGTTGACAGGGGAAATTCGGGCTGGGTATGAGCCGTGAAGCATTCTGTTCCGGCGTGCCGACGGGTTTCCCTGACTCCGAAGGCAATACTGGCTGCGTCGTTATCGCATGACACCACCGGACCCCACATGGTCGCAGACCCCGCGCGCACGGAAGCAATCTGCGCAGGACCCGGTAGGTCGCGCCGGGGGAATTCTGGGGACACCTTACTTAATTATGGTGCCGAGGCTTGAGAAGCAAGGGGTTCGACGGTATTCACCATGAGGACGGGGTGGACTTGGTGGAACCGGTGGACTCGCACTTATGCG
>CAIUWO010000436.1 GCA_903902895.1 Candidatus Hydrogenedentota bacterium | reverse complement strand
TTCCTTCCTCTTGCTGTTCGATATCTTTGCCTGTCCAGTGAACCAGTATGTCCGAGTGCACTGCGCAATCAGAAGACATTTCAACGTCCTTTCTCTTACCAATCCTGATGGAATATCAGGAGCCAACCAGGATATTCGGGTTCATGTATGCGGAAAAGACAGGAAGCCTACACAGCCTTCATTTGTGGGCGCTCAACAAAGCGCAAGAAATGGCCCAAAAATGGTCGTTCCAACTGTTTCAGTCAAGGGTTCAGCGCTGCTGATGTAGAGGTAGTATACTATTCGCGGTTGGCAGAAAATACAAGACGCGCAAAGGAGGCTGTCATGAAAGACGTTTTCTCAATGTCTACTTACTGCTCGGCAGTGCTTTTGTTTATTGCAATGAACGTGTTCGCGCAAACGCCCGATGTGCCAAAGACGATGGACACGAAGAAGGATGCCTCGGTCAAGCCGGACACGGAGAAGTGGGATGGTTTTCGCGGGGTCAATTGGGGCACTGACATCAAAACCCTGAACGGTTTCACTTCCCCAAATGCGGCACTGCAAGAACTGGGACACTACCTCCGAAAAGATGAGTCTTTGAAGCTCGGCGGTGCATCTCTAAAAGAAGTGCTGTGGCGTTTTTACAAGGGCCAGTTGTACCACGTGGTCATTGAGGGGCGGGACGGGACGTTCCCTGCCTTGAAAGAGGCAACAGAAACGCGGTACGGAAAGGCGTGCAAGAATATTAGCACCAAGTATAAGGAGGCATATGCTTGGAAGGGATTGAACTCCAAAGGTGAACCGGTGACGCTTGAGGTTTCACTGGATAAGGAGACTGGGCGTGTATCCTGCTACTTCACTTATATTCCCCTTGAGGAACAGGAGAGCAAGGAGATAGAAGCGCGCAATGCCACGAACACCAATAAAGATAGGGAGGCCAAGACGGCGGTAAAGGCGCGCAGCCAGAAGGAAGACTGGTAGGTCATCAACCAACTCCCGCTGATTCCAAGACAACCGGCTAGTCCCGTAGGTACCATGCTTCATTCGGCCTTTGAGATCCTCTGCACCGGAGGGTTCCCTTTCCGAAAAGTCGACCCCGCAGGACGAACTATTCGCTTATACCACCGACATAAGCATAATAATACACAGGGCGCATGAAGGACGCAGACAGGGACGGTATTCCGCAGCATGTTTAGCTGTGGCCAGTGTTCCTTTGCGGTCTGTCAGCACAGCATCTGATAATGGAGAGGAACACATGTTCATTGGATGTCCGCGGCCTCGAATTTGGGATGTCATTGGCATGACCACCCTCCTTGTGCTGGGCGGCCTCTTCCTGTTTTCCGGCACCGCCTCCGCGCTGCTGTACCGTGCCCCCGAGGGTTCGTTGAAGGACAACTGCGTCCTCTGGAACGACGGCACCTTTTACCTCTTCACCATGTACCGGCACGAGCAACAGATTGCCGATGTGCGCGACCAGTGGTGCAATGTGTGGCTGGCCACGTCCACCGACGGCGTTCATTGGAAGGACGTGGGGCCGGTCATCGAGAACGCGCCCTTCGTTATCTACGCCATGCGGGTGTGGAAGGTGGGTGACCGGTTCCTCATGAACCACGGCAGCTACACGGGCGACAAGCAGGATGTGCTGCGCCTGTGGGAGTCGGCCGACCTCGTTCACTGGAATTACCTCGGGCCCGGGTTCGACGTGCGCAGGCCCGACGGCCAGCGCATCGATCACATGGATGTGATCAGCGAAAACGAGGACGGCAAAACGGTCTACTACGGCTATGCTGTCGGCGGCATGCTGCGCTCCGAAGACGGCGCGAAATGGGCCTGGACGGGGGAGTTTCCCTTCACCGACAACCTCAATGTCCGCGTCGTGCAGGAGCCCGGCGGATGCCAGCGCATCGGCGACAAGTACTACCTCCTCGTTGGCGGATTCTATCCCGGCTCGTTCCAGTACGCCGTGGCAACCTTTATCTCCGGCAAGCCCACGGGCCCCTTCACTCCCGATTATCCGGCATTCCGGCTCAACGGCTATTCCGGGCGCAACGTGGTGGCCCTTTGGGCCGGCTACTGCCGACTGCCCAATGAAACCCTGCTGACCAACTACATGCTCGATCCCGGCGGACTCTACTGGTGGCATGCACCGCTCAAGTCCGCCGTCGTGGACGCCGCGGGCCATCTTCGCATGGGGTACTGGAAAGGGAATGAGGCGCTGAAAGGCGCCGAGTTGCCCTGTGACTCCCGGAAACTCACACCCGCCTGGCCCGCTTCAGACGGCGATTGTGACGCCTCGCAGGATCAAATCACGCTCAAGGCCCGTCCGCTGCCGTCACCCCGATGGATCACCCCGGGCAAGCCCAACATAACCCTCGCCTTCCTCGACAAAACCTTCGACGGCGAGAAGGGCTTTGTCATGGAAGGCTCCATGAAGGTCACGGCGTCCGACTGGATTGTCTTTCCCGCCGTAGGCATTTGCCTAGAAGGAAAGGACAAATCGGCCATTGCGGTTCTGTTCGAGTCCTGGGGCCAGACGGAAATCGGCACATTGCGCTGGACGGAACAGCCGCACTTTGAATCGGAAGACCGGACGGGATACGGATGCGCCACCGTCGCCGGCATTGCCCCGGGTGAAGTGTGCCACTTCCGGCTGCTCTTTCGAAAGAACATTTTCGAGATGTATCTCAATGACCTGCTTGTTCAGACCTATTCCACCGACAACATCACCGGCCGCATCGGCTTCATGGTGCAGGACGGCGAGGCGGTCATCGGCGACCTGAAAGCATGGGAAATGATCCTGCCCTAATGGCCTGGTGACCTGACCTATCCCCAGTTTGGCGCCACCTGCAAGGTGACCAGATGCCGTAGCGCGTCCAGGGCGTATTCCAAGCGCACACCCTTGTT
>CAIUWO010000435.1 GCA_903902895.1 Candidatus Hydrogenedentota bacterium | reverse complement strand
TGCAACTTCCCCAAGCCCAAAGAGGGCGCGCTGGGCCCCGTCATGGCGGCGTGCAGCGGCTGGCAGTTCCCCGGGCTCAAGTGCAACCAGCAGGGCGAAATCTCCTTCATTGACCGCTACCTGGAGGAGGGGGTTAAACTCGACTACTGGTGGATGGATGCGGGCTGGTATCCCTGCGGTGACGGATGGCCCAACGTCGGCACCTGGGAGGTTGACAAGGAGCGCTATCCGGACGGTATTCGCGCCGTTTCCGACCACGCCCACGCCAGGGGGGTCAACACCCTGCTGTGGTTCGAGCCGGAACGGGTGACGCCCGGTTCGTGGCTTTACCAGAACCATCCCGAATGGCTTCTCGGTGCCGGCAACGGCCAGAAACTGCTCAACCTCGGCAACGCCGACGCCCGTGCCTGGCTCACGGACCACGTGGACAAACTCATCACCGAGCAGGGTCTCGACCTGTACCGGCAGGACTTCAACATCGACCCGCTGCCCTTCTGGCGCGCCAACGACGCCGAGGACCGGCAGGGCATCACCGAGATGCGCCACGTGGAGGGCTATCTCGCCTATTGGGACGCGCTGCGCGCGCGCCATCCCGGCATGCTCATCGACTCCTGCGCGTCCGGCGGACGGCGCGACGACCTGGAGTCCATGCGACGCGCCGTGCCGCTGTTGCGCACCGACTGCGAGTTCATCGCCGCCGCCAGCCAGTGCCACACCTACGGCTTCGACCAGTGGCTGCCCTACCACTGCTGCGGCAACCGCGACATCACCGCCTACGACTTCCGCAGCGACATGGGCCCCTGGATGGGGCTGGTGTGGGACGTGCGCAAACGCGACCTGGACTACCCGCTGGCGCGCACGCTCACCGGCCAGTGGCGCGAGGTGGCCGGCAATTACTTGGGCGACATGTATCCCCTGACGCCCTACAGCACCGGCGAAGAGGTCTGGATGGCCTGGCAGTTCGACCGGCCCGACCTGGGCACGGGGCTGGTGCAGGCGTTCCGCCGCGCCGCATGCTTCTACGACGCGGCCCGCCTGCCCCTGCGCGGCCTGAACCCGGAGACGCGCTATACCGTGACCGACCTCGACAAGCCCGGCGGCGCCGCCGAAATGACCGGCCGCGAACTGATGGAAACGGGCCTCCGCGTCAATCTCCCCGAAAAACCCGCCGCGGCGCTGTTCAAATACGCCCTCGCGGGCAAGTAACGGTCGCCTTTTCCGGGTCAATTTTCGGCGTCTGATTTGTTTAGCTCCATTGTTGGAGGGCGTGCGTGTCACAACTTTGGAGCCAAAGCCATGATCAAGCGGAAACTGGGAAACTCTGGGCTGGAAATCGCCCCGCTCGCCTTCGGCGGGAATGTGTTCGGCTGGACGGTCGACGAGGCCATGTCCTTCAAGTTGCTGGACGCCTTTGTGGCGGCCGGATTCAGCCTGGTGGACACGGCGGACCTGTATTCCCGCTGGGTGCCGGGCAATTCTGGGGGCGAATCGGAAAGAATTATCGGCAATTGGTTCAAACAAAGCGGCAAGCGCGATGCGGTCGTGCTGGCGACCAAGGTTGGCATGGACATGGGGGACGACCGCAAGGGGCTCTCCCGAAAGTACATCCTGCGCGCCGTGGAGGATTCGCTCAAACGCCTGCAGACGGACCGCATAGACCTTTACCAATCCCATACGGATGACCCGGAGACACCCTTGGAGGAAACACTGGAGGCTTATGCCCAACTGATCAAGGAGGGCAAAGTCCTCGCCATCGGCGCGTCGAACTACACCGAAGCGCGCCTGGCCGAGGCGCTCGTGGTCAGCGAGGTCAACGGATTCCCCCGCTATGAAACCCTGCAACCGGAGTACAACCTGTTTGACCGCAGCGAATATGAGTCGGGACTGGAGGCGTTGTGCCTGGAGAAAGAGCTCGGGGTCATCACCTACTACTCGCTGGCCAGCGGGTTTCTGAGCGGCAAGTACCGGTCCGAGGCGGACCTGTCCAAAAGCGCCCGGGGTCAGGGCGTCAAGAAATGCCTGAACACCCGGGGGTTCCGCATCCTGGACGCGCTGGACCGGGTGGCGGCGGCGCACCAGGCCACCCCCGCCAGCGTGGCGCTGGCGTGGCTGATTGCGCGACCCAGCGTCACCGCGCCCATCGTCAGCGCCACGAACCTCGCGCAACTGGACGAACTGGTCCGGGCGGCTACGCTTTCACTGGACGGCAATGCCGTGGCACTGCTTAATGAGGCCAGCGCATAGGATGCCGCCTTTGCTCTCGGAAGCATTATTCTCTTGCAACTTGGGGTAGGACGCGCTACTATAAAAACACGGTAGGCGAGAAAGACTCGAAAAAATCCAGTTAGGGACTGTTGTCAGGCACACGGGGCAGACAAGACTGGGCACTCTTGAAACGGTGGTGAGCCGCGACTCTCGGAGAGTGTGCGGTACTGCTATGTGTTTCCGCGGGGTTGAGCGGCCTGATGTGCAGGTGCCGCTTATGGTGAACGGGCAAGTGGGCAGGTCATGACGCCAAAGATGCCATACGAGCGTGCAATTCGTCTGGTGGCCGGCATTAGTGTCGGCTTGGCGGGTGTTTTGGCGCTCTTCGTACTGTCGACTTGGGTGAGCGGCAACTGGATGCTGGGCACACTGGGTCCCTAGTATGTGCCCATGGCGCCCAACACGGCCGCGGTGATCCTGCTGCTGGGACTCTCCATTTTTCTGGGCATATACCTTCCGAACCGCGCCCTCGTCAACGGATTCTGCTGGTTCTCCCTTGTATGCTCGGCGACAATCTGCGTACTGGGCATGGCCGCCTCCCTGTGGAAGGCCAACCTGCTCTTCGCCACATGGCTGGCGCCGGTAAGGGCCGTGGCGGGGGGCTTTCCCATCGGGGTCATGTCCCCGCTGACGGTGCTGGTCCTGATGCTGGGCGCGGCAGCGTTGGCGCTTGAAATCCCCCCCCTCGGGCGCTGCCGCGCAAACCGGCAGCTCGCCGCCGTCCTGGCGACGGTCGTCGGCCTGGTCAGTGCAGGCGTCGTTCTCGGCTATGTGCTGGACGCGCCGCTGCTCGACGGCGCCAGGACGATACCCATGGCCATGCTGAGCGGGGTCGCGCTGTCCCTGCTCAGCGTGGGGCTGGTCCACAATTCGGGGCCCGCCGTCTGGCCCATGTCGATGCTTCTTTTCGACCCCTCTAAAGAACCCTCCCGGTGGACCGCGAAAGGCCCCGCGGCCGCCTTCCTGCTCCTTTTCGCTGCCATCATGGTGGTCGGGGGGGTCTATCTCCAAGTCCAGCAGGCACACATGCGCAGGGCCGCACAGGCCGAACTTGTCGCGGTGGCGGACCTTAAATGCGAAGAAATCGTGCAATGGCGCCAGGAGCGAACGCACGATGCCTTTTTCCTGGCCAGCGCCGCGTTCGCGGCCAGGGATGTGGCGGCGCTGTTGGCCGACCCCGATTCGGAGGCGGCAAGGGCGGAGGTGCTCAACTGGCTGACGCTCCTCAAGGGGGACCGCTATACCAGTGCCACCATCTTCGACACCGGCGGCACCGCGCGTTTTTCGGTCCCCCCGCAGGCCGCTTTTCCGGGCGACAAGCTTCAGGCGCTGGTGGCCGAGGCCGTGCTGCGCAACGCCGTCACCCTGAGCGATTTGCACGGTGCGGAGAATAATGGGGTTCACCTGGACCTCACCGTGCCGATTCACGCCCCCGGCGCGGACCCGGCCGCCGCGCCGATTGCGGTAATCCTTCTTCAAATGGACCCGCACCGCTTCCTCTTTCCACTAATCCAATCGTGGCCCTCGCCCAGCCTTTCCGCTGAGACCCTCCTGGTGCGCCGGGAAGGCGATGAGGTGCTGTTTCTCAATGATCTGCGCCATCGGAAAGGCGCGGCCAAGAGCCTGCGCCTTCCCCTGGACCAGCCCGGTCTGATCGCCGCAATGGCCGTCCAGGGAATCAGCGGTGTCGTCGAGGGGGGAGACTACCGGGGTGTGCCCGCGGTGGCCGCCCTGCGCAAAGTGCCGGACTCTCCGTGGTTCCTGGTGGCCAAGGTGGACCGGGCGGAGATCTACGCGACCTCGCGCGGGCAGGCGATGCAGGTGGCGGCCATCATGGCGCTGCTGATTCTCGTCGGCGGACTGGGCATTGTGGCGCTGTGGCGCCAGCGCAACCTCGAATATTTCCGCGCGACGCTGGTGCAGGAAAAGCGGCAAAGCATGCTGGCCCAGCGTTTCGAGCATGTGATGCGCCAGGCCAATGACCTGATCCTGCTGGTGGGTGAAAACGGAAAAATCGTGGAGGCCAACGACCGGGCCATACAGGCCTACGGCCGTTCGCCGGCGGAACTGCGGGAAACGGAACTCTTCACGCTGCGCGCACCCGAGGCCCGCTTGGCCTATGAACTGAAACTGGAGGAGCTCAAACAGAACGGGAGCGTCCTGTTTGAGACGGAGCACCGGCGCGCGGACGGCGGCACCTTCCCCGTCGAGATCAGCGGGCGGCTGGTGGACATCGGCGGCGCGGAGCACCGCCTCTACATCGTGCGCGACATCACCGAGCGCAGACGCGCCGAGGAAGAACTGCTCCAAACCCAGCAGCGTCTTGCGCTGGCCGTGGAGGGCGCCCGCCTGGGACTTTGGGACTGGAACCTGCACACAAACGCCGTGTACTTCTCCCAGGAGTACAAACGCCAGCTTGGCTATGAGGACGGTGAGTTCTCCGGCGCATTTAAGCATTGGGAGCAGAACCTGCACCCCGATGACCGCGAATGGACCCTGGCCGCCGTGGAGCAGTTTGTCAAGGACCGCGGGGACTACCGGGAAATCGAGTTCCGCCTGCGGCACCGGGACGGGTCCTACCGGTGGATATTGAGCCGCGCCGTGCTGCTGTTGGGCCCCGGCGGCGCGCCCGAGCGGATGCTCGGCTGCCACATCGACATCACCGACCGCAAACTCGCCGAGGAGGCGCTGCGCCGGAGCGAGGCGAATCTGGCGCAGGCCGAGCGCATCGCCCATGTCGGCTACTGGGAGCGGTCGCCCGACGGGGATGCCATTCTCTGGTCCGACGAGGCCTACCGCGTGTTTGGCCTCGCGCCGCAGGAGCGGCCCATGGACCTGTCCTCCTTCCTGGCGAGGGTCCACCCCGAAGACCGGGACGCGGTCGCCGGGGCCATTCGCGCCACGCGGGAGGAAGACCGGCCCTACAACATCGAATACCGCATCGTGCGGCCCGACGGCGCAACACGGGTTGTCCATTCCCAGGGCAAGCTCTTTCTCGACGCGGCGGGGCGGCCGGAACGCCTGTTTGGCACGATGCTGGACGTCACCGAAAGCAAACGCGCCGATGCCCGGCTTCAGGAGGCCGCACAGCGCTGGCGCAGCACCTTTGACGCCATCAGCGACGCCATCATTTTGCTGGACGCCGGGGATGTCGTGCTGCAGTGCAACCGCGCCGCGGCAGACTTGGTGAAACGGACGCCCCATGAGGTGCTCGGGCAGAAATATCATGCGCTGATGCATGGGGCGGAGGGCTTGTACGGCGGGTGTCCCATGGCAACGGTGCTGGAAACGGGGCGGCGCGCCACGGCGGATGTGCTCTACAACAACCGCTGGTATGAGGTCACGGTCGGTCCCGTGTTCAATGCCTCGGGGGCGCTGACCGGGGCGGTGCATGTCATGACGGACATCACCGAGCGCAGGCGCGCGGAGGAGGCGCTGCGCGAGAGCGAGCGGCGCTTCCGCCTGATCGCGGAAAACACGGGTGATGTCATTTGGCAGCTGGACCTGGCCGCGCAGCGCTTTACCTATGTCAGCCCCTCGGTGCTGCGGCTGCGCGGATACACGCCGGAAGAGGTGATGGCGCAGCCCATTGATGCCGCCCTGACCCCCAATTCTTTCCGCTGGGACAGCGCGTTCATGGCCGCGCCCGACACCGGCGAGGGCTCCAAACCGCTGCAAACCTGCGTCGTGGAGCAAAGCTGCAAGGATGGGTCGGTGGTCATCACGGAGGTTGTGACCACCGCATTGGCCGACGAGCGGGGTTATGTGACCGGTCTGCTTGGCGTCACCCGGGACATTACGGAGCGCAAAAAGGCGGAACGGGAAATTCTGGCCAACCAAGACCGCCTCAAGCGCGCCCAGGCGGTCGGGCGCATTGGCAGTTGGGAATATGACCCCCATGCCCGCAAAATTTGGGGCACCGAGGAGGCCTGCCGCATTCTCGGCATACCGCCCGCCGAGGGTGAAGTGCCGGCCGACATGGTGGAGGCGCGCATACCCGACTGGGAGCGTGTACATCAGGCCATGCTGGAGCAGTTGAACGCCCGCGGTGCATATGACCTTGAACTCACCGTGAACCCCATCGACGGCGGCGCCCGGCGCAGTCTGCGCGTGGTCGCCGAACTGGTCTTGGATGACCGCGGCCAGCCCGCCCGGATCCTCGGTGTGGCCGAGGACATCACGGAACGGAAGCACATTGCGGAGACACTGCGCGAAACGCAGGAACGTCTGCGCCTGGCGCTGGACTCCTCGGAGGTGGGCACCTGGGACTGGCTGATCCCGGAGAGAAGACAGGTCTGGGACGAACACGCCGGACGCCTGTTCGGCCTGGCACCGGACAGCCATTCGGACACGGCGGGGCATTTCATGGCCGCGGTCCACCCGGAAGATCGGAGCCGCATATACGCTGAGATCACGCACGCAGTGCGGCGGCAGTCTGAGGTGGACGCTGAATTTCGAATGCTATGGCCCGACGGCAGCATTCATGACCTTGCGGTGCGGGGCAAAGTCTACCGGAACGCTTCGGGCCGCGCGGTCCGCATGACCGGCCTTTGCTGGGATGTTACCGTCCGCAAAGAGGAAGAGGCTGTCCTAAAAGCCTACTCTGACCGGCTTGGGCAAATGGTCGACATGCGGACGCAGCAACTGCGCGACACCCAGGACGAGCTGGTGCGCAAGGAAAAGCTGGCGGTCCTGGGGCAGTTGGCGGGCGGCGTGGGCCATGAATTGCGCAATCCGCTCGGAGTCATCTCGAACGCGGTGTACTTCCTGAAAATGAGCGGCGCCGGCGCCGATGAGACGAGCAAAGAATATCTCAACATTATCTCGTCGGAGGTGTATAATTCTCAGAAAATTATCTCAGACCTTCTGGGCTTTGCGCGCACAAGCCGGGCAGACCGCGCGGTCGTGGCCCTGGCGCCCCTGGTGGCCGGGGTGCTGGCCCAGATCGCGCCGAGCAGTGAGGTGGAAGTGGTGACAGACATTCCGGCGGACCTGCCCCAGCTGTCGGTCGATCCCGGCCAGATGAAACAGGTGCTGGCCAATCTCATGCTGAACGCCTGTCAGGCGATGCCGGGGGGCGGCGTGCTGACGGTGGGGGCGCGGGTCGAAGGCGGCCGCATCCGGGTATCCGTGACCGACACCGGTTGCGGCATGTCGGGGGAGGAGTTGTCGCGCATTTTCGAGCCGCTGTATTCGACCAAGGCGCGGGGCATTGGTCTGGGCCTTTCGGTGACCAGGAACCTCCTTGAGGCCAATGAGGGGGGGATTGAGGTGACGAGTGAACACGGACGGGGCAGCACCTTTTCCATCGTGCTGCAGGCACAGGAGTAACCGTTTATGGAAGTTCCCATTCGAGAACTGGTGGTGGACGACGACCCCAAGATGGTCAAGACGCTTGTGGACATATTTCGGGCCAAGGGCCATGCGCCCCAGGGCGCGCACAGCGGCGAGGAGGCGCTGGAACTGCTCGGCCGGATGCCCTTCGACTGTGTGGTGACCGACATCCGCATGGGCACCATGGACGGTTTAACCCTGTTTCGCGCCATCCGGCAGGCCGGGCACACCCAGCCGGTGATTTTCATGACCGCCTACGCCGATGAGGAAATAGTGCGGCAGGGGCTCATTGAGGGCGTTGTGGGCGCCATCATGAAACCCTTTGACATGGAAAGAGTCCTCAGCTTTCTCAACCGGGTGCGCGAGGCCGGTTCGGTGCTGATTATCGACGACGACCCCGAATTCTGCCTCCGTCTTGAGGACATTCTGGAGGCGCGCGGTTTTTCGGTGGAGCATGTGTCCAGCGCGGCCGCGCTGGGCCGCGTGCGGCACCCGGAACGCCATATCATCCTGCTGGACGTGAAATTCGACCGGACAGGCGGGCTGGAAATCCTCAGGGAAATCCGCCGCAGGTCGGAGACGGTTCCCGTGGTTCTTGTGACTGGCTACCGGGAAGAAATGAAAGAGGAACTGAAGAAAGAGCTCCACGCATGCCTTGACAAGCCCGTGGATGCGGACCGACTGCTGGCAATGCTCGCCGAGCTGCACCACGCAAGACTGCGCCGCCTGCTGGAAAGCCCCGCCGGGGAAAGCCGTTAAACACATGACAACTGCCCGCAAAATACTGGTGGTGGACGATGACGCCAATCTTTGCCGGACACTGACGGACATTCTCCGGGCCAAGGGATACGAGCCCCTTGCCGCGTCGCAGGGGGGCGCGGCGTGCGCGCTGGTGCGCGAGCGGCGCCCCGACGTGGCGCTGGTCGATCTGCGGCTGCCGGACATGGACGGGCTTGCGCTTATCCGCCAGTTCAAGCAGTTGCTGCCCGAAATGGAGTGCATCCTGCTGACGGGGCACGCCTCCCAGGAATCGGCCATTGCGGCGGTTAATCTGGGGGCGTACAGCTATCTGGTGAAGCCCTACGACATGGAGCAGCTGCTGATTACGGTCCGGCGCGCGGTGGAGCGGCGCGAGACCGCGGAGGCGCTGAGCAGAAGCGAGGCGCAGTACCGCGAACTGGTGCAAAACGCGAACAGCATCATCCTGCGCATGGACACCGTGGGCCGGGTCACCTTTTTCAACGAGTTTGCCGAAAAGTTTTTCGGCTACACCCAGGAGGAGATTCTGGGGAAGAACGTGATTGGCACCATCACCCCCGAAACCGATTCCGCCGGGCTGTCCCTGAAAACCATGATTCAGGGCATTCTTAACGAGCCCGAACGCTACGCGGTCAATGAAAACGAGAACACGCGCAAGAACGGCGCGCGCATATGGGTGCTGTGGTCGAACAAAGTCATCCAGGACGAGCACGGCGGCTTCGTCGGCATACTGAGCGTGGGCAGCGACATCACGGCGGTAAAGCGCATCGAAGAGGAGCTGCGGCTGCGGGTGCGCCAGCAGGCGGCCGTGGCGGAGCTCGGGCGGCGCGCCCTGGTGGAGAACGACCTTGATGTGATTCTGCATAAGGCGGTGGACCTGACATCCCAGGGACTGGATGTGGGCCTGGTCGAAGTGTTGGAGCTGTTCCCGGACCGGAGCGCGCTGCTGCTGCGCGCGGGCGCGGGCTGGAAAGAGGGCTTCGTGGGCCGCGCGACGGTCGGTGCGGGTCCCGAGACGCTGGCCGGCCGAACCCTGACGAGAAGCGACGGGGTCCTCTTGGACAATCTGCGCGCCCGAACCCCGTTTGAGGGGGTGGACGCCCTGGAAGAGCACGGCGCGGCGAGCGGGATCACCATGGCGATCCCGGGCGATGGCGCGCCTTTCGGCGCGCTCGGCGCCTACGCCCTCGTCCGACGCGCGTTTTCAAGGCACGATGTGCTGTTTCTTCAGTCCATGGCCAATATTTTGGGTGACGCCATTGCGCGCAAGAACGCCGAAACCCGGCTGGTGCAGCAACAGCAACAGTTGCGCGTCCTGGCCGCCGACTTGGCCCTGGCCGAGGAGCGCGAGCGGCGCCGCATCGCCGTGGGGCTGCATGACCAGGTCATTCAGAATCTGGCCGTGGCCACCATCCGGCTGGACAGCCTGCGCGAGGCGCTGCAGACGGATGACGCCCGCAACACCCTCCAGTCGGTCCGGGACAGCACGGGCGCGGCCATCGCGGACCTGCGGTCGCTCACCTTTGAGCTGAGCCCGCCGGTTCTGTATGAACTGGGCCTGGAACCGGCGCTGCAGTATCTGACCGAGCAGATGGCGCAAGAGCACAGGATGCCGGTGCGGTACGAGGACGACGGACTGGAAAAGCCGCTGCGCGAGGACCTGCGGGTGACGCTGTACCGGTCCGTGCGCGAACTGGTCATGAACGCGGTCAAACACGCCCGGGCCGGCCTGCTCAGCGTGTCCGTGTCGCGTTTCCAAGGGAATATCCGTATAATAGTCGAAGATGACGGTGTTGGTTTTGACGGAACTGTCCTCGAAATGCGGTCGCCCGCCGGTGCCGGCTTTGGTTTATTCAGCGTTCGGGAGCGGCTTTCCTGTCTGGGCGGACAGATTGAGATTAATTCCCAACTGGGTAAGGGCACGAGAATTGTGCTTACGGCGCCGCTGGCGCCGGAGGATGAGCCATGAACGGAGAGCAAGGCATGTGCGTCCGCGTGGTGCTGGCGGATGACCACAAGATTATGCGGGAGGGTTTGTGCAGCCTGCTGCGCAGCGACCCGCGGGTGGAGATTGTCGGCGTGGCGGAGGACGGCCGCAGCGCCATCCAGCTGGTGCGGGAACAGAAGCCGGACGTTGTTGTGATGGACGTGGCCATGCCCGACCTGAACGGCATCGACGCGGCGCGCCGGATAAAGGCCGACATGCCGGAGGTGCGCATTCTGGCCCTGTCCATGCACTCCGACAAGCGGTACATATCCAGCATGCTTCAGGCCGGCGCCTCGGGCTATCTTCTCAAGGACTGCGCCTTCAAGGAGCTGGTCCAGGCCATCCACACGGTGGCCCGGCGGCAGGTGTATCTGAGTCCGAGCATCGCATCCCTCGTCACGGACGACTACGTGCGCCAGTTGATGGTCAAGGACGGGTCGCCGGCGTCTCTCCTGAGCCCCAAGGAGCGCGAGGTGCTTCAACTCATGGCGGAGGGCCACAGCACCAAGCAGATTGCGACCACCATGAACCTGAGCGTGAAAACCATTGAGACGCACCGCCAGCAGGTCATGGAAAAACTGGGCCTGCACAGCATCGCCGAACTGACCAAGTTCGCCATCCGCGAGGGATTGACCTCCCTCTAGCCCCTATCCCGCGCCGGAGGCGGACCGGCCTTTCAAATGCGGGCGCAGGCACTTCCCGTGCAGGCGCTGATCCGGCATCCGCGCGTCCGGGACAAATCCGGGGCTGATGCGGTGACCTGTGCGGCGGGGCCGGGTCGAGAAGACGCCCCGCCATGTGATAAAATTGCCCGCTCGAAAGGCGGTTTGTCGAATTATGCACATAACGATGGAAAATCTGGTCGCCTCGGCGCTGCTGGAAGATGTGGGCCATGAGGACATCACGACAAACAGTGTCGTCGGTGCGGATTTGCGCTGCCGGGCGCGGCTCTTTGCGAAGCAGGAGGGCGTGCTCAGCGGCATGCTGCCGTTCAAGACCGCCTTTGAAGTGATGCGGGCGGAGCTCGGGGACTGGAGCAGCCTGGAAGACGGGGCCAGCTTCGGCAAGGGCGGACTGGTCGCCTCGTTTACCGGCAAGACCCGGGCCGTGCTGACGGCGGAGCGCACGGCGATGAACTTTGTGCAGCACCTGTCCGGCGTGGCCACGCTGACCCGCCGCTTTGCGGACGCGCTGCAGGGACTGGACTGCCGCGTCTGCGGCACCCGCAAGACCACGCCGATGCTGCGCCAACTGGAAAAGTCCGCCATTGTGCACGGGGGCGGCGCCACGCACCGGCACACCCTGTTTGACGGGGTGCTGATCAAGGAAAACCATGTCATGGCCGCCGGCGGCATCGGCGAGGCCGTCCGCCGCGCCCGGCACCACGCCCATCATCTGATGCGGGTGGAGGTCGAGGTGCGGGATTTGGACGAGTTGGAGCAGGCGCTCGCGTCGGAGGCCGACGTGATCATGCTGGACAACATGGACAATGAACTGATGGCCGAGGCCGTCCGCCGCGCCCGGGGTCGCCGGGTGATCCTTGAAGCCAGCGGCAACGCCTCCCTTGACCGGGTGCGCGGCATGGCGGAGACGGGCGTGCAGTTTGTGTCCGTCGGCGCGCTGACCCATTCGGCGCCCTCCGTTGACCTGACCCTGCTGATCGAGAATAGCTGAGGCTGTCCGCGACCGCGCCGCAGGCACCCCGCCGGGGGCCGGGCACGGGGCCGGCCTGAGCCTCAGCCAACGATTATCGGAACCGCGGCATGTTACTGGTGGTGGATGTCGGCAATTCACACATGGTGCTCGGCCTGTATGACGGGCGCGAGCTGCGCGGCCATTGGCGCGTGGTGACGGCCAATTACCGCACCGGCGACGAGCTGCAAATCCTGCTGTTCATGCTGCTGCAGGGCATAGAACTGCACCCCCGCCAGATCAACGGCTGCTGCGTGTCCAGTGTGGTGCCCCAGTTGAACCCGGCGCTGCAGCAGGTGGCGCGCCATGCCTTCAAGGTGGAGGCGCTCATGGTCGAGCCCGGCGTCAAGACGGGCATCATGCTGCAGGTGGACAACCCCCGGGAGGTGGGCGCGGACCGCATCGTCAACGCGGTCGGCGCGCTGGAGGAGCATGCGGGGCCGCTGATCATTGTCGATTTCGGCACGGCCACGACCTTCGACGCGCTCACCGCCAAGGCCGAATGGATCGGCGGCATCATCGTGCCGGGCATCCAGCTTTCGGCCGACGCGCTGTTTGAGCACTGCGCCAAACTGCCGCGCGTGGACATCGTGGTGCCCAAGACGGTCATCGGCCGCGACACGGTGACCAACATCCGCGCCGGGCTCACCTACGGCTACGCCGACATGACCGACGGGCTGATCCGGCGCATGCGCGCCGAAATGGGCGGCAGGGCCAAGGCCATCGCCACAGGCGGCCTGGCCAAGACCATCGCGGGCGTGTCGAAGGAGATTGAGGTGGTCGACCCGCTGCTCACGCTCAAGGGCCTGCGCGCCGTGTTTGAAAAGAACAACGGGGCCGCCCCATGAGCCGCCGTCACCTGGTGCTGCCGCTGGTTCTGGCTGCCGTGGCGGGCTGCTCCAGGCCCGCGGCGCCGCCGGCCGCGCCGGAAACGCCGGCCCCAAACGCGCCCCAGGCGGCGGCGGACCCCTATGCCCAGCCGGACAGCGCGCTGCAGATGAGCGAGATCAACCTGTACATGCACCGCTCCAAACAGATGGAGGGCGTGGCGCAGAAGCCCGAATTCTGGGTGCACGCCACCGCCTTCACCATGCAGGGGCAGAACGCCTACGCCTTTCAAAACGCCCGGGCCGTCGTGTACAGTGACGAGGAGGGGCGCGAGGACGTGGTCATCGACGCCATGCGCGGCACCTTCGAACAGGACCGCCGCGCCGTACTGCAGGACGATGTGCGGGTCAAGGCCGGCACGCTCCTGCTCAATCTGAGCGACATCACCTGGGAGAAGCCCGAAGATGGCAGCCCCGGCGTGGCGCGGTCCGACAATCATGTCACCATCAACGACCCGTCGCTCCAGTTGGAGGCGGCGTCGCTGCGCCTGTATCCTGACAGCAAGCTGTTTGAACTGACCGCGGTCACCGGCACGGTCCGTTTCGGAAAGGACTCACTATGAACGTGCGCCTGTTGTGCGCCATTGCACTCCTCTGCCCGGCCGCCCTGGCGGCGGACCCCGCCCCCGCCGCCGCCCCGGCGCAGGGCTCGGGAATGAGCGGCTACAGCTCGATGGAAATCGACGCGGGCCACATGAAGGGCAACTTCGCGACCGGGGCCATCGACGAGATGACCGAGGGCGTCAAGATTCGCCTGCTTTCGGAAGACCCGGAGAAGAAGCCGCTGCCGATCAAGGCGCAGACCATGAAATTCACCTGGAAAGAGGGGCAGAGCACCCCCTCCACCATCGTCATGGACAAGAACGTTGAGGTGAACCACCCCGACGCGCAGATCACCGCGGGCCACGCCGAGTGGAACTTTGACTCGGGCGAGGTGGTGTTCACGGGCGACCCGGTGGTTAACAACGACAAGATCAAGGGCCTGCGCGGCGAGAAGATGATGCTCAACGTCAAGACCAACAATTTCGAGGTCACGCGCGTGCGCGCCGACCAGGTGCCGCTGCAGGGCATGGACGGCGGGGCCGGGGGCAAGGGCGACCCGTCGCTGCTGCGCGAGGGCGACGTGAAGGACTGGGCGGCGCTCATCAACGCGCTGCGCGCCGAGGCCAATGCCGGCGACGCCGCGCCGGGAAAACAGATTGTGTCGCAGATCAGCGCCGACAACCGGAAGCTGCTGATGAGCGTGGACACGGCGGTGCTGCTCCAGCGCAAGGGCGACATTGTGAAACTGGTCAACTCGGTGCTCAAGAGCCCGAAGCTGTACAGCGAGGCGGCCTGGAAAGGGCGCGCGCTGAGCGAGGAGGCGCAGAAACTGTCGGCCGCCGAAAAACGCGGCCCCGAGGAGCAGACCCGGCTCAACCGGCTGCTGCTGGTCGCGGCCTACCCGGAGCTGGTGGCCGCGCCATGAGCGCCGCACCGAGCAAGACGCCGCTGCTGGAAACGGACGGGCTGGTGAAGGCGTTCAAGAAGCGCACCGTGGTGCGCGGCGTGTCCATCACAGTCCAGGCCGGCGAGGTGGTCGGCCTGCTCGGCCCCAACGGCGCGGGCAAGACCACCACGTTCAGCATGATCGTCGGCCTGCTCAAACCCGACGCGGGCCGCATCCGGTTCCAGGGCGGGGACATCACGCGGCTGCCCATGTACCGGCGCGCCCGCTGCGGCATCGCCTACCTGCCGCAGGAGCCGTCGGTGTTCCGCAGCCTCACGGTGCGCCAGAACCTGACCGCCATCCTGGAATACCAGAACATGGGCCGGGCGGAGCGGGACGCGCGCGCCGACAAGCTATTGCAGGAAATGAACATCGCCCACCTCGCCGAGAGCCCCGCCTTCACGCTGTCCGGCGGCGAGCGCCGCCGCACCGAGATCGCGCGCGCGCTGGCCATCGAGCCCAAGGTGTTTCTGCTCGACGAGCCCTTCGCCGGGATTGACCCGATCGCCGTGGCCGATTTGCAGGACACGGTGTCGCGCCTGCGCGACAGCGGCATCGCCGTGATCATCACCGACCACAACGTGCGCGAAACGCTCCAGATCACGGACCGCGCCTACATCATCCACGAGGGCAGCGTGCTCGCCTCCGGCTCGCCGCGGGAAATTTCGGAAAACGAAAAGGTGCGGCAGATCTACCTGGGCGAGAAGTTCCAGTTAGCGTAAGCCGGCAGATTGTGGGAAGCATGGGAATGATGGGAGTGATGGGAGAGGGCGGAGCGGGGGCTTCTTTCCCATAACTCCCATGCTTCGCGTAATCCCAGCGCCCTCGGCGGGTCCGTTCCCGCCTGTAAAAGCGGCGCTTCGGGAATATCCGCCGGAGACGGCCGCTTGAGCAGTTGCTGAATATGGGGTACAATTCGTGGGACACACAGGAGATTGAGAGATGACCGTGGCCACGAAGGACTTTAACCTTGACGATGCCATTCAGCGGGTCAACAGCGATCACGCGCCGATTGTGCTCAGCAAGGACGGCAAGGAGGTGGCCGTGATCATGTCCATTGAGGAATGGGAAGACCTCATGGATCTGGATGCCGTGCGGCGGATTAAGGAGGAGCCTGGGGAAGACATCCTGTGGAAGGATGCCAAGGGAGAACTGGGTCTGAAATGACCTATACGGTCGTATTGGCACCGCACGCCTTCCGCGCAATGAAGAAGCTGCCTGCGGACGTGCGCAGGCGTCTGCAGCCCGCCATCGACACCCTGGCAAGCACCCCGCGCCCGGCCGACGTCAGGAAGCTCTCCGGCACGGAGGACATTTACCGCATCCGGGTGGACGACTACCGCATCCTTTATGAGATTCAGGACGCCGTTCTACGTGTCCTCGTAATCGAAGTGGGCCATAGACGGGAAGTGTACCGCCGATAATTGCATGCAAGGGCCCCAAGAACAACGGCAAAGCCCCCTTCATCGCAATTCCCAATTGCCCGCCTACACGTACTGCGCGACGATGGCCAGCCCCGTGGCGACGCTGGTAAAGGTGTCGCGCTGCTGGACGCGGTCGGGGCCGTAGCGCTCGTGCAGCATGTCGCGGATGGCCGGGATCAGGCTGGTGCCGCCCGTGGTGAGCACGAGGTCGAGCTGGTCGGGCCGCAGCCCGGCGGCCGACTCGGCCTCCTCGATGGTGCCCAGCATGACCTGAAGCTGGTCCTCGATGATGTGCGAGAACTCGCCCCGCTCCAGCCGCTCGTCCAAATGAATGTCCATGTAATGCAGGGATATCTCCGTCTCCATGCTTTGGGACAGCCTTTTCTTGGCCGCCTCGACCTCGCGCACGATGGGGTAGCCGAAGTTGCGCTGGATGAGGAAGCGCAGCGCGCGCAGCCCCTCGGGGTGGTCGCTGCTGCATTCGGCGGCCAGCAGCCAGTTGATCGTCTCCTCGGTGTTCAGCTTGTACAGGTTCTGCCAGTCGAGGATTTGGTTGTAGACGAACTGGGGCATGGGCAGCTTGTTCGGGCCGTAGCGGGCGCGGCTGCCGAAGACGGGGAACAGCTTGCTGCGGATGATCTCGCGGTCGATGGCATCGCCCGCCACGGGCACGCCGGACACGGCGAGAATGCGGCTCTCGGCAAGGCGCTGCGCCGGGCCGTGGCCGCCGCCAAACTCCATGATGCACACGTCGCAGGTGCCGCCGCCGATGTCCACAACCATGAGCCGCTGCTGCTCGTCGGACGCCACGGCATACTCGACGCAGGCGCCCACGGGCTCGTAAAAGAAATTCACGTCGCGGAAACCGGCCAGATGGGCGGCCGTGAGCAGGCGCTGCTCCGCGGTGCGGTCCTCTTCGGGGTCCTTGGAGAAGCGCACCGGCCGGCCGAACACGGCCCGCTCGACGGGCTCGCCGGCGGCCTCGTCCGCGGCGGCCTTGATGCGGCGCAGGATGACCGAGACCAGCTCCTCAATCTGGTAGTTGGTGCCGAACACCTCGGTGCCCGTGAAGCCGCGGTGGCGCAGCAGCGTCTTGAGCGACTGGAACAGGCGGCCCGGCGAGTTAATCTCCACCATGGCGTGCGCCCGGACCGACTCGCGGCGCTCAGGATCGACGGCGCCGGGACGGTAGCTCTCGCTCTTGTCGGGCTCGGAGGCGACATAGGCCTCGATCTCGACGCCGAGGTCGATCTGCTTGAGAATGACCTCGCGGTCCACGTTGCGCTCGATGAACGCCTTTGCCGCGGAACGGCCCACGATGGACTCCCCCTCGCGCGTGATGTACAGCAGCGAGGGCAGCGAGGTGCCCGGGTCGTTGTGCTCGTCCAGGTGCAGCACGCGCGCGGACACGCCGTCCGACATGGCCACGCTGGTGTTGGTCGTGCCAAAATCGACACCGCAATACAGTTGCGTCACAACGAAAGCACCTCGCTCTGTGGAAAAAAACTGCCAAACCCCGGCCCGCCCGAGGAGGCGCAGCACGGGGAACTGCGGAGTATACCAGAATGGCCGGGCCGCTTTCCCACGCGCCAGTTAACTATTAACAGCGCCGTCCGTTGCCGCTATTCCCCCGGCCCGGGCTCACGGGATGCTCTGGTGGTCCGTGTTCTTCATGCGGTACCAGCACAGGAGCTGGGCGCGGTTGGGCAGGGGCGGGTTCTGGCCCTCGGGCGTGTCGAGATAGGCGAAGGCGCAGGAGGACCAGGAAAAGGGCTTGAGCCGCTCCGGTGCCCAGGGGTTTACAAAGGCCATCTTGAACCGTTTTTTGAAGTGGACGGCGTCGCGGTCGTGGATGCGGTACATGGCGATGGACGCATTGAGCGCGTCCTTGGCGGGCACGCCGTGGTGGGGTCCGGCAAAGACGCCCTCGCGGAAATACCAGCCGCCGAGGAAATAGTCCTCCAGGCCCGTGCCGGTGATGCGCGGGGTTTCCCAGTCGTCGTCGATGTAAATGTATTCGGGGGCCTCAAGGTGGCTCATGTAGCCGCGGTCCTCGCCCTGCATGGCCAGCGTGAGCCCGGCGAAGTGCCCGCGCCCCTGGAATTCGGACACCAGCACGGGCTCGGGTCCGGGGTTGCGGCCGGTGTGAAACTGGGCATGGAAATAGCCGGCGTCGTCGGGAATCGGCGCATGCTGGTGGAGCACGTTCATGAAGACGCAGGTGTCGATCTTCTCGTCCGTGTTTTCCAGGATGATGCGGAAGTCGCGGCGGAAGGGCATGGGAAACTTGCAGAAGAAACCGCCGCTGGACAGGCCGAAACACTGCGAGGCGAAATTGGCCGCCTCGCACAGGCCCAGGCCAAAGAAGTCGGCGGCGGGGCACTCCACGGCGGGCTGGGCCGCGCCGTCCCAGTAGATGCGCACGATAAGCGTCTTCAGGATCGTCTGGCTGATGGGCGCGGGCGGGTTCCAGTGCTGCCAGAACCAGCCGGGGAAGGTCATCCACAGGTTGGCGATGTAGCCCGGCCCGGTCCCCTCGGCGACAATGACCCGTTTGCCGCGCGGCAGGTCGATCGTCTTGCCCCGCGTGGCAAGGTTGAAGGTGGTGGACTGGCGCGTCTCCTCGTCGCGCAGACGGGCAAGGGCAAGCGGGTCAATTGCGGCCATGATGGTGGACCTCCTGTTGGAAGGAGGATAGCGGAAACGGCGACTCGCCACCAAGTTGCGAAATCTCATTGCCTTGCCTGTTCGATGGCTTCGCGTTACAATAGATAGATGGAACAAAGGACAATCAATCGATGCCGATCGTCAAAGTACGGGAAGTTCTGCGAATGCTTCTTGAAGATGGCTGGATACTGGTACGCACCCGGGGCAGTCATCATCACTACCGCCACCCCAAGAAACCGGGAATCGTGACCGTTCCAGGAAATCCGGGTCTTGACTTACATCCCAAGACCTACGCAAGTATAATAAAGCAAGCCGATCTCCGAAAGGAGGACACCCTATGAAGTACCTCGTTATTGTTGAAAAAGGCCCCGAGAACTACTCGGTCTATGTGCCTGACCTGCCCGGTTGTACCAGCGCCGGAAATACGCTGGATGAGGCTTTGGAAGGCATTAGGGAAGCCGTTGAGGGACATCTCGAATTGATGCGCGAGTCTGGCGAGCCCATTCCCGACCCTTCCAGCGAGGCCGCGTTTGTGGAAGTGCCCATGGCTGTATAGTGCTGTCCTTCCGATTTCTCTGCCCAGTAATGGTTGTGTCCAAATTTGCCCGGCTGCGGGGGGACAATCGTCGGCTGGGGACATACTCCGCCACGACCTGATCGTGCGCTTCCCCAAGTCCCCCTTTGAAGGGGGCAGCCGCGTAGCGGCGGGGCTTGTCCGCCTCTGGCGGGGATGTGGACGATGCGAGCAAGACCGAAGGCAACATCCCCCGACCGCCTTTCGGCGGTCACCCCCTTCGAAGGGGGGCCTAAAGCATTTCCGGCGCTTCTGCCGAGAATTTCCGCGTTCCGCAGTTCTTCTGCCAACCATTCATGTCCGTCCCCTCCCCTGTTCCTTGTTGCGCCGACAGCCCGTGGGGCGTTAATGTGAAGCGTTCCAAGTTCTGCCAAGAAAGATGTTTGACAGGCGCCCCCGCCTGTCAAACTCTGGGCCGACAGCCGAGGGCGGCTGTCCCACATGTCTGAGTCTGACGCCAAGGAGTCTTTTTGTGGGCGAGCAAAGCTTTGAAGTGAAGTTTGAGCCGAGCGGCCGCACGGTGGACGTGCTGGCGGGCACGTCGCTGGTGGAGGCGGCGGGCCGCGCGGGCACGGCCATGGACATGCCCTGCGGCGGGACGGGCACCTGCGGCAAGTGCCGGGTGCGCGTCAACGACGCGCCGGAGGCGGTGGACGCGGAGCAGAGGGCCTTTGCGGCGGCGGAGGTGGCGCAGGGATGGCGGCTGGCCTGCCGCCAGCGGGTGACGCGCGACATGACGGTGGTCGTGCCGGAATCGTCGGTGTTCGGCGGACGGCACCAGATACTCACGGACCACGACACGGGCGCGGTGCACGACCTGGAGCCGGAGGTGCGCCAGGCGCGGGTGCGCATGCGGCGCCCCACGCTTGAGGACGGCATGCCGGACCTGGTGCGCATTGAGGAGGCGCTGCGCGCCTCGGGCGCGTGGAACGGCGACGGGGTTCTAAAGGCGTCGCCCGCGACGCTGCACCGCACGGTGGCGGCGCTGCGCGACGGCGGCTATGAGGGCTGGGCGCTGCTGCGCGATGGCGCGATGCTGGACTACCACCCCGGCGAAACGCGCACGCCCAGTTATGCGCTGGCTTTTGACATCGGCACCACCACGCTCGCGGGCGTGCTGCTAGACCTGTCGGACGGCACGGAAAAGGCGGTGGTGTCGCGCATAAACCCGCAGACGGCGCACGGCGACGATGTGATATCGCGGATTTCGCACGCAGTACAGGGCGAGCGCGAACTGCGGGAACTGCGCGGCGCGGTGACGGCCGCCGCGGGGGAAATGGCCGCGGAGCTGTGCCGCAGCGCGGGTGTCGCGCCGGGCGCGGTGCACACGGCGGCTTTTTCGGGCAACACGACCATGGAGCATCTGCTGTGCGGCATTGACCCCGCGCCGCTGAGCATGGTTCCTTTCGTCCCCGTGTTTGGCCGGGGCCTTTCGGTGACGGCCGCGGAGCTGGGGCTGGCCATTCATCCCGAGGCGCGGGCCTACGTGTTCCCCGTGATCGGCGGATTCGTCGGCGGCGACACGGTGGCCGGGCTGCTGGCCACGGCGCTTCCCGAGCGCGCGGGCGCGACGCTGTTTGTCGATGTGGGCACCAACGGCGAAATCGTGCTTTCCCACGGCGGACGGCTGTGGGCGGCCAGCACGGCGGCCGGCCCCGCGTTCGAGGGCGCGCGCATTTCCTGCGGCATGCGCGCCACGGCCGGGGCGGTGGAGAAGGTCGTCATCGACGAGCGGGTGCGGCTGGGCGTCATCGGGGGCGGCGCGCCCGCGGGCCTGTGCGGCAGCGGCCTCATTGATCTGTGCGGCCAACTGCTCAAGTGCGGGGCGCTCGGCTGCGACGGGCGCCTGCCCGCGCCGGAGGCGCTGCCCGAAAACATCCCGGCAGACATGGCGGCAAGGTTTCAGCGCGACGCGGACGGCGAGGTGGAGTTTGTGCTTTCCGACGACGGCACGCGCCGCGTCAGCCTGACCCAGCGCGACGTGCGCGAGCTGCAGCTGGCGGCCGGCGCGATCCGCGCGGGCATCGCCATCCTGCTGCGCCAGGCGGGGCTGGAAATCGATCAGCTTGGGCATGTGCTGGTGGCCGGGGGCTTCGGCAGTTTCATCCGCCGCGACAACGCGCAGCGGATTGGCCTGCTGCCGCCCGAACTGCCGCACGACCGCATCGTCTACATCGGCAACGCCTCGCTCGCCGGCGCCAAGTGGGGCGCCCTGTCGCGCCGCGCCCGCGCGCGGGCCGAGGTCATCGCGCGGCTGGCCCGGCACGTGGAACTGAGCAACGACCCCGACTTCGCGATGGAATTCGCGATGGCCATGTATTTCCCGGGGTAGGGAATCGTCTATGTCTGGGGTTTAGGCGTGGTGCGGGGCCTTGAGGCTCCAGCCGTTCTGGTATTCGCGGTAGGCCCAGTTGTTGGCGATCTTCACCGTCTCGGCGTTGCCGCCGGCGAACTTCTGCGTCTCGGCGTCCCAGTCCAGCGTGGTCTGACCGTAGGCGGGCGCCTCGTCGGGCATGCTGGTGCCGTCGAACTTGGCACCGGAATTGAAGTGGGCGCCGGCCACATAGGCGCAGGAGCCGATGAGGCAGATGCGTGTGGTGTTGAACAGTGTGTCGATGGGCGCGTTGGGCTTCGCGATGCCGCGGATGCTGTCGGCGAAGTTCTGCCAGTGCGGCAGGTTGAGCGCGGCCTGCTGGTCCGGCGTTTCGGGATCAATGTGCTCGGTAACGGTCGCCTTGTCGGCGGTCTGGTTCTGCTTCGAGGCGAAGACGTCGAGGCCGAGGCGGTTGACGCTGAGAATGCCGCGCTCGCCGTAGAAGACGATGCCGTGGTCCGGCTGCTTCCCGTCAAAGGTGAGCGGGTTCCACACGCGGTTGGTGAAGGACAGGATGAAGTCGTCGAAGCGGTAGAGCACCTCCAACGTGTCGGGCGTGGTGCGGCTGTCCTGCATGAGGTACTTGCCACCGACGGCCGTCACCGAATTGGGTTGCCGGTCATCCCCCATGGCCATCATGGCGATGTCCATCAGATGCGCGCCCCAACCGGCAATCTTGCCGCCGGAGTAGTCCAGATACATGCAGGAATTGATCCAGCGGTTGAGGTTGAACGGCTTGTGCTCGACCCATCCCTGGTCCATGTCCCAGTTGAGGCCCTTGTCCGTGTACTTCGTGGCATCCGTTTCGCCCATGCCGATGCCGTTAATATACGTGTTGTCGAGAGAGAAGGTTTCAATCCAGGCCACCTTGCCGATGCAACCGTTCCGGACCATTTCCACGGCCTTTAGGAAATGTTTTCCGCTGCGCTGGACCGTGCCGCCCTGGAACACCACGCCGTTGTCTTTGATCGCCTTGCGCATGGCGTGCGCCTCTGCAAGGGTGGAGCACAGGGGAACTCGGCAGTAGATGGCTTTCTTTGCCTCAGCCGCGTAGAGCACGGGCAGGCAGTGCCAGTGGTCCTGCATGGCGACCACCACAGCATCGACATCCCTGTTCTCGATGACCCTGCGGAAATCATCCACAACCACCGCGTCGGCGGTCTTCTCCCGGAACATCGGCTTGACGCGCTTTTCAACATTGGAGCGGCGCGTGTCGCACAGCATAATTGGCTGGAAGCGCTCCGTCGTTATGGAGAACATGAGTTCGTCAATGCCTCCCCCGCGGCATTGGCAGGAATAGTCCAAACCGATATGGCCCGTGCGGATGAGTTCATTCGCGCCAAGCACCGTCGAGGGCAGGATGGACTTGTAGACACCGGCCTCCGCCCGCTTGGCTGCGCCTGCCGCCACGGTCACGCCAGCCGCCGCCGTGATGAAGTCCCTGCGGCTCAGGCCGCCCTTCCCGTCTTCCTTCGTTTCAGCCATGGCTGTTTCCTCCTGAACGTTGTCTGTGTCAACTGTTCAACACTCCGTTCAGAAAGACCCGCCGCACGGGAATCCGGTGTCATCGCTCTCGCAAAGACAGCCGGCAGGGATGCCGGCGCTCCCAGTAAAATCCGCCCGATCCGGGGTGCCGGATCGGGCGGATAGTTTCTCGTCTATGCCTGGGATTTAGGCGTGGTGCGGGGCTTTGAGGCTCCAGCCGTTCTGGTATTCGCGGTAGGCCCAGTTGTTGGCGATCTTCACCGCCTCGGCGTTGCCGCCGGCGAACTTCTGGGTCTCGGCATCCCAGTCAAGGGTGGCCTGGCCGTAGGCGGGCGCCTCGTCGGGCATGCTGGTGCCGTCGAACTTGGCGCCGGAATTGAAGTGCGCGCCGGCCACGTAGGCGCAGGAGCCGATGTGGCAGATGCGCGTGGTGTTGAACAGCACGTCGATGGGCGAGTCGAGCTTGGCGCCGGTCTTGATGGCGTCGACGAAGTTCTTCCAGTGCGGCACGTTGAGCGCGGCTTCCTGGTCCGGCGTTTCCGGCTCGATGCGCTCGGTGGCGGTCTTCTTGTCGGCGCTCTGGTTCTGCGGCGAGGCGTAGACGTCGAGGCCGTTGCGGTCCACGCGGAGAATGCCGCGCTCGCCGTAGAAGACGATGCCGTGGTCGGGCTGCTTGCCGTCAAAGGTGAGCGGGTTCCACACGCGGTTGGTGAAGGACAGGATGAAGTCGTCGAAGCGGTAGAGGACTTCGAGCGTGTCCGGCGTGGTGCGGCTGTCCTGCATGAGGTACTTGCCGCCCACGGTGGAGACCGACTTGGGCTGGAGCGTGTCGCCCATGGCCATCATGGCGATGTCCATCAGGTGCGCGCCCCAGTCGGTGATCTTGCCGCCCGAGTAGTCCAGGTACCAGCGGAAGTTGTAGACCCAGCGGTTGACGTTGAACGGCTTGTGCTCGACCCAGCCCTGGTGCATGTCCCAGTTGAGGCCCTTCTCGGCGTACTTGGCGGCGTCCGTTTCGCCCATGCCGATGCCGGTGATCGGCGAGTTGTCCAGGGAGAAAGTCTCGACCCGGGCCACTTTGCCGATGTGTCCGCCCTGGATCAACTCCACGGCCTTGCGGAAGTGCTGGCCGCTGCGCTGCATGTTGCCGCCCTGGAACACCACGCCGGCGTCCTTGACGGCCTTGAGCATGGCGTGCGCCTCGCCGATGGTCGTGCTCAGGGGCTTTTCGCAGTAGATCGCCTTCTTGGCCTCGGCCGCATACAGCGTGGGCAGGCAGTGCCAGTGGTCCGGGGTGGCAATGACCACGGCGTCCACATCCTTGTTGTCGATGACCTTGCGGAAATCATCGACGACCACGGCGTTGGCGGTCTTTTCCTGGAACATCGGCTTGACCCGCTTCTCGACGTGCGGAATGCGCAGGTCGCAGAGCATGATCGGCTGGAAACTGCCGTTCATGACGGCGAACTTGAGATCGGCCGTGCCCATGCCGCCCAGGCCGATGTGGCCGGTGCGGATAATTTCGTTGGCGCCGAGCACCGTCGCGGGCAGGATCGACTTGTACACGCTGGCATCAGCGCGCTTGGCCGCGCCGGCCACCATCGTCACGCCGGCCGCCGCCGCTATGAAATCCCGGCGGCTCAGGCCGCCCTTCCCTGCATCCATCTTCTCAGCCATGGTTAATGTCTCCTGAACGTGTTGGTTTGCGCCCGTTTCCGGCCGGGGCCGGAAAACCGGGACAGTGTAGCCCATAAAGGGCCGCGTTTCAAAAGACCCGCGGGGCGGGGTTCCGGTGTCAGTGCATGCCACAGTCTGGTGCCGTGCTGGCCGCCGTTTCAAGAGAATGCCGCGTCGGACCACAGCCTTCCCACATTCCCGGCCATTGTTCCAAGAGATTGCTTCGTCAGCCGTTGGCCTCCTCGCAATGACGGTGCTAAGATGTGTGGATTGACGCACCCGAAAGGATTGCCATGCGAACGGTCTGCTTCCTTATCCTGTCCGTCCTGGCGCTTGTTTTCCTGCCCGTGCTCCCCGGCGTGTGCCAGGACGCCCCCAAGGCCTCCGCCCTCTTCGAGGACTTTCATGTCGTCAAGATGCCGGCAGGCCCCTATGGCTACCGCAGCATGCCGGGGAGCATCGTGGAATTGACCGACGGACGGCTGCTTATGACCTACCAGCAGTATGACGCCAACGGACAGGGAGCGGGCGCCATCGCCGCGCGCCATTCCTCCGACAAGGGAAAGGCCTGGAGCGACGAAAGCTGCCTTGTGCCCAAGCCGAAACCGGCTGCGAAGGATATTTACTGCCATCCCAGCCTGCTGCGGCTGGCCAACGGACAGCTGCTGCTGTCCTATATCTACGGGTCCGGGGCCGACCCGCTGTTTGGGCACAACTACTACCGGCGCTCGGACGACGACGGCAAGACCTGGGGCGACCAGTTCATCGCAACGCCCTGCCCGGGCTACAACATTATCCACAACGACAAGTTCGTCCAGCTTTCCACGGGGCGGATCATCGCCCCGGTCGAACGTGAAAAGGTCCCCTCGGCCGACGGTCATGCCGGCTATATCAGCTTTACCGTTCAGTCCGATGACAACGGGTACAGTTGGCATGCAAGCGAGAATGTTGTCGACATGCTTCCCGTCGAGGCGCAGGAACCCCACGTGGTGGAGCTTAAAGACGGCCGGGTTCTCATGCTCATGCGCACCTACAGCGGGTCCGTGGCGCAGTCCTTTTCCACGGACCAGGGGCGCACCTGGTCCAAAGGGGAGATGATTCCCGCGCTGCCGCTGCCCCCGAACAGTTCGGCGCTCAACGTCAAACGCATTCCGGGCACCGGAGACCTGCTGCTCCTCCGGTGCAGCGGCGCGCCGAAGGAAAACAGAAGTATCCGGACCCCGTTCGTCTCGGTGATCTCCAAAGACGACGGGGCCACCTGGGAGAATGAACGCGTTATCATGGGCGACCCCGCGGACGATTACGGCTACCCCAGCCTGATGTTCACGGAGGGCCTCGCCATCATCAGCTATCACCAGCGCGACGGCCTGCACGTGGCGCGCATCGGCGTCGACTGGTTCTACGGCAGCTAGGCCGGCGGGGCGGCGTTCCACCAGGCGCGACCTGGAAGGCCAGACTACTTCCCGGGCGTGCCGAGCGCCTCGCGCACGGCGTGCAGGAGTTCGGCCCGGCTGTAGGGCTTCACGAGGAGGCTCAGCCCCTCCTTGATGACGAAATTCAGATGAATGGCGCTTTCACCGTAGGCGCTGCTGAACAGGACGCGGGTCCGGGGGCTCGCTGTCCGGATGTGGTCCATGACCGCCCGGCCGCCGCCCCTGGGCATCATCACGTCGAGCAGGGCCAGGTCGATGGCGTTGGCGTGCTCATCGACCAAACGCGCCGCGTCGTCCCCGTCGCATGCCATGAGAACGGTGTATCCCGCGGCTTCCAGAATGGAGCGGACCAGTTCGCGCACCATCTCATCGTCTTCGGCCACCAGCACGGTTTCCGTGCCGCCGTCACCGGCCGTCCGGACCGCCGTCACCGCCGTGTCTGCGGGCTGGTCGGCAGCAGGCAGGTACACGCTGAATGTGGCGCCTTTGCCCGGCGCGCTGTCCACATGGATCAGGCCGCCATGGTGCTTCACAATGCCGTAGACCATGGCCAGTCCCAGCCCCGTTCCCTGTCCGACCTCCTTGGTCGTGAAAAAGGGCTCAAAAATCTGCGCGCATGTCTCCGCATCCATGCCGCAGCCCGTGTCGGCCACGCTGAACTGCACATAGCGCCCCGGCGCGGCCCACGGGTTTTCCAGGCACCACGCCCCGTCAAAGGCGACATTTTTCGTATCAATGGTCAGGGTGCCGCCGTTGGGCATGGCGTCGCGCGCGTTCACGCTCAGGTTCATCAGCACCTGCTCGAGCTGCCCGCGGTCCGCGCGGACCACCCCGAGGCGCGGGCCGGGCATGAAGAGGAGGTCAATGTGCGCGCCGACGGCGGCCCGGACCATTTTCAGGACGCCCTGAATCAGGCTGTTCAGGTCCAGGGCGACCGGCTGGATGATCTGCCTGCGGCTGAAAGCCAGCAGTTGCCGGGTCAGGTCGGCCGCCCGCTCCGCGGCCCGGTGCACCTGCTCGATGGCGTGACGGTCCTCGCTCTTCTCGCCCAGTCTGCCCCGCAGGATGTTCGTGTAGCCCAGGATGACGTGCAGCAGGTTGTTGAAGTCGTGCGCCACCCCGCCCGCCAACTGGCCGACGGCCTCCATCTTCTGCGACTGCAGGAGCTGGGCCTCCAGCCTCTCCCTGTCCGCCTCGGCCAGTTTGCGCTCATGTATGTCACGGCCGCTGGCGCGGATGCCGAGAAAGTTGCCCTGCGCGTCGCGAACCGGCTGCCAGGAGGTGTTCCCCCACCGCGCCACACCGTTCCTGTGCACATACCGGAATTCGAAGTCGGGGACCCGGCTGCCTTCCAGCGCCTCACGGGCGTGCCCGGCGAACATGCTCCGGTCTTCCCCGTCCACGATGGTTTCAATAAACTGCGACAGGGACATCTCCATGATTTCTTCCACCGAATACCCGGTGACATGCCACACCACGGGATTCACCCAGACGCAGTGGCCGTCCGGCGCAAACCACAATTCCAGGTTCGCCGTGTGGTTGGCGATGATCCTGAATTTTTCCTCGCTCGCGCGCAGGGAATCCAGCAGCTGTTCCCGCTCCGCCATCGCCCGGGCGAGCCGCAGGTTGCCATGGCTCAGCCCGACCACCATCTCCAGGGCATGCATGTAGAAGCGCGCCGCCGCGCCAATCTTCTCGCGGCTGAAGCGCGGCATGCGCTCGTGCGCCGCGATGTATTCCCGCTCGTCGAAGCCGTAGCGCAGCGCCTGCCCGCGCAGCCCTTCGTAGTCCAGCGGCTCGTCGTCGAACAGGAAGCGGCCCAGGAAAAGATTGCCGAGATGCTTTCCGCCCACGCAGATGGGGGTCACCACCTCGCGCATGTTGTTCTTGCAGCGGTAGGTTTTCCAGGTTCCCGGCGCGACTCCCCGCGAAAGCACCGTGTCACTCTCCCGGCAGTGCCTTACGGCTTCGGGGTGGGCGCGGTGGAACTTCGCGCAGACTTCCTCCCAGTCTGTGGCAAACAGGAACTCCCCCTGGAGGTCGAGGATGCAGGCCCCGATGCCCGTGACGCTGTAAAAATCGGCCATGACGCGCTGAATGACCGGCAGGTCGAGGATCTCCACCAGTTCCAGCGCCCCCACGTCCCCCTCCGGCAGCAGAATGGCGTCCAGTTGGGCGTGAACGCGCGCTTTGCTTGCCTGAAGCGCCTGTTCGGCCTGCTTTTGCCCGGTGATGTCGCTCATCACGGCGCGGCACACCCTCGTTCCGTCTGTTCCGTTCGCGACCGTTGTCCGCAGCCGGACCGATACTGGGGTGCCGTCCGCCCGCATCATCCGGAGTTCGTACGCCTGGGGGCCGCCGTCCGCAAAGAGCTGCCTGCGTTGAACGTAGAAGAGGTCCTGGTCCTCCTTGAGAATGAACCGTGAGAACGGTTGGTTGACGAGCGCGCTCCGGGCCATGCCCAGGAGCGTGGAGACCGTGAGATTGGCCTCCAAGACCAGCCCTTTCTCGCTGATGGTGACGTAGCCCACCGGCGCCAGGTCGTACAAATCAAAATAACGCGCGCGCACGGATTCCAGTTCCACATGCGCCCGCTGCAGTTCCTCGTTCTGCATTTCCAGTTCGGTCTGGTACAGATGCAGTTCCTGGATCGTCCGCAGGGAGTCCTCGGGCGAAGGCTGCCCGGTTTCGTTCACGGGTTGGGCCGCGTCCTTACGCGCGCCCCCCCGGCCTGCGTTCGTCTTTTTACCCACGGTTCATGTCCTTGCCCACCGCACCTGAACCTCTTTCTGTTGCATCCTGCTTTCGCGCAGTCTATGACTGCCTATAGTTTACACCCCTTCCGCGCCTTTTTGCCAAGAATGGCTTTTCTGCCCGGTCCGGTTCCACCTGTTTTCCCGCGTTGGCCCGCCCGCAGGCAGTGCGCTACAATGGGCGCGTTTTGCGCAACCCGGCCCGAAGGATTCCCCCATGCTCTGGTTTTCCGACTTCATTCTGCCCGGCGTGCCGCCGGCGCTGTTCTGGCTGTTCTGCTCCGTGTCCGTGATCATCCAGGGCATCAGCAAGTCCGGCTTTGCCGGGGGCGCGGGCATTCTGTCGCTGCCGCTGCTTATGCTGGTCATGCCCGTGGACAAGGTGGCGGGCACGCTGCTGCCGATCCTGATTCTCTGCGACATGAACGCCATATACCACCACTGGCGCAACAAGGTGTGGCGGCTGGTCATGCTCATCTTCATTCCGTCGCTGGTCGGCACCATCCCGGCGCTGGTCATCTGGTATGTGGTGGGCAAGGCGGGCGTGGAGCAGTATGGCGTGTGGATCAAGGTGCCGACCGGCGTGCTCGCGGTCATCTTCGCACTCTATATCCTGGCCAAGGAAATGTCGATGCAGTGGGTGGAGAAGCACAAGGCGGGCACGGGGGTGGGCGTGGCCTGCGGCGTCGCGGCGGGGTTCACCTCAACGCTCATCCACGCGGCCGGGCCGATTGTGAGCCTGTTCATGTTCTCGCAGCACCTCGGCAAAACGATGTTCACCGGCACCGTGGCCTGGACCTTCGCGCTCATCAACGGCACCAAGTTCCCCTTCTACTGCATCATCGGCCTGATCAACTGGAAGGTGATCCTGTTCGCGCTCGTGCTGTCGCCGCTCGTGCCCATTGGTTCCTTCACCGGCAAGTGGATGCACGACCATGTGTCCGAGTCGGCGTTCAACTGGGTGGTGCTGGTGCTGACGCTGATATTCGGCGTGCAGTTGGTGTGCAATGTGAATTTGATCCAGATGGGCCTGCAGGCGGCGATGCGGTAGGGTGCTCGAAGTTCCACGAAGCGGAACGGAGCGCACCATCCCCCGCCCCGCATACGGCGAGGTTGCCCTCTTCGAAGACAGGGAGGACAGTAGTCGGTTTGAAGAGGGACTATCAATCCGGAGGGTTGGAAGTACCTGTTTCTCAGCCATGCCCCTGATCGTGCTTGCTTTTCAGCCGGCTTCAGCCGGCTCCTCTTTGCCCCCGGCTTCAGCCGGGGGGCATGGAAGAGGTCTCCTTTCCCGGTTTTCCAGCGCGCTTCAGCGTGCTTTTTCAAGGCTTCAGCCCTTCTTTCCGCCGAGACTTGGCTAAAGCCTCCTGAAAGCGCGCTAAAGCGTGCTGTTCTTATACGGTCACCCCTTTTGTACCCCCCGGCTGAAGCCGGGGGCAAAGAGGAGCCCGCTAAAGCGGGCTGATAGAATGCACTGCCGACTTCTATCCTCCCTGTCTTCGAAGGGGGATTGAAGACGGCGGCGGTCTTCTTTTGAGTGCGCGCGGCCGTGCCGCCGCTTTTCTTCGCCGGGGCCATGCCACCGCACAAAAATAGGGCTTTCCGTCCTTGTCATTTTCCCGGAAATCGAAACGGCAACACCAGCGGCGGCATCACTGCGGGGCCGGGGGCGGGCTCGGCGGTGTCGAGGTAATGCACCAGCAGCGCGCAGCGGTCGGCGTCGATGAGGTGGTCGTCGCCCTTGTCGTAGCGGATGCGGCCCTGGGCGTCGACGGTGCAGGTGTGGGAGGCGTACTCGCTTTCGCGGTCGGGCAGCGCGGGGAAGACGAGGGTACGCTCGGCCATGCGGGTGCGCAGCAGGTCGGTCATGAATTCCTTGGTGCGGCGGCGGGCGGGGGTGCCGTCGGGCAGGATGCCCGCGTCGATGACGGAACCGAACTCGAAGGCGTGCACCTTGGCGCACCATTCGGGACCGCGGGTCATGAGCCGGTGGGTCACGGCGCGGCCGTTGTTGCCCGCATCGATGCCGATGGCGGCGAAGCCCCATGCGCGGTCGAGGGCGACAATGATGTCCTCCTGCCGGGCGTAGTTGACGCCTTCGAGGCGCACGCGAAGCAGGTTGATCAGATGGGGCGGCGCGTCGCGGTAGACGACGAACTCGGAGGGGTCGCGGGCGTAGCCGAGGTCGCAGCCGAGGTAGTGGCGGCCGGTCTGATCGGGGCAGGGCGGGTCGAAGGGGTCGTCGCCGCGCAGCACAATGGAGTCGGTTGTCAGGGCGGGGTCGACGCAGGCCAGGTAGTCGTCGAGCGAGAAGACCGCGCGGGCGGGCTCGCCGTGCAGGCCCAGCACGCGGTGGATGTAGCCGGGCGAATCCTTGCCGCCGTAGAGCCGGGCCAGTTCGGCGTCCTTTTCGGGCGTGTAGTCGGGATGGATGGTGGAGGGCCAGTTGTACTGGTCGGCGCCGCGGTCCTGCGTCATGCGGTGGAAGCTGTTGCGCAGGCCGTTGGGCACGCCGTAGACCCAGCGGCGGCCGCCCGCGTTGAGCGCCTGAAACATTTCGGCCCAGGCAGTTTCGGTCAGTTCCTGCGCCTCATCGACAATCTGCCAGTCCACGTGCATGCCCTGGAAATTGACGCCGCGCGGCCCGGCGATGCGGCCCCACAGCGTGAAGCCGTTGGAGAAGCGGAAATGCCAGGACGGGGTGCGCCGCATTTCGACCATGGACGAGGCCAACTGGGGAATGGTCTCGAAGCGGCGGCAGAGCCGGTGCATGAGCGGGTAGAGGTGGTTCTCGCACTGGGTGCCGATGAGCATTTCCGTTCCGGGGCAGGCCAGCGCGGCCCAGCAGGCGGTAATCTCGATTTCGGTGGTCTTGCCCACGTCGCGGCCGTCGCAGTGGACCTTGCGCGGGGCGCGCGACTCCAGCGAGCCGCGCTGGTAGCCGCGCACCCGCCAGGGCGCGCCGCCGGGCGCGGCAAAGTGCCGGCGCACAAACTCCTCGCGGCAGGCAAGGGCCGCCCAATAGTCCCGGCATTCGGGGTTGGCGCCGCGGCGCTGAAGATGACGGCGAATTCGGTCCGGGTTCATGGGGGATGCCTCCTGGACTGCGGGTGCGCAGAAATATGCGGGGGTTGGGAACCGTTGGGGCCAACGGAGTATTGTTATCCGGAATATGGAGCGGTACCTGACATGATGACAACGGCGACAATTCGGCGGCTCTCCCCGGCGGCGCTGGCGCTTCTGCTGGCGCTTTGGTGCGCCGGGTCCACGGCCTTTGACTGGCCGCGCATGGCGTACCGGGTGGAGCGCGATGTGGTGTACGGGCGGGGCTATGTGCAAAAGCCGGGCGCGGTGGGGCAGTACGAGCTGCGCGACCTGAAATTCGATCTAGTCGCGCCCCGCGGCAAGGCGCTGCAGCCCCGCATGGGACTGGTGCTGATCCACGGCGGTTCCTTTGAGGGCGGCGACAAGGGGGAGGGGCATATCCAGGCGCTGGCCTGCGCGCTGGCGCGCCGGGGCATCGTGTGCTTTGTCATGAACTACCGGCTGTCGGGCGAGTTTCCGCCCGCGCCGGAGCCCTACGCGCCGGACCCGCTCAAGGCCGCCGGACACGCGGCCATCGTGGACGCCAAGGTCCTGCTGCGCCACGTGCAGGCGCACGCGGCGTCCCTGGGCGTGGACCGTAACCGCATCGTCATCGGCGGCGAGAGCGCCGGGGCCATCACGGCGCTGGGTGCCGGGCTCTCGGACCCGGACCAGTTTGCCTGTGACCTGCCGGGTCTGCCCGTGCCCGAAATGAACCATCCCGGGGTCACGCCCAAACCGAAGGCCATCGTGAACCTCTGGGGCATGGCAGACCTGTTTCTGGAGTTGTTCAGCCCGGGCGACCCGCCCATTATGACCGTGCACGGCGGCAAAGACTTCACCGTGGGCCTGTCACTGATGCCCGCCGAAACCATCAAAGCGGCCTGCGAAAAGAACGGCATCCCCAACGTCTACTACCCCGTGAAAGAGGCGGGACACGGCGTGTGGGACATTAATGTCGACGGCAAGGACTTGGCGGGCCTGGTCGAAAGTTTTCTGGACAAATATGTCCAGAAACAGAACTAATCCCCTGGGAACGGAGGGGCTGGAAGAAGGGGACTAACTGAAGCGGGCGCGGAGGTTGCGGTATCCGCGCATAATCAGCATGAGGCAGAGGAAGGGGATCATTTGGGCAGCCATACCTTTACGGAAGCGTTGCGGCGACCCCACTGCAGGGCTTCCTTGTGCGTGTCGAAGTAAATGTCGATTTTCGCGTTTCCCTTCATGGCTTTGCCACGGTCCTCTACCCGGCCGTATCCGTATCCGGGCACGTACATTACCGTCCCGAACGGATATTGTGACGTGTCCGCCGCAATGGTCCCTTTTTCCGCCTTGGCACCGCTCGCGGTAATGCCCACTTTCTTGGGCTTTCCCGCGCTGGGGCCGCTGGCTATCACCGTCCTGCCCCGCCAATTGCGCTTCCAATTCGTGCATTTCTGGCAGGAATCGTAGGCGGTGACCTCCATGCTTCGCTGGAATCCTTTCTTAAAGTCCCGCCCGTTGGGCTTGGGGTGGGTGGCGCACCCGGTCACGGCCAGAGCCGCCACCAGCAACAACGGGGTAAAGACAAGCAATATACAGGCCTTCATAGGCACAGAATACCATATGTTGTGGTCTCTGTCTATAAAAACTTGACAAAATTTAGCCAAAGGAAGAAAACAGGCCAATGGGGTCTCGTCTGTTCCGTGTGATGTGCCCCTATTAGATCAGCACCAAGTGTTGCATTTTTTAACCAGTAACGGGGGTGCAGAAAGACAGAAAGCCCCGGCCAGTCGCACACTTGTTCATGGGAGACCGCAGGGATAAGGGCACCGCCCAATCCGGGGACACTATGGAATTAATGGACGTAATGGACAAGAATCTGAACCACCCGCCGGGTTAAGTCCATACTGTCCATAGCGTCCATGACTTGGCCTGTTTTTTTTTGGTCCGACTGCCGTTTGTAGGGTCAACACAGAGACAAGGGGGGCATGAGTTGCCTGTCATGGAAAGGGTGCCTGTTAAAGTCGGGGAACCAATCATTGGCGCGTGTCCCGGTTCATACCCGAGTTTTGCGGGTTTTCACCCCAACGGGGTTATGGAGCAAAGGTACGGCCGCAAAACGATCACGCCCAGAGTGTTGCGACCCCTTGCTCACATCTGACCGAAGCCTTGCATAAACGGTATATCAGCAAGGGCCAGGCCCCTTAGTCCAAGGCCCGTCAGCACCATCGCACACTGAAAAAAAGGGGGCCTGTACCCGGAAAAACACACAGTTCCGCAGGATGCGCCCCGCTTCGCTTCGAGCGCCCCGCAACTCCTGGAAATGGTAGCTGGCCCCCGGCGGCACACATAAAAAGCGTCCCGCACCGGGAAGGGTGCGGGACGCTTGCTTGTCCGTTATTCGAAGCGTGCTATCTGCGGCGGAGCAGGCTCCGGCCGCGCACACGGCGCGAGGCGGCGCCCCCGACGGCGCCCTTCGTTCCGGGCGCGTGGTAGACGCTGATGATCACCGGCGCACCCTCGTATTCCTTGCGGGGCAGGTTCTGTCCCAGCGCCTTTTCAATGGCGCCCAGGGCGGAATGCTCGTTCGGGCAGACGAAGGTGATCGCGTCGCCCTCGCGCTGGGCGCGGGCGGTGCGGCCGATGCGGTGGATGTAGTCGTCCGCGGTCTGCGGGATGTCGTAGTTGATTACGTGAGAAATGCCGTCCACGTCGAGCCCGCGCGCCGCCACGTCCGTGGCGACCAGGATGTTCGCCCGGCCCGAGCGGAACCCTTCGAGCGCGCGCTGCCGGTGCGCCTGGGACAGGTCGCCATGGATGAAGGTGGCGTTGAAGCCGGCCTCCTTGAGCATCCGGCCGAGCCGGTCCGTGCGGTGCTTGGTCCGCATGAACACGAGCGCCGAGTCCACCTGGTTCTCCCGGAGAATTTGGAGCAGCAGTTTGGACTTCTCGTCCTGGCGCACGGGATAGACCACCTGCCGCACCGCATCAACGGGCCGTGCCGCCGGTCCCGCGCCAACCCGTTCCGGGTCATGCATCATGTCTGCGGACAGACTGCGCAGCTCCGGGGCGAAGGTGGCCGAGAACATGAGTGTCTGCCGTTCTTGGGGCAGTTTGCCGATAATGCGGCGGATGTCCGGCAGGAAACCCATGTCGAGCATGCGGTCCGCCTCGTCGAACACAAGAATGTCAAGATGGGTGAAGCGCAGGTAGCCGCGGCCCATGTGGTCGAGCAGGCGGCCCGGGGTGGCGACGATGATGTCGCAGCCGCGGCGGAGCCTGTCCGCCTGCAACTGCATGCCCGCGCCGCCGTATATGACGACAGAACTCAGGTGCAGTTTCCTGGCAAGGGGGTTGATGACGGACTCGACCTGCTGGGCGAGTTCGCGGGTGGGGGTGAGCACGAGCATGCGGTTCGGGCCGGGCTTTTCGTTGGCCAACCGGGAAAGGGTCGGCAGCGAGAAGGCGAGCGTTTTGCCGGTGCCGGTCTGGGCGGTGGCAATGAGGTCGCGGCCTGCGAGTACGGGGGGAATGGCCAGTTCCTGGATGGGCGTCGGTTCGTTGATGCCTTGGCCCTCGAGCACACGCAGACAGCGCGGGTCGAGATCAAATTCGTCAAAGGTCATGGGGGGGGTTCAATTGTCCTGTGAGTTGTGCGTGCCGGAAAAGACTGGGATATACTTGTGCGGCTGGAAAGACGATCCAGCCGGCACCTCGGCATACACTGCCTGACCCCGATCCGGCGTGAGAGGTTTTCTCTTCTTGCATTAGGGAAAGTATACACCATTGGCGTGGCAAAAGGCGAATTTCGCTAAAAGTAGCAAGTCAGGGCGTAAAACCCCGCTGCTCCCCGCTGCCAAGCGCTCCCCGTTGCCCCTCTTGGAGTGCGGAAATCCCGGGAAGTGCCGGCCGTTGGCGGCGGTTGAAAATGGAGGCATTGGCAAAGCAGACCAAGGAGAAGGCACCATGCAACTTCAACCCTATCTCTTTTTTGAGGGCCGCTGCGATGAGGCGCTTGAGTTCTACCGCACGGCGCTGGGCGCGGAACTGACCATGCTCCTGCGCTACAAGGACAGCCCGGACCCCACCATGTGCATGCCCGGCACCTTAGACAAGGTGATGCACAGCAGCTTCCGCATCGGCGACACCACGGTGTGCGCCTCCGACGGCCGCTGCGTCGGACCGCCGCAGTTCCAGGGCTTTTCATTGTCCATCGCCGTGTCCACCGAAGCCGAGGCCGACCGGCTGTTTGCGGCGCTGTGCCCGGGCGGGCAGGTGCTCATGCCCCTGACCAAGACCTTCTATTCCCCGCGCTTCGGCATGGTTCACGACAAATTTGGCGTGCTCTGGATGGTTCTTGTCGCGCAGTAAACGCCGGACAAGACATCGCTTCGAGGACTCCGGCACTGCCAACGGCGGCCAGGCGGCGGCAAAAAACACAATGGCCCGCGGCGGGAATGCCGCCGCAGGCCATTGACGGTGGTTCCGTTTGCGCCCGGTCGGCGGATTACGCCCCGGGCTTCTTCTTTGCCGCCGCCTTTTTCTTAGCGGAGGCCTTCTTCTTCGCGGCCGGTTTCTTCTTTGCCGCCGCCTTTTTCTTGGGCGCGGCGCTGTCGGATGCGGCGGCTTTCTTGAAGGGCGCGGCGCGGCGCTTGAAGGGCCGGCCCGGCTTCTTCTCGGCCGCAATGACCAGCAGGGCCAGCGCCTCTTCCATGGTCACCTGCGTCGGGTCGGCCAGGGTCTTGGGCAGGGTCGCGTTAACGGCGCCGTTGGTGACGTAGGGGCCGTAGCGGCCCTCGTACACGTCGATCGGGGTTTCGGTGCCCGGCGCGTTGCCGAGGTTCTTGAGAAGCTTCTTGGCGCCGCTGGGCTTGGGCTGGTTGAGCAGCGTTATGGCGCGCTCGAAGGTGACGCCAAAGACATCCTCGCCCTTTTCGAGGCTGCGGAATTCGCCGTCGCACCCGACATAGGGGCCGAAACGGCCGAGATTGACCACGACCGGCTTGCCCTTTTCGGGGTGCGCGCCCAAGGTGCGCGGCATGGACAGGTATTTGAGCGCCGTCGCCAGGGTGACGTCTTCAACGGGCGTGCCCTTGGGCAGGCTGGCGCGCTTGGGTTTGGGGCTTTTTGCGGGGCCGGTGACGCCCAACTGCACATAGGGACCATAGGGGCCGACGAAGGCAAAAACGGGCAGGCCCGTGCTCGGGTCGTTTCCGAGGCCTTCGGCCGCCTTGGACGAGGCGGCGAGCAGTTCCACGGCTTTTTCCACGGACAGCTCGTCGTAGTAAAGACCCTTGGGAATGGAGACGACATTGCCCTCGCCGCCCTCGCCGCGCTGGAGGAAGGGCGCGCTGCGCCCAAGCCGCACGATAAGCGGCTCCCCCTCCGGGGTGTCGCCCACGGGGATGGCCGGGTACTCGATAAGCTCCATTTCGGCGGCGATCCGGGGCTTGAGGCCCTTCTCATCGGGCTTGCCCGGGGCGCCGTGGTAGAACCGCGTCAGGAATTCGAGCAGTTCGCGCGTGCCCTCCGCAATTTCATCGAGCCCCTCCTCCATCTTTGCCGTGAAACCGACATCGACGTATTCCGCGAAATGGCCGCGCAGCAGGATGGTCACGGCGATGCCGAGGAAGGAGGGCGCAAGGGCCTGTCCCATCCGCTCAACATAGCCGCGCTGCTGGATAATGGAGATGGTGGGGGCGTAGGTCGACGGGCGGCCGATGCCCTCCTCCTCAAGGCGGCGCACCAGCGACGCTTCGGTGAAGCGCGCGGGCGGCTGGGTTTCATGCTGCACCGGGTCCACCGCGCTGAGGGCGATCGGCTGGCCCGGCCCGACCGGCATGCCCTCGGTGATCGGGGGCAGCTCGGTCTCCTTGGTCTGGCTTTCCATGACCCGCAGGAACCCGGCAAAGGTGATCACCTGTCCGGCGGCGCGGAACAGGGCGCGCTGTCCGGCGGCGTTGGCCTCAATGTCGGCCGTGGTCTTGAGCAGTTCCGCGTCGGCCATCTGCGAGGCGACGGCGCGGTTCCACACCAGGCGGTACAGCTTAAGTTCGTCCGGATTCAGACAATTGGCCACTGACTCGGGCCTGCGCGCCAGGTGCGTGGGCCGGATGGCCTCGTGGGCTTCCTGGGCCATGCGCGACTTGGTCGTGTACTGGCGGCGGCTGTGGTAGCGGCTTCCGAAAAGGTTTGCAATCACCTCGCCCGCCTCGGCCAGCGCCCGTTCGCTGAGCACGACCGAATCGGTGCGCATGTAGGTGATCAAGCCTTCGCGCTCGCCCTCGCCAAGGTCCACGCCCTCATACAGCCGCTGGGCAATCTCCATGGTCCGGCGCGGCGAGAAGCCGTAGGCGGACGATGCGGCCTGCTGCAGTGTGGACGTGATGAAGGGCGGCTGCGGCCGCTGGCGGGTTTCCTTCTGGTCCACCGACACCACGCGCCAGGGGACCGCCCCGAGGGCGGTGCGGGCCAGCTCTTCCGCGGCGGCGCGGTCCAGCCAGGCGACCCGTTCCCCGCCGGGACTCTTGAGCCGCCCGGTCGCGGCGTCGAAATCCTTGCCCTCGGCCACGCGTTTGTCGTCCAGCGAGACGAGTTCGGCCGTGAACTCCTTGCCCTGGGCGCAGAGTTTTGCCTCCACGTCCCAGTACTCGGCCCGGTGAAACGCGCGGCGCTCTTCCTCGCGCTCGACCACGAGCCGCACGGCCACGCTCTGCACCCGGCCCGCGCTGAGGCCCGTGCGCACCCGCTTCCAAAGCACCGGCGACAGCTCGTAGCCGAAAAGACGGTCCAGGATGCGGCGCGTTTCCTGGGCGCGGACCAGTTGGTCATTCACCTGCCGCGGCGAGGCGACGGCCTGCTCGATGGCGGTTTTCGTGATTTCGTGGAACGCGATGCGGCTGACCGCCACCTTCGGCTTGAGCACCTCAAGCAGATGCCAGCTGATGGATTCTCCCTCGCGGTCTTCGTCCGTTGCGAGAATGACCTCTTCGGCCTCCTTGCACAGCTTTTTGAGTTCGGCGAGATTCTTTTTGCTTTCCTTCTGCACCACGTAGACCGCGCGGAATCCATTGTCCACATCCACGGCCAGGCGCGCCCACGGCTGGGACTTAAACTCCTCGGGAATTTCATCGGCCGACTTGGGCAGGTCGCGGATATGTCCGTAACTGGCCACGACTTTATAGTCCTTGCCCAGGAACTTGCCAATGGTCTGGGCCTTGGCCGGAGATTCAACAATAACTAGTTTCAAAGCACTCGTCCTCTGCTGGTTGGGGCGCTGCCGCCGCGCGATGGAACCCGCTTTGCTTGAGGTGGGAATGCACACCTCCCGCCGGGGCACACCATCGGAACGGAAACTTCAACACAAATCCTTGGCAAAAAGCAACCCAAAAAGCAAATCTCGGAACACCGCTCCGCAGATTTCTTATATTGCGCCCGTTTTGACCGCAAAGAATATCCCCGCGTTGACTGCTGTTCGGAGGTGGGTTAGGATACGCGGGCAAACCTCACCTATCATTACTGTCTGGAAACCGCATGACACAGGACCAACCGGAAAATCTCATACTGGAGTCCCTGCCCGTCGGGGACCGCTCCCACTGGCTTGAGGAGGCCCTGCTGCTCTCCGAATGGCTGGACAGCCTGTGTTTTGCCGCCGCGGAAATGGATGCAAACGGGTGGTGGCGCCTTGGGGGGCGGCTTCGTCTGGCGCGGGCCGGGGCCGACGGACCGCTCCGGCAGGCGGCCGTGCGACGGGAGGAAGCGGTGCTGCTGCAGCGCGAGTTGCTGGGCCGGCTGGAAGCGGGAAGCTTGGACCGAAACGCGGCGCAGACCGGTCTAGCCCGGCTGACAGAATTTGTTCCGGCCATGCACCGGGAGATATTGCGGGCCGCTGGGTCGCCCTGGTGGCGGGGGGGCCGCGCGCTGGGCCGGCTGTTCGGGGATTTGGGCCTGAAAAAGACCGGATTCCACGCACCCACCGAGGACGCCTCCGCGGTGATGGCCCGGTTCCGCCGCTGGAAAGCGCTTCCGCAACGCAGACCCGCCGGGCAAACAGACATTCCAACCGCGTCCCCGCCGGAAGCGTGGCAAAAGTCACAATTCCACCAGTGGGTGCTGCCGCTGGCCGAACAGGGCCAATGGCCCGCGTTTGGCGCGGTCTTTCGCGCCAGTGAACGGGGGTTGGCCGCGGCGCATCGGGACATGCCGCCGTCCCGTCAGCCGCTGGTGTCGGTAATCATGGCCGCCCGGAACCGCGCCAAGACGGTTGCCGGGGCGGTCCGCAGCGTGATGGACCAGACCTGGCCGCACTGGGAACTGATCGTGTGCGACGACGGCAGCGATGACGGCACGGCGGATGCGGCCTGCGCGGCGGGCGACGCGCGGGTTCGGGCGCTTCGGTTGACACGCGGCGGCGCGGCTCTCGCGCGCAACCGGGGGCTGTTCGAGGCGCAGGGGGCATACATTGCCTATCTGGACGCGGACAACCTGTGGCATCCGGCCTGCCTGGAAACCATGGTGCGCACACTGGAAGAGCGCAGCGGCCGCTGGTGCGCCTTTGCGCGGCATGTGGACGCGACGATGGCGGCAAACGGCGCCCTGCGGCTGGACTCGGGGCGCGCCCTGGCGTTTTCCTATGAACAGCTCTCGGAGACGAACGGTGTCCGCCTGAACAGCTTCTTTCATCGGGCCGAACTGCCCCGGCTCTTCGGGGGCTTCACGGAATCGCTTCCGCAAGGCCACGACTGGGATCTGGTGCTCAAATACACCTTTGCGCAGGAACCCGCCTATGTGGACCGCTATCTGGCGCTCTATCGGCGCCCTATCCCAGGAGTACAGGCTTCCGACACCAGGCACTTCGGGGAGGAGGCGGTCAGGACCGCCATTACGGAGAATGTGCGGGGCCATTATACCGGGGGCCTGGCCGGACCCGGGCGGGGCGCCAAACGGCGCATAACCCTGGTGTCATGCGACTTGAGGCCGGGCGAGGAAAGGCGCGGGAAAACCCTGGCGGCGGCCCTTCGCGCAGCCGGTTTCGATGTGCGGGAAGTCTGCATCGCCGCCAAGGGCCTGCAACCGGACCACGCTTGGGACCACCGCGGGCACTTGGCGAAGGGAGCGGGCGGCATGGTGCTGTGCATCGGCACACTCCCGCAGACCCTTGGGCTGGGACTGGCCGCTTCCGCCAAGTACGGCGAGGGCCTGGTGCTCGACCTGGGCGAGGCGGACATGGACG
>CAIUWO010000434.1 GCA_903902895.1 Candidatus Hydrogenedentota bacterium | reverse complement strand
GTCTGAATTGACCGCCCTCCTGGTCGAACGGGAAAAGCTGTCGCTTCAGTCCGCCAGAAAGCGGATCAGCCGACTCCCAAAGGACATCCTCCGCCTTCACGTCTTCCTCCCGAAAGGTGAAACCTTCCTCTGTCTCAAGCAACAGTTCAAGAAGCCCTGGTTCCACTCCAGACTCAAAGATGCTCTCAAGGAGTCGGGAAGTGCGCCAGGAAGGGCGCTCCTCGGCATCGAGGCCCGCGGCGGTTTCGTCGAGCAGGTCAATTTTCCCACGGCCAGTGGGCTGCCCGTAAAACCCACAAAGAAGCAGCTCTCTCACGAGGTGGTAGAGAAGCGACTTCTCGACCTGGGCGTCATAGAGTTAGTTGTGGCTCGGAACGGCCCCGTCATTTCGATGGGCGGCACAGTCGATCGGCTTCGGCGGCGGCAGGCCGTAGTGTTCGTCGAGGGGGTGATCCTCCTGGCCCTTCGGGAGTACTTCATGAGGCTCGGGGTCCTCTCGCAGGCGACAACGACCATCCGGTTCGACGAACCCCGCCCGGAGTTCGGTCCGTTCCACAGAACGTGGTCAGGTCTCAAGCTGAGTGCTACCGTCTCACATACGTGTACGCATTTCCGGACGCCTTGCATTGCCTGCACCAAAATCGTCCGAATATCCCCTCCTGCGGGAACAAAATCAGCCTGTCCGTTCCATCTTTACAGTGCGGGCATGCCGCAGCCCACTCCTTCGACGTCTTCTGAAACGCCTTGAACCCGTCTTCGGCAAGTAGATCGATGATGTTCATTGATGTCCCTTACTGCACGTGTGAATTGGTTTCGGTAGTTTGAAGGTTCTTGCCGGGGACCGGTACCGGTCGCGGGGCGGGTCGCAGCTCCACGATCGACCCTGACGTTTCGCCATGTCCGGCCGCGGTGTGAACGCGCCAAGCGCTCTTGCCGTGAACACGGCCGGCCTTTTCAACCCGCAGCCCGGTGCTGCCAAATGGGCGGCTCATGATGTTGCCCAGGGCCTTGCCGAGTTTGACGGGGAATGAGGGTTTGCTGTAATGCTCTGCGAGCCACTCGGGAAAATCCTGGGCATCGAGTTCAGCGATTTCGGCCGCAGTGACCGACCGGCCATCGAACTTACGGTGCATAGCCTGCAGGAGGATCTCCCATTCCTGACCTTCATCGTCGTTTTGGCCATAGAAATCATCCATGCCGTTTAGGAAGTTTTTGAAGCCGCCAGTGTACAGGATGCCGCCGACGAGCTTGGCCCAGGCGTCAAAATTCCCGGTGCGCGGGATGTCCGGCGCGGCAGGACGGCCGGCGAGGGCGTGGGCTCGTGCCAGTGTCAAGGCTGCGGCAATGACCTCCCCGCGGTGCTCGATCGCCCAAGTGTCCAGGTCGGGGTGGAGGTATTCCACCTCGCTCTCCCAAGGATGGGGCACATGCGCGTCCAGGCGCACGGGGTAGCATCTTCGGATTATCTCGGTGGAAGCCCTCAGATTGTTCCCTGTGACCATGGCGGTGATCCTGATTGGCACATCGATCGTCTTGTTGAGCCCGAGTAGGCGGCATTTCCAGCGCGGTTCCGTGAGAACGCGGGTTACACTGACACTGCGCAGAACCCCTGTTTCGTTGTCTAGGCTGAGGATCGTGCCGCCCTCGGCGAAAAACGTGGTGATCCGCTTCTGATCCTCTGCGTGGTCGGAAAGCATGATGCTCTCGGAGGCACGGCCGCTGGCGATCCGCGTTACGGTCTGGGCTAGCAGGGACTTCCCTGAACAGGGTGTCGGACTCGTGATATATACCATCGGTGCCGCTCCGGGGATAGCAGGTCGGAGTATTGCTGTTAGCAGAAGACCCACCGCATTGCAACGGCTGCTGTCATCTACGAACGGGAAATCCACGAGCGGTTCCAGCAACTTCTTTGCGCTGCGGCGATCTGTACGTCATCCGGCCGGTCCGGAATTGTCGGAACCACCAAGCCGGGAGCCGGGGCGTAGAACAGTTTCGTCTGCGCGTCATATCCGGGGGTATCGAGCACGGAACCGTCCGGCCTGAGTAGCGGCACAAACGTGAGGCCCTCCAGGTGGGGGAACTGGTCCAGTCTCTGTGGGTGGGATAGCATGTCTTTCAGGCATTTGTCGGATATGGTCGTGTGGCGCGTTTGCGGTCCCGATTTGGTCACAAAATAGGCTGCCCGATCCACTTCACCCCTGAGCCGGTCAATGTCCAAGAATTCCTGCGTAATGTCGCCGGAACCGTCCTGTACAATGCGAACCAGATTCTTAGCCTGCCGAAACAGCTGCGGCGGGGTATTGCCCGCGGTCAGCGCGGCCAGTGCCTCATCGGTTATCTCGTGCATTGGCCGGTTCGTCACCTCTATGGTTGGACGCCCCGAGGCGGCACGCGCCGC
>CAIUWO010000433.1 GCA_903902895.1 Candidatus Hydrogenedentota bacterium | reverse complement strand
TGGAAACGTCCTCTTCCTCGACGGCCATGTGGAGTACATCCGCTACTCGCCCAACGGCAAGTTCCCCATGATCGAGGAGGCCATGAACATCCTCAGAGCGTTAAGTGGCGAAAAAGGCTCCTCAGCGGCGGGCCGATAGCCGCGAATATCTGTCCCTTTGTGATCTATGCGTTCTGTGCGGCCAGTTCCCATCGCCCTTTCTTGGCCACATAGAACTTAGGCAGCATGGCCGCAAGCAAAAGCAAACATTGTGACCACGGAACCGCACCGAATTACACGGAATAAGGCAGAAGACAGATTAACAGGGATGAACGGGATGAACGGGATAAGGCGGGGTTCACGCAAAGCGCCAAGGCGCGAAGACGCAAGGAGGAGGGAAAGAAGAACATAACCACATCGATGGACAGGATAAATCGTAAGAGATCGGGGCTGCTGCCTCCCTCCGTGCACCTCAGTGGCCTCTGTGGTTCATGTTCTTTGCTCAGAAGGTCTTATGGGTGTGACGGGCAGTAATACGAAGAGCACGGACAGACGGCGCTTGGCGCGGGCACTCCCGCCCTTTTGCGCGTGGAAGATGAACCTCAGAGGCGCTGGGGGATGGGGCGGCTATGATACTTTCAATTCATCCTGTCCGGAATTTCCATATCTGGAAAGTAGGAAAGCAGAAAGAGGCATAGAGTGGAGGCGGCAAAGAGGACCAGAACGCCGGCGCAATGCCTGCATCCCCTGCCCTTCCTGATTTCCTGAGTTCCCGATTGAAAGATCCAGGCTGCGGTATGATGTTCGGCATGCGGCTTGTGAAGGACAAAGACGGCAGACAGGAATGTCTGCCCCACTCTGGCAAAACCTTCGCGGCTTGCCACGATTGTGACACATGGCCGCACGGAGTGGTCCGGAAGGAAGGCGGGGCCCCGCTCATCGCCGGATCGATTCATCCTCTTCATCCTCTTCATCCATGTTAATATGCCTTCTGCTCTTCTTCGTGCGGTTCCGTGGTTTCCTGCCTTCTCCTTCAAGGCCGCAACGGCAATTCCCTGGTGAAGGCCCGCTGCTTCAGCAGCATCTTCGTGCCCTCGCCCGCGAGGCGCAGGTACCAGTCGCTCGGCAGCCCCTCATAGCCGACGAAGTGCGCCTGCACCGGCGGCGTGCTGGTCACCTTGTAGATGGCCGTGCCCTCGTCGACCTCGTCGAACATCGCCACATAGCCCATGTCCAGCCCCAGTTCGGCCGCCGCGCAAAACTGCTTCCAGAAGAAGCGGCCGCCCTGCCGTTCTATGATCGACTTTCCCGGCGCGAGCCGCTTGAGGTTGTCCCAACTGAAACCGGGATAGAACACGGGCAGGTAGAGCATGCCCGCGCGTTTGGCCTCCTCAATATCCGCCTGCCAGTAGTGCGTGGAGGCGTACTTGTCGCCCTCCTTGTCGATGGAATAGTTGCCCACGTTCCACGGGGAAATCACGTCGTAGCGGCGCAGGAACTCCGGCCATCCCGGCGTGGTCTCTGTGCGCCATTCCCATTCGCAGCCGCCCGCCAGAAAGACTTTGTACTTGGGGTCGTTCTTGAAGAAATCAATGATGCGGTTCGCCAACTCCGCTGTGATGTTCTGCTTCGGGTAGAAGCCCCACACCATCATCACCGGCAGCCCCTGCTCATGCAGGTACCGGTCATCATTGGTCACCCCCGCGTCCACCAGCCGTTTCCAGTCGTTGGTGACCGCCTCGAAAATCTTCTCCGGCGGCATCGCCGCCATGTCGTACGCCACCGCCCAGGTCCGGCCCGTCGCCTTCGCCGCCAGACGCACCTGCTCCAGCACCCTTTTGTGCGACGCGTACATCACCGGCCCTTCGGGGCCCTCGGGCAGCCCCACCAGAAAACGCTGGAGCCACACCCCGTGAATGCCGTATTCCGCCATCCACTGAAAATGCCGGAACACCACGCCCCGGTCGTCCGAACTGTACAGTTCCGCCGGCTTGCCGTCGGGATAGGTGAAGCCGTCGACGCGGTACCGCCCCGCCGCCCGGTATTCCGACATGTCCGGCCACATCTCAAAGGTGAGTGTCTCAGGAACGATCCGCTTCGTGTCCCAACTCCAGTGCACCCAGCCGATATTGAGCGCGTCGCCCGGACAGCGGAACCAGCCCTGATAGCCGCAGAGCGTTTTCCCGTAGATCGTGGTGGCGTCGATTGTCTGGTCTTGGGCCATCGCGGCGTACGAAAGGGCTGTCGTAACAGCAAGCATCCAGCGCATCGCATGAACCTCCATGAGAGACACACAATACTACGTCACTGCGGGCGAAGCGAAGCACTCTCATGGAACCGTGGCGCTGAGCGGCCAGAGATTGCCGCGTCGGGCTTTGCCCTCCTCGCAATGACCGTGGTGTTTGACGTTGTGGGCGAAGGTGGCTGGGCTTTCCCGTAGCGCCCGCCCTTGTGGCGGGCGTGGATGCCCGCGTGCACGGCATGACGACAAGGCGGCGCTCACAGGTCGCCCGTGCATCCGCAAGCCCTGATGGGAGAACAGGTGTCGCGCGTGGTAAAGTGTCGCATAACATCATGACGTACCGCCGAGGAGAATGACGCCATGCGCCCATTGTCCCTGAAAATCGCCTGTTTGCTCTTCGCCCTTGCCTGGGCCGCACAGGCCGAACCCGCCAAACCCGCCGATGCATGGCAACCGCACAGCGTGCGCCTGCTGAACGGTGACAAGCCGGTTCAAGTGCCCGCCCAGCTGCAAATCGTGACGGAACACTGGGACCGCGTGGTGGCCGTCCCCTACATTGTCTATATGCCCGAAAAGGACCGCCTGCTGATGCTCGTGGGCTGCGACTACCCGCATCACGCCATGGTCCTGACCAGCGATGACCGCGGCGCCACGTGGACCGAGCCGCGCCCCGTCGCGCTCGACAAAAACGGCAACACCATTCCGGGACTGGGGACGAGCCTGAGCTGTCTCGGGAACGGGAAACTGCTGCTCGTAACGGACCGGCTTTGGTTCAGTGCCGACTATGGCGCAACCTGGGGCGGGCCCGAGCCCAAGACCGAGTCGCTGCCCGTGCCGCCCGCGCCCAACGGCAAGACGTGGAACATGTGGGACCCCATGCTCGTCGAGAAGAAAGACGGCGGCGCGTTCCGGCTTGTCCAGACCGGCTACGCCATGGACACGGACTGGTACAGCGCCGCCAAGGGGCCCGGTTACTCAACGGGCCACATCCGCTTCTCCGCCGATGAGGGCCGGACCTGGACCGGCGACACCGCCGTGCCCCAATGGAAGGGTGTCAGCGAGGTCGCCCTCGTCCGCGCGGCGAACGGCAGCCTCGTGGCCGCGTGCCG
>CAIUWO010000432.1 GCA_903902895.1 Candidatus Hydrogenedentota bacterium | reverse complement strand
CGCCCGAGACGGACGTCATCAAGGGCCACTACGGCGGCAATTACTACGCCGCCCAGACCTACAGCGACATCCCCGCGGAAGACGGGCGGCGCATCCAGATTGGCTGGATGAACGGCGGGGCCTACCCGCAGATGCCGTTCAACCAGCAGATGGGCTTCCCCTGCGAACTGACGCTGCGCTCCACGCCCGAGGGCCCGCGCATGTATCACTGGCCCGTGCGTGAAATCGAGAAACTGAGCGGAAAACTGAAGGGGATGCGCGGTGTGCCGCTGAAACCCGGCGAGAACCCGTTTGAAGGTATTTCGGGCGATTTGTTAGACCTGAACTTGGTAATTGAACCGCGCGGGGCCAAGAGCATCACGCTAAGCGTGCGTGACCAACACATCGTCTGGAGCGCCGAAGGCAACAAGCTGGCCGTGCTGGGTAAAGAGGCGCCAGTGGTCCCCTCCAAAGTCCTTCTCTCTCTAAGTGAAAAGATGGAAACGCTTGATTCATCGAAACAGGCAACTGCGCCAATCAACGAGCGGATCGCGCTGCGTGTGCTGGTGGACCGCACCACGCTGGAGGTCTACGCGCAGGACGGGCTCGTCTTCATGGCAAGCTGCTTCCTGCCCGCTCGCGACCGCAACGACCTGGCGCTGGAGGCGGACGGTGGCATGCCCTACATCGTGTCGCTCGACACGCGCGAGCTGCGCTCGTCCTGGGTCGCCGCGCAGGAACTGCTGCCCGCCGTGACGCCGCTCTTCGACACGCCGCTGCGCGACCCGAGCGTCTGCGTGGTGGACGGCGAGTATTGCCTGGTCGGCACGACCGGCGCGCCCACGTGGTGGGTGACCAACGAAGGCATCCGCCTGTGGAAGTCGAAAGACCTGAAGACCTGGGAGCCGCAGGGGCTGGTCTGGTCCTTCGAGAAAGACGCGACCTGGCAGAAGGAGCGCGGCGGCAAGCGCGCGCTGTGGGCGCCGGAGATCCATTACCTCAAGGGCGCCTACTGGCTGACCTACTGCATGAACTACGAGGGCACGGGCCTGCTCAAGAGCGTGAGCGGCAAGCCCGAGGGGCCGTACAAGGACGTCAAGACCGACGGGCCGCTGACGGGCAACATCGACGCGTCGCTCTTTCAGGACGACGACGGCACGGTCTATTTCGTCTGGCAGAACGGGATGATCGCGCCCATGAAGGACGACATGAGCGGCCTTGCGGCGGAGCCGAAACTGCTGGCTCCCGCCAACAACCCGCAGGTGGGCTTCGAGGGCGCCTTTATCTTCAAGGCCGACGGCAAGTACCATCTGTGCTGTGCCGACTATATCAACGGCGACTACCACTGCATGAGCGCCACGTCGGACAGCCTGATGGGCCCCTATGGCGACCGCTACTGCGCCGTGCCGCACGGCGGCCATAACATGTTCTTCCGCGATATCGAGGGCAACTGGTGGAGCACGATTTTCGGCAGCGACCCCAGCGCGCCGATCCACGAGCAGGCCGGCCTGGTGCGCGTGACCATCGCGCCCGACGGCCGCATCGCCCCGCTCAACCCGCCGCCGGAGCCGCCGCAACCGTAGGGAAGCACCGCCATGAAACACGCCGCCCTATGCGTCCTTGCCGCCGCCGCGCTGCTGGCCTGCGGCTGCGCCACCGCCACCAAGCCTGCTGCCGCCCCCACCGCCCGCACCGGGCTGGTGCTGCTGGACGCGCAACTGCTGGCCAAGGCGAGGCGGCGCGCCTTGGACGGCGAAGCGGCCGCGGTCGCCGCCGTGGCGGCGCTGCGGACGGCGGCGGACGCGGCCATGGGCGCCGGGCCGTTCACGGTGGTCAACAAAAGCGTGCTGCCGCCGAGCGGCGACCGGCACGACTACCGGAGCCTGGCGATCTACTGGTGGCCGAACCCGGATACGCCGGACGGGCTGCCCTATGTGTGCAGGGACGGCGAGCGCAATCCGGAATCGGAACTGTATGACGGGCCGCAACTGCACGGCATGGCCGGCGCGGTGCACACGCTGGCTCTGGCGCACTATTTCACCGGGGACGGGCGCCACGCCGAACGGGCCGCGCTGCTGCTGCGCACTTTCTTTCTCGACGAGGCGACCCGGATGAACCCGAACCTGAACTTCGCGCAGGGCGTGCCGGGCCGCAGCACCGGCACCCCGACGGGCATCATCGAGTCGGTCGGCTTCGCCACGCGTGTGGTGGACGCCGCGCTGCTGCTGCGCGGCGCGCCGGCATGGACGGACGCGGACGAGCGCGGGCTCCAGCAGTGGTTCCGCGACTATCTCACCTGGCTGGAAACCAGTTCGCCGGGCAAGCTGGAAGGGCTGACACGCAACAACCACGCCATGTACTATGACGTGCAGACGGCGGCGTTCGCGCTGTACACCGGCGACACGGCCCATGCCCGCGCCGTGCTGGAGGGCGCCGCAGGGCGCCGCATCGACAAGCAGGTGCGGGCCGACGGCAGCCAGCCGGAGGAGTTGCGCCGCACCAAGTCGTTCCACTACAGCGTGTACAACCTGCAGGCCATGTTCGCGCTGGTCGCCATGGGCAGGCAACTGGGCGTTGACCTGTGGGCTTACCGCGGGCCGGAGGGGCAGGGCATCCCCGCAGCGCTCGATTTCCTGCTCACCCACCTCGACCCCGCCAAGCCCTGGCCGTACAAGGAGATTCAACCCATCGACCCGGCCGAATCGCTGCGGCCGTTCCTGCGGCAGGCGGTGGTCCAGTTCGGCGACGCGCGGTACCGGCCCGCGCTGGACCGCCTCGGCGCGGCGCCCGAAGGCGACCGGTTGAACCTGCTTTATCCGATGTAAGGGTAAATCCCCGCGCAGATGAAAATGCCCCCCACGCCATCGGCGTGGGGGGCATTGCGCTTTCTGTGTCAGGCCGCGGTCACTTCACCACGGGGCGCAGCACCATGTTGCGGTAGGAGACGCCGGAGTGGTCGCCCTGAAGGTAGAGGGGGCCGCCGGTTCAACCGCACTGAAGTCTAGGCAGCGAGTTTAGGCTGCCACTCGGTACGTTTGCTCCAGGGTAACGCTTCAATGTCATACTGGCGCAAGGCGTTATACACGTCATTCTTGGGGCTACGCTCTCGGTCATTCAGTATCGCAACGGCTCGAGCATTATTCGGACGCATACGTTGAACATCTTGCCAGGAAAACGCCATCATCTGGGCTGCTTCCCTATTGGGCCAGCTTATCGCTTTAAGCACCCTTTCAGGTTGCTGGTCAGATGCCGGGATAACAAAATCGAAGTGGTGGTCATATCCCGAAATCCCCGGGAACTTGATGCCAGAGACCGTGCGAATCTTGTTTTCATTGAGCCAATCGGCAACATCCTCAAGAAACACCTTCATAACGACCGGTTCGGCCATGCAAAACATATCGTTAACGGCCAGAATAGCTTGAACGAGATTATGCTTCTTGGCCGGAAAATCTTCGGCTGAGGATGCACTCGCTGTAATCGCCCCGCTGTCTTCCAAACGAACACCAAAGCCGTTGAGAGTGGCGTGCAATAGTTCTTGCCGCTTGCGACTCCTGCCGAAGGACATGCCGCACATTGCAAGGTCTGCAATTGTATCGCCATCGTCGCTGAGCAGGAAACCAGTTCCTTGTCTCGACAAATAGACCTCAATGCAGTCGTTGTGGCGGTCCAGGAAAGGGGTGCTTACAGACACGGTTGCGGAATCCTGCAACTGACGCAGCTCTGTCTTGCTGCGCAACCATGCATGGTAGTTTTCGATTAGGCCGTTCGCTGTCTCAATCATTATTCCAAGTCCCACTGAATCTGCGGAACCCCTGAAATCTTACAGAAGTTCAGGAAGTCATTGAAAGACTTCCACATGTCAGTTATATCACAAAAATGCTCAGGCGGTACAGGAAAAGCCCATTTGGCGTGGTAGCCTTCCCTATACAGATGGAGGTGCGTCCGCCCGACATCTTGACCATCGGGATTGAAGTGACGTTTACCTTCAATATCGAGCCGGGCAAGGACGACAATATCGCGGCACCTAGTATCTTGACACGTAAATAACGAAACAATATAATGGCGTATTATGTGACCACAGCAGAAGGAGAAGGTCATGCGCCAGACAGGTTTGTGTCT
>CAIUWO010000431.1 GCA_903902895.1 Candidatus Hydrogenedentota bacterium | reverse complement strand
GGCCCAAAGCGCCAGGCGCGGGCTCCTGGAAATGGCCAAGACGGACAAGTCCCCCTACCGGTACATAAAAATGCGGCTGCCCGAAATCAATCCCGACAAACTGGCCCCGATACTCGAGGTGATGTTCGAGATGAAGCCCGAGGACATGCGCGAAACCCTCATGCAGACCGCCCACAGCCAGAGCGCGTCGGCCCGCGCCGCATCGCTGCGCTGTCTCGCCAAGCTCAGGGACAAGTCCTCTCTGGAACTCATGAAAAGCGGCATGACGGACGAGGACCCCGACGTGCGCATCGCCGCCGTCCACGGCATTGAGGCGCTCGGCGTCCGGGAGGCCACCCCCATGCTGCTCCAGTTGATGAAGGCCGGGGACATGCGCGTGCAGAACGCGGCCCGCGACGCCCTGTCCCTCCTCTGGACCGAAGCGGGCCAGCCGGCGCCGAGTTTCCTGCAAAACACCGGATGGGACGAATTCTGGAAGACCAAGGCCGCCGGCGTCCCCGACGCGTGGAGCGCCGACACCGCCGAGCCGCTTGTGCCCCCGGGAACCGTGGTGCTCATGGACTGACCCCGCAGGGGGAAGCACGCCTCGCAGTCGTTGCCCGTGAGCGCGCCGTAGATGGTGGTGCTCTACGACTGACCCCGCAGGGGGAAGCACCCCCAAACCCGGACCGCGTCCGGGTCTGAGGGTGCCACAAATTCGCGAATTCCCGGCAGGCACGGGTACGGTCCCGCAGGGGGACTGGCACCTGTTTCCGGCAATAACCCTGCCGCTGCCAATATCCCCCCAACCGGAAACAGGTGCCTGTACCCGAGACACGACGAGCAGGCACGGGTACAGCCACCGATTTCAGGTCTCCGTTTTGACTGACCTCAATTGGGCCTTTGGCTGAAATCGGAGGCAGTCCCCCGGCGGCTTGGTCCGGAGCGCCAAAGGCGCGGCATTTATCAGCCTGGGCCGTCAGGCCCAGGCAACCGTTATCCCCTGAATGGAGCCCCGAAGGGGCGGCACCGCCTTGCCGCCCGCAAGCGGGCGCCCTTTGTGGCAGTCCCCCATGACGCAGCACCGAACTCGTGGCACCCCCGTCCCGCAGCACCGGCTCGTGGCACCCTCAGGCCGTGACCGAACAGCGTGAGGCCGTGGCATGGGGGTACTCACCCAAAATAGTCCTTAAGCGAGAGGCCCTCATGGCGCGGGTCCCCCGTCCCGCAGCACCGGCTCGTGGCACCCTCAGGCCGTGGCCGAACAGCGTGAGGCCATGGCATGGGATTGCTCACCCAAGACCACGCGCACCCCGACCGGAATCACCCCCAAACCCGGACCATGTCCGGGTCTGAGGGTGCCACGAATCCCTGGCGGGCACGGGCACAGCCCCGCAGGGGGACTGGCATCCTGTTTCCGCCAATAACCCTGCCTCTGCCAATTTTCCCCAAACCGGAAACAGGTGCCTGTACCCGAGGCATGCAAATGAAAAAACGCGCGGGACCTCTCGGTTCCGCGCGTCATTCTGAATCCTGTTTCATTCCACCGCGCGGCGCCTGCGCCGCGCGCCAACCCGTCCGCCGGTCAGCCGTTGCGCTCCTCGATTTCCTCAATGATATGGGTGATTTCGGCGGGGGTTTTCGCGGCCAGCAGCGCCGTGCGGTTGGCCTCCTCGCGCATGACGCGCGCGATGGCGGCCATGGCGCGGATGTGCTCCTGGAAACTCTTGCGCGGGATCAGCAGCAGCACGATGATGGTCGCGGGCTCGCCGTCGATGGAGTCGAAATTCACGCCGGCCGGGGCGATGCCCAGCGCGCCGATGATGGAGTCGATGCGGTCGGTGGAGCCGTGGGGCAGCGCCACGCCGTGCTCCATGCCGGTGCCGATGATCTTCTCGCGCTCGTGGATGGTCTCTATGGCGTGGGCGCGCAGGGACATGGGCAGATCGCCGGCCTCGATGATCAGGTCGATCAGCTCCTCTATGGCGTGCTCCTTGGTCTGGGAGCGGACGTTCATCTTCACCACGCGCTCGTGCAGGAGATCACTCAGCAACATCGGCCACCTCCTCTTTGGAGCGGGATTTCTTCTTCTTGACCCGCTTGAGCCGGAACCGCTCCTCCCGTTCGCGCTCCTCAAGAACACTCTTGATGAAGGCGATTTCCTCGCGCAGGCGCGGGATGAGGTACTCCTCAATCGCGTTGATGCGCCTGCCCAGCTTGCGGATTTCCTCGCCCAGCGTCTGCACCTGCAGCTCCAGCGGAGAGCATTCGAGCATCTGCTCCACCAGGGCCTCGGCGGCCGCGGCCGCGTCGAACACGTGCGTGCTGTAGTCGACCCGGCTGATGCCCCGGTCCTGCGGCGCGCGGATGACGCCGCCGTGCTGGACCACGCCCAGGCGCAGGCCCCACAGCTTTTCGATCTGGACGGAAACGGTCAGCGGGCGCTCGCCCGCGGCGGTCACGGATTCGACCTCGGCGGTGCCGCGCACGGCCCGGGCCATGGCCAGGGACGCGTTGGCCTCGCGGCCGCGGCGCTGCAGCTCGCGCTGCTTGTCCCGCAGCAGCCTGGCGCGCCGGATCAGGTCCTTGAGCAGCGCCTCGCGCTTGCCGCGGAGGATGGAGAGCCCGTCGGAGGCCAGCTTGACCTGGCTCCGCCTGCTCAGCAGGTTCATCCGCGTCGGTGTTATGTTTTCAGCGCACATTGCCGGACTTTCGGAAATGGTTCATGCGGTTCAGGAAACGGGTGCGGCCGCAACGGCCTCCTCCTCGGCCTTGTAGTACAGGTCGACATACTTGGTGTCGATGCGGGTCAGCTCGGCGCGCGGCAGCTGCGAGAGCAGTTTCCAGCTCGCGTCCAGCGACTCGTCGATGGTGCGCCGCGTCCAGCCCTGCCCGATCAGCTCGCGCTCGAACTGGATGGCGAACTTGAGGAACTTCTTGTCCATGTCGCTCAGGGCGTCCTCGCCGATGATGGTCATCAGCTTGCGGATGTCGAGCCCCTGGGCGTAGGCCGAGTAGAGCTGGTTGGCCACCTGCCGGTGGTCGCCGCGCGTGCGGCCCTCGCCGATGCCGTTGTTCATCAGGCGCGACAGGCACGGGATGATGTCCACCGGCGGGAACACGCCCTGCCGGTGCAGCGAGCGGCTCAGCACGATCTGGCCCTCGGTGATGTAGCCCGTGAGGTCCGGGATCGGGTGCGTGATGTCGTCGTCGGGCATGGTGAGCATGGGCATCTGCGTGACCGAGCCCTTGCGCCCCCGGATGCGGCCGGCGCGCTCGTAGATGGTCGAAAGGTCGGTGTACATGTAGCCGGGGTAGCCGCGGCGGCCGGGGATTTCCTCGCGGGCGCTCGACACCTGGCGCAGGGCCTCGCAGTAGCTGGTCATGTCGGTGAGGATCACCAGCACCTGGTAGTCCATCTCGTAGGCCAGGTACTCGGCCACGGTCAGCGCGCAGCGCGGCGTGAAGACGCGCTCGATGGCGGGGTCGTTGGCCTTGTTGATGAAGGCCACGACGCGGCCGCCCTGGCCGCCCTCGTCGAAGGAGCGCATGAAGTAGTCGGCCTCGCGCTCGGTGATGCCCATGGCGCCGAAGACCACCACGAACTGTTCGGACGCGTCGCGGGTGCGCGCCTGCTGCACGATCAGGTTGGCCACCTCGTTGGCCGGCAGGCCGGACCCGAAGAAGATCGGCAGCTTCTGGCCGCGCACGAGCGTGTTGAACTCGTCGATGGCCGTCACGCCGGTCTCGATGAAGTCGTTTGGTTTGTCGCGGGCCACCGGGTTCATCGGCGCGCCGTTGATGTTCATCTCCTTGTCGACGACCGCGGGCGGCAGCCCGTCGATGGGCACGCCCGTTCCGTTGAAGCGGCGGCCCAGCAGCGCGGTGGACACGCCGATGGTGGCCACGTCCTGCTTGAGCGACACCGAGGTGCCCTTCACATCGACGCCCTGGGTGCCCTGGAGCACCTGGACGACGGCGTGGCTCGTGCTCGCCTCAAGCACCTGGCCCTGGCGCGTCTCGCCGCTGGCCATGGTCAGCTCGAGGATGGCGCCGGACGGGAAGCGCCCGCCGTTTTTCAGGAACACGAGCGGCCCGGAGATGTAGGTCAGGTCCCAGTATTCGGCCCGGAGGGGGGCTTCCGCGGGGGGCTGGTTGTTGCCGGTCATGATCTCTTATCCCTTCTTCGTGGCCGCGGCGGTGACGTCAGCGCGCATTCTGGCGCACACCGTCGCCCGCTTTTCGGCGAAGTCCGCGTTGGATTCGTTGCGCAACCGCGCGATGTCCTCGCGCACCGGGAGCCCCATCAGGCGGTTCAGGGTCACCCCGTTCTCGATCGCGTTCTTGCTCAGGTCGTAGAACTCCAGCAGCGTTTCGAGCAGACCGCCGGTCTTCTCCAGGCTGCTGAAGGCGTCGTTTTCGGAGAAGGCGTTCTGCTGCAGGAACACCTCGCGGACCATCTTGCCCGTTTCGAGGATGAGCCGCTCCGCGTCCTGCAGGGCGTCGGGGCCGACGAGCTGCACGATTTCCTGCATTTCCGCGTCGCGCTGGAGCAGTTCCATGGCGCGCTGGCGGTTTTCCAGCCAGCCCTTGGGGGCGTTGTCGCGGAACCACGGCTTGAGCGTTTCCAGGTACAGCGTGTAGCTGACGCTCCAGTTGATGGCCGGATAGTGGCGGCGGTAGGCCAGCGAGGCGTCGAGCCCCCAGAAGCCGCCGGCCACGCGCAGCGAGGTCTGCGTCACCGGCTCGGAGAAGTCGCCGCCCGCGGGCGACACGGCGGCCACCAGCGTCATCGAACCCTGGCGCGGCTCGTCGCCCTCGGCCACGGTGCCCAGCACCTCGGCCCGGCCGGTGCGCTCGTAGAATTCGGCGATGCGCGCCGACAGGTAGGTCGGGTAGCCCTCCTCGCCGGGCATCTCCTCCAGGCGCGACGAAATCTCACGGAGCGCCTCGGCCCAGCGGGACGAACTGTCGGCCATGATGGCCACGCTGAACCCTTGATCGCGGTAGTATTCGGCCAGCGTGATGCCGGAGTACACCGACGCCTCGCGGGCCGCCACGGGCATGTTCGACGTGTTGACCACGAGAATCGTGCGGTTCATCAGCGAGTCGCCGGTCTTCGGGTCGGTCAGCGCGGGGAACTCGTCCAGCACGTCGGCCATCTCGTTGCCGCGCTCGCCGCAGCCCACGTACACGATGATGTCGGCGTTGCAGTATTTGGAAAGGGTCTGCTCCACCACGGTCTTGCCCGTGCCGAAGCCGCCCGGCACCACGGCCGAACCGCCCAGCGCCACGGGGAAAATGCAGTCCAGCACGCGCTGGCCGGTGATGAAGGGCTGGTTGGCGGGCAGCTTGCGCACGACCGGGCGCGGCCGCTTCACGGGCCAGCGCTGCATCATGGCCAGCTCGGTGCCGTCCTCAAGCACGACAATGGTCTGCTCCACGGTGTACTCGCCCGCGTCCACGACGGACTTGACCACGCCGGACACGTTGGGCGGAACAAGAACGCGGTGCATGAACGCCCGCGTTTCCTGCACGGTGCCGAGCACGTCGCCACCGACCACCTTCTGGCCCGCCGTGACGGTGGGCGTCAGCGCCCACTTCTTGGCGCGGTCCAGGGCGGGCGCGGTGAGGCCGCGGGCGATAAAGTCGCCCGACATGCCGCGCAGCACCTCCAGCGGGCGCTGGATGCCGTCGAACACGCCGCCGAGCAGGCCCGGTCCGAGTTCCACGGACAGGGGATAACCCAGGCTCGTGACGGGCTCGCCCAGCATCATGCCGCCGGTGTCCTCAAACACCTGGGCATACACGGTGTCCCCGTTGATGCGGATCACCTCGCCGATCAGGCCCAGCTTGCCCACGCGCAACATCTCGCCCATGGACACGCCGAGCATGCCGGAGGCGCCGATCATTGGACCGGACACCAGGCACAGCTTGCCCGTGATTGGCTCTCTTGTCTGCCTTGTCTGCACCATCGCGCTCACTCCAACCGTAATTCGAAACCCAGTGCGGGTTTCAGCACGGACGTGATGTATGCGTCCACATCCCCGTCACCGCCCGGGGATTCCGGGCAGTACACGATCAACGGACGCGTTTTGTGCCGCGACAGCCGGTCGCGGAACCATTCTGAAAACTTTCGGCGGTAGTCGTCCTGCACGATGACCAGGGTCACCTGCCCCGGGTCGCGCATGATCTCGTCAAGCACGCTCTCCGCGGCATCCCCCGTCAGGGGCTGCTCCACGCGCAGCCCCGCCAGGGCCATCTGCATCGCCAACGCGCCGCGCGCCAGCGCCACTACGTTAGACATATGAGTTCTTCCCGCACGCGCCCGGACGGAAGGCCTGCTTCGACCCCCCGCGCCAGCACGCGCAGATTCGCGCATTCGAGCCACTTAAGCCACACATAATTCATGAAAAGCGACAGGCCGAACGGGTCCTGGTGGACCATCTTGCCCAGACGCTCGACAAAGAACATTTCAAAGCGCCGGTCCAGCGCGCCCAACTGGCCCGTCTGCTGGACCCGGGTGAACACCTGGTGCAGCGCCCGGTAGGACGTGTTTTCAAGCAGGACCGTGGCCTGCTCCAGACTCCCGCTGGCGGCGAACATGTCCAGCATCGCCGCGTCCACCAGTCCGCCGCGCAGCCAGGGCCCGCGGCTCTCGGCGGTGTTGGCGCCGTAAAGCAGGTCGGCCAGCACGGAGCGCAGGTTGATCCGGTCCACCTCAAGGCGCAGGTACTCGCGCACCGGGGCAAGACGGGGCCCCGTCCACATGAAGTCGCCGCAGCGCTCAAAATAGCGCCGGTCCAGCGCCGTCTCCAGCATGGCCACCGCCTCGGCGCCGTGCTGCTCCTCGTTGCGCGAGGCGAGCAGGCGCGGCAGTCTTCCGCACAGCGACGGGAACTGGCCCGCCAGCATCTGCACCGTGGCCTCAAGCGTGCCGGCCTGGGCCGCGTAGCGCTCCATCACCGGCCACGGCAGCGACGGCCCGGTCACCAGGCCGAAGCGGCCCGCGCTTTCGCCGCGGATGCCGCGCCGCATGAGCGACTTGACCGCCGCCAGATCCCAGCGGTGAAGAAAATACATCATGGCCTCGGCGCGCAGGGGCTCGCGCCGCACCAGCCGGGTCAGCAGTTCAAACTCACGGTCCAGATTGCGCCCCGCGGCCTCCTCGACGGCGTTCGCGCCGTCGCCGTGCAGCAGGGCCTCGGCCATGTCCTTCTCGTAGAAAGGGTTGGCAAGCAGGTTGCGCGCAAGGCCGGCCGTGTCGGTGCACTGAAGCATTTCCTCGTAGCGCGGCTTTGTCAGCAGTTCGCTGCGGCGCGCGTGAATGCGCGCGTTGATGTAGATGCCGTAGGTCGTGCGTATGCTCATGACTGGCGCGCCTCCCGGCCGAACAGAATCGCGTTCGCCTCCGTCCGGATTGCGCCCTCGAGCCGGGCAAGCCGCAGCGACAGGGTGTTGGTCACGCGGAACGTGCCCCAACTGTCCTCTACAACCACGCCGTCTTTGGGGCCCGCCACAAGCGCCAGCTGCGCGCCGGCCGCGTCGATTTGCGCGCCCAGCCCGGCGGCGTGCCTTTCCGGAACCCGCACGATATGCGCGTTGGGTTCACGGGGCGCGACCGCCTCGGCCTCATCCTGAACGGGAGCATCGTCGTTGGGCGTCATGTCCGGGGATGCCGGCTGGGCAACCTCGGGAACCGAAGGCTCCGTGCCCATCGATTCGAAGACGGGTTCGGGTTCGGGTTCGGGCTCGGGCGCGGGCTCTTCCACCGGTACGGCGGCGAGCGCCTCGGCGAGGAGCCGCTCCAGCACCGGCCGGAACGCCGGCTGGGCCGTGAGCTCTTCGAGCCGTTTGCGCGAGGCCTCCAGCGCCTTGCGGATGACGTTGTCCTTCATGACAAAGACGCCGCGCGCGGCGTCGGCCTCGGCCCGTTCCCGGCCCTGCTGGGACAGCACGGCCAGTTCGGCGGCGACCACGGCCACGGCGGCGGCGTGCGCCGCCCCGGCCCGCTGCCGGGCCTCGCGGACAATACGCTCCGCCTCCGCGCGGGCTGCGGCGAGGATTTCCTCGCGGCGCCGCGCGGTTTCGCGCGTCATGGAGTCAAGAAGACGTTCCGTACTCATGAAAGGTCGATCAGACGATCTTGCCGATGAGCATGATGGCCAGCACGAAACCCAGAATGACCAGGGTCTCGGGGATGGCGATGAAGATGATGACCAGCGGAAGCATTTCGCGCTTCTCGGCCAGCACGCCGATGCCGCTCGCGCAGACCGCGTACTGCACAATGCCCGTGCCCAGCGCGCCCGCGGCGAAGGCAATGCCCGCGCCGATGGCCATGCCGGCCGCGGCAAGGCCGCTCACCGGGGCGGCGGCGCCCTCGGCCTCGGCGCCGAACGCGAACGGGGCGGCGATGGCCGCCAGCACGCACAACACCGCCATCACGGCGAACGTATTTTTGGTTACCTGCAGCGTCTTTACCATGGAAGTTCCTTTCTGAACGGTTTGTAACTGAACCCCTTCGGGTCGTAAAACTTGGGGAGTGACTCCACATAATTGAGACGCAGCGAGTGCAGCGTCGGACTGAACAGACCCATGGCGATGTTGAGCGCCTGGAAGCATAAATTGATCAGTACGCCGACGGCGACATAGACGCCGCCCTCGTGGGCGAAATCCCACATGAACTTGTTGCCGATATCCGCCAGCGCCGCCGATGCAAGACCAAGGGCCATGAGACGGGCGTAGGACAGCACGTTGGTGGCCAGCGAGGTAAGTTCGATCACGGGCACCAGCGCGCCCACACCCAGGCCGGCGAACATGGTCGCGACACCGGCCACGATAAGACCAAGGCCGACCACCAGCGAGCCGGTGGCGGGAAGGTAAGCCATCTGGCCGAGTACGGCGATGATCATTCCCCACAGCACGGTGAGCATGCCCACCCTCTCCATGGCATGGCCGCGGTGGCCGTGGCGCGCCGCCTCGCGAATGCCCAGAATAAGGCTGCCGGAGACGTGGACAATGCCCACCACCAAGGACAGCTTCATGAGGGGAAGAATAATCGACATGCGGTGGCCCCAGAGGGGGGGAATGTAGCCCTCGAGCAGATTTCCCTCGTACTCGCCAAAGACCACGCCGAACACCATGGACGAGACGCCCATGTAGGCCAGTATCATGCCAAGATCGCGAACCGCCGGAATGTCGCGGAAACGGCTCCGCAACCACAGCGCCAATACGAGGAAGAGGGCGCCGTAGAACACGTCGCCAATGATGAATCCGTAGAACAGAATAAAAGAGGTGCCGACCCAGATGCTCGGATCGATGCCGCCGTAGGTCGGCGGCTGGTACAACTGCAGCAGCAGCTCGAAGGGCTTGAAGAACTTGGGATTCTCCAGGCGCGTGGGCACGCTCTCGCCCGAAACGTTCTCCATCGGAAGCTCGGCCAGCATGGCGCCGTCGCCGAAGCGCTTTTCCAGGACGACCCGGAAATCCTCCAGCGACTCGCTGGGCACCCAGCCGTGGATGACGGTCACCAGTTCGCTGCCGGCCATCCGCTCGGACGCGAGGTGCCGCTGGAGCATGTCGCCCACGATGGCCTTGAGCGCGAGCAGCCGGGCGCCCTCGGAGCACGACGCCTCGGTGAGCTTTTCCTGGGCCGCAACCAGCTGTTTCTGCTGGGCAATCCGCATGTCGCCCAGTTTGGCGAGCGCCGCGTCAAAGGGCATGCCCTTGACCGGCGCCTCGGGCGCGTCCACGGGGGTCACGCCGGACTCGCGCAGCACGGTCTCCACGGCGGCGTCCATGGCCTCGGGATAGAGGACCAGGCCGGCCGTGACCTTGCGCTGGACGCGCTGGTGCAGGAACTGCACCTCCGGCCCGAGCCGCTCCTTGAGCAGTTCGGCCAGCGCGGCGGCGTCGTTCTTGTCCGCCGAGGGAATGACCACAAACCGGGCGCCGACGCCCAGGCGGAAATCGCGCTTGTCAAGCTGCGGCGCCAGGGCGGAAAGCATGTCAACATATTGATTGATGACGGCGACGTTGTCCGCGTGGTTGACCCGGCCCCGCGCAAGGGGGCGCAGCAGCCGGTTCCAATCGCGGACCTGCCGCTCCCAAAGCTCGCGCTCCTGCGCAGCCAGCCCCGCGGCGGCTTTGTCAATGTCCTGCCTGGGCGGCTTGACGCTCAGCAGCGGGGCCAGTTCCAGCAGGTCCTGGTTGAGCCGCTCCAACTGCGTCTGGTCGCGCTGCTCCTCCTGCGTGGCCTGCAGCGGGTTCAAGAAACCCGGATCCTCCAGAACCACCAGGGGCACATCCTCGAGATGCACCATCCCCTGATCCTGCACGAACGCCACCACGTCCCTGGTCGTGCCGCGCATGCAGACAATCTCTATCCGGCTCATGGGTGTGATCATTGGCCGGCTCCCCCGCCGCCCGGAAGCACCAGTGCGGCGATCCGTTCCGCAGCCTGGTCGAGCCGCAACATGGCCCGGCCGCATTCGGCGCGCGCTTTTCCCTCCGCCTCCTCCACCACCGCCGCCCGCACCTTCTCGCGCTCCGCCTCGGCCAGGGCGCGGGTCTTCGCCAGTTCCGCCGCGAGGGCGTCGGCGGCGGCGTCGGCAATGCCGCGCGCGTCAACGCGCGCCTTCGCAATCATCGCCTCCGCCTCGGCACGGGCCGCCTCAAGCTGCGCCATGAGCTGTTTCTCATGCTGCGCCACCTGGGCGAGCGCCGTCGAGTGGGCCGCGTGGGCCGGTTCCGTCTCGTGGCTCTCCAGTATCGGTGTCTCTGCGGTGTCGGTGCTCATGTCTTCCGCAAAACCTGTAGGCCGGCCCCGCGTCCCGTTTCAGCCGGCGCGCCAGACCACCTTTTGTTACTATTCACCATTTCCAGCCCAAGTATGCTTGCACCGTCAAATCATTGCTTTGACATAATTTGGCGGACGCAACCAGCTACCCGGACCGGGACCGCCGCCTGTGCGGCGGCGCTTGGCATTGCGGCCAGAAAAGCCGTCATGCGCAATTGGGGCGGATTATAGCAACGGGGCGGGGGGCGAAAACAAACTTTTTTTCCGCAGCGCTTTCCTACCGGTAAGTAGGCGCTTTTTGGGACACTGAAATCGCAGGCGGGGGCACGCCGGGCACGGGTACAGCCACCATTTCCAGGCTCAGTTCCTGCAACACCGCATGGGCCGCTGGCTGGAAATGGTGGCAGTCCCGAATGGCACTTAGTTAAGGCGATGTTGCTTTATAGTGATTTCGATGGGGGCATTCCTTGAACAGGCGCCTTGTTTGTGTGAGGTATTGGTAATTTTTGGACCGGCGTTTCTTGGCCCTGGGCTCGGAACGGTCT
>CAIUWO010000430.1 GCA_903902895.1 Candidatus Hydrogenedentota bacterium | reverse complement strand
GGTTGACCGGGTGTTGACACAGCGGTTCGGAGCAGACGGAGCAAAGGAGACATGGTCGGCGTTTCACGAAAAGTGGATTGGAAACGAAGATTTCCGGCGTGTGAAAGAGATGGGGTTCAATTTTGTCCGGGTTCCGTTCTGGTATCGCTGGATTGAAGACGATTCTGCGGTGGGCGTATACAGGGAGGACGGGTTCAGGCTGCTGGAGAGCGCGGTGTCGTTGGCAAAGGCGAACGGCCTTTATGCGCTGCTGGACATGCATGGGGCGCCGGGCGGACAGAACGTTTGGGAGCACAGCGGTGAGATGGGAAAGGGCGTCCTGTTCAGGAATGATGGGTGCCAGAAACGGACCTGCGATTTGTGGACCGCCGTTGCGGGGCGGTTCAAGGATGAACCGGCGGTTCTGGGCTATGGCTGTCTAAATGAGCCGGCGTCGGCGCGCGACGCAAAGAACTGGGCGAACGTCCATGATCTTGTCTACAGGGCCATCCGGTTGGCGGACGACAGGCACATGATTCAAATGGAGGACGGATACAAGACAGATTCGCGTGTATACCAGGAGAAGGGCTTCTTCCCCGCTCCCTTGGAGAAAGACTGGAAGAACGTCTTCTACTCGATACATTTTTACCAGACGGGCAGCATGGACAAGCATGAAAAAGAGGCAGGCAGGATATTGACTATAGCAAAACGCGAGCAGGAGCGGTGCGAGGTGCCGATATATTTGGGAGAGTTCAACACCATCAACAACGATGAGACATCAATCAAGGCGATGGACATGTATTTGAAGAGGTTCAACGGGGAAGGGTTGCACTGGTCGCCGTGGACTTTCAAATATGTGGGGGGAGACAATACCACCTGGGGTGTCTATCAGTACGACGGGGCGTGGGAAACGATAGACCTCCATCGTGATTCCAAAGAGGAAGTACTGCGTAAGATTGGCAAATATGATGCCTCTCATTTCAAGACATTCGGCGCTTTCGCGGAGGTGATTCGCCAGAACCTGACGGTTCCGGTGCCGGACGCAAAGTAAACGTTATTAATCCCGGACGCAAGAAGACCCGGAGATGCCGCAGGGCGGGAACATTCTGCCAACCACAAATGCGCGGCTTTTAATGGGCCAAATTGTGCCCTGTTTGTGCGGCTCAAGGGTTGACTCCATCACAATCGGGAACCATAATGAAGGAAGTGTGTCTCCTGAAGACCCGCCTTTGGCGGGCAGGGCGTGTTGTTGATCTGTCCGGTCATAGTTGCGCCCCCCCAGTATAGCTGGGGAGAAACAAGCCATGCGTTTAATGAAATCCTGTGTCGCTATTCTTGCTTTCGTGATTCCGTGTGCGGTTGCTGCGGCGCATGTGCAGGTGATGGTGCCCACGGAACAGACCGCCGACGCCCAAGCGGGGGCGGTCAGGGAAATGGACATGCGCTTTGTCGTGCACGCCATGGAAAACGGACCCGCGCTGCCCATGCCCGCGCCGAAGCAGTTCGGTGTTGTGGTCAACGGCAAGAAACAGGACCTGCGTGACAATCTCAAGGCAGGGGAGTCCGACGGGCAGCCCGCCTACACGAGCAAAATGACGATGAAAGAGCCGGGGGCGCACGTGTTCTATCTGGAACCCGGCGGCTACTGGGACCAGAAGGAACGGGTCATCGTGTCCCATTACACCAAGGTGATCCTGAATTCCTGCAATTCAGGCATCCCCACCGAGTCGGAAATGGGCTGGGAGAATTACGAGGGGTGGGACGCACTTGTGGGCCTTCCCGTGGAAATAGAGCCCCTTGTCAACTGCACGGCGATGTGGACGAACAGCATCTTCCGCGGTATTGTCCGCGTCAACGGGAAGCCAGCACCCCTGTGCCGCATCGAGGTCGAGTACCTGAACAAGGACCATGCGGTAAAGGCGCCGAACAATGCTTTCATCACGCAAGTCCTCAAGGCAAATCAGGAAGGCGAATTCGCTTTTGTGCCCGTCAGGGCCGGCTGGTGGGCGCTGTCCGCAATACCCGAGTCGCAGCAGACCATCAAGAGTCCCGACGGCGATGACGTGCCAAACGAACTGGGCGGCGTTCTTTGGATTCGTTGCGTTGACATGAAATAGTCGCCCGATCACTCGGCAGGCCCCTCGCCCTTGGTTTCGCCCTGATCGGCCCGCGCTGCCGCTCTCGGTAGTGCTGTCGAGGTCATCGGACTTTTGGTGGCCAGACGACGGCCTTCGAAACGCGCTGCGGAGAAATCGATGTGGGACAAGGCCCGGCAGGCCGTTTGCAATGCGCGCTGAACGGACCGGGCGGGGACCGGGGCTGCATCACAAAGTCCGTTGACCTAACCCTTCCCCCGCGAAAGTCGTTGCTGCGCAAAGAAATACTGGTGGGCGAGGAGGGGCTCGAACCCTCATCCCCTTACGGGGAACGGATTTTAAGTCCCCGGGGTCTGAGGCTGCATTGAGTAGGACAACGGTCATGGAGCAATCTTGGCGTGCGGAGATACTCTCCCGCTTTTCGAGGAATGTCCCGCCGACGGATGACGGTGACAGCCGGGTGGGCGGGCAGTCCGGGTCGGGTCGGTGTTGTGCCGTGGGTATGCCGGGCGGATGCCGCAACGCATCCGCTGTCTTGCGGGTGTCAGCCCGGGTGCCGGAGGCTTGTCAAACTCACCGCATGCGCGCAATTGCACGCAGTGAGGTTCATCGGACTTTGTGATGCCAAACGTGTGCATCCGCTGCGCAGGGTGGAAAAGTCGATGCGGAGCAAGGCTTGGCAGGTCGTCCGTGATGCGCGCTGAACGGACCGGGCGGGGACCGGGCAAACCGCATAAAATCCGATGTCCGCATCCGACGGCCCGCTCGCCGTTGCAAACAAAGGGAAATATGGTGGACGGGGCGGGGCTCGAACCCGCGACCACCGGATTAAAAGTCCGATGCTCTACCAACTGAGCTACCCGTCCACAAAGAGGCGTATAAGGGCAGAAACGCGGACCCTTGCGGCCCGCGTTAACAGGGAAAGTCTAGCCCCATGGGGCGGGAAATGTCAAACGGACGGCGAATTTGGCGGAGTGGGCAGAAGGGGATGCCATCTTGAAAGCGGCAAAGCACGAAATGGGGAAGGCGTGTTTAACAGCGATACGCAGGACGCACAGGATGAGACGGATTGAATCTGGAACTCAGGAAATCAGGAAAGGCAAAGCATGCAGGTTCTATTCAATCGTCTTGTTCTTCACGATGGCATCATCCGTCTTTTCCAGTTTTCCAGATAATAAAAATTCCGGACAGGATGCACTGAAAGAGCAATGGCGGTGCCATCCCTCCGTGCTACTGCCTCTCACCTCCGTTCATCTTTTCGAAGAGTTTCAGCCCATCACAGCCATAAGACAGTATTGGCAAAGAAGATGAACCACAGAGGCCACTGAGGTGCACAGAGGGAGGCCGCAGCCCGAGCCTTCCGATTTATCCCCTCCATCCAGTTCATCCCTGTTAATCCGTCTTCTGCCCAATTCCGTGCAATTCCGTGCAGTTCCGTGGTCACAATGCTTGTCTCTTGGTTGCGGCCACCGGCCGCACCAAGACCTGTCCATCCAGCTTATCCAGGTCAATTTGGCCCAATGCCCTTCTTTCGTTCGGTTCCCTCCAAGGGCTTTCCTGGTTTTCCGGCGCGGTCGGTAGACTCCCTGCGGGTCCTTCGTTATAATGCATGCCGCCTTGGCTTGGGCCGAGGGTCCCTTTTCCCGACCACATTTTCAAACGCAACAGGAGGCGCAGCGCTATGGCATCGGCAGTGTTCCACCATTTCGGGGTCCCCACTAACGAGAAACAGCCCAATGAAACCTACCTGGAGGGGGCGAAGGTGTACATCACCGACCCCGAGGCCCATCCCTACCGCGTGGAATTCCTGCGCTTTGAAGAGGGCACCCCCATGCCGCCCGAACTTTGCAACGGCCCCCATGCGGCCTTCCTCGTGGAGTCGCTCGACGAGGCCCTGGTCGGCCAGAATGTGCTGATTCCGCCGTTCGACGCCACAGCCGAGCTGCGTTGCGCGTTCATCATGGACGGTCCGGCGCTCGTCGAGGTGATGGAAAAGCGCAAATAAGACACCGTTCCGGCCTTTTGCCGGTCCAACGGAGGGAGAAACAGGTCATGGTCATGAAAAAACTGGTCAACAAGCCCGAAAACCTTGTGCAGGAACTGCTTGAGGGCTTTATCCTTGCCAATCCCGGCAAGGTCGTCCTGTCGGGCAGCAACCTGGTGGTGCGCGCCCGCCCCAAGTCGAAAGAAAAGGTCGCCCTGGTGACGCTGGGCGGCGCCGGCCACGAACCGGCGATGAGCGGGTTCGTGGGCGAGGGCATGCTCGACACCAGCGTGCCCGGCGAGATTTTCGCCGCGCCCGGACCGCCCCGCGTGATTGAGGCGCTGCGCGCCGCCAACCGCGACGCGGGCGTCCTGCTCATCGTGCTGAACCACGCGGGCGACGTCATGTCCGCCCACCTGGCGATGGCCATGGCGAAGAAAGAGGGCCTCAACGTGAAGCAGGTCCTCACGCACGAGGACATCTCGGGCGGCCCGCGCGAGACGCCGGACGAGCGCCGCGGCCTCGTCGGCTGCCTGCCCGTCATCAAGGTGGCCGGCGCCGCCGCCGAGCAGGGCCGCTCGCTCGACGAGTGCCTGGCCATCGCCGAGCGCATGGAGGCCAACATGGCCACCCTCGCGCTGGCTGTGTCCGGCGCGACGCACCCGAGCACGGGCGACGTCATCGCCACCATCGCCGACGATGAAATGGTCGTGGGCATGGGCCAGCACGGCGAGGCCGGCGGCGGCACGCAAAGCCTCAAATCGGCCGACGAGACCGCCGACATCATGCTGGCCGCGCTGCTTGAGGACATCCAGGCGAAGCCGGGCGACGAGCTCTTCGTCATGCTCAACGGCGTCGGCGCGACCACGCTCATGGAGCTCTACCTCGTGCTGCGGCGCGTCGGGCAGGTCCTCGACGCCAAGGGCATCACGATGGCCCGCACCCTTGTCGGCGAATTCCTCACCGTCCAGGAAATGGGCGGCTTCCAGATGTGCATCGGCCGGCTCGATAACGAACTCAAGGCGCTGTGGGATGCCCCGTGCAACTCGCCCGCGCTGACCGTAAAGTAGGCGCCGCACCGTGACGGACCTTATCGGCTGCACAGAAATGACCGCCATGCTGCGCGGTGCCGCGGTGCAGATTCGTGAAAACCACGAACTGCTCGGCAAACTCGACTCCGTCGGCGGCGACGGCGACCACGGCACCACCATGCTGCGCGCCATGGCCCACCTCGAGAAGGCGGTGGACGCCGCCGCAGGCAGGGACCTCAAGACCCTGCTGTACGACGTGGGCTGGGGCATCCTCGGCGTTGATGGCGGCGCCACCGGCCCGCTGCTGGGCATGTTCTTCATGGGCATGTCCGACGCGGCCGAGGGCAAAGAGGCCTTCGACGCTGCCGCGCTGGCCGCCGCGTTCGAGGCGGGCGTCGCCGGCGTGCGCGCCCAGACCAAGGCCCAGCCGGGCGACAAGACCATGGTGGACGCGCTCGTGCCCGCCGTGATGGCCGCGGGCTGTGCCGCGGAAAGCGGTGGAGACCTGCTGTCCGTGCTGCGCGACGCGGCCACGGCGGCCGCGGCCGGCGCCGCCGCGACCAAAGACATGCAGGCGCGGTTTGGCCGCGCCCGCAACATCAAAGAACTAAGCATTGGAACCCCCGACGCGGGCGCCACATCGGTGTCCCTCATCTTCGCGGGCTTCCTCAAAGGAGTGGACACAAATGCCTGATGCAGACAAACCCCAGGGCGGCGGCGAAGAGAAGAACTACGGAGTCGGCATTCCCATGGAGACGCCGGGCTTCTTCCTCAAAGGCTCGGCCCACCTCTACTGGGGCATGAAAAACCGCCTGTCACAAATCTTCAACCCCAAGTCGGGCCGCACCGTCATGCTCGCCTTCGACCACGGCTACATCATGGGCCCGACCACGGGCCTCGAGCGCATCGACCTCGTCGTGCCCCCGCTCATCCCCTATGTGGACTGCCTCATGTGCACCCGCGGCGCCCTGCGCTCCTGCATCGGCCCCGAAGTGCGCAAGCCCGTCGTCATGCGCTGCAGCACCGGCGCCACCGTCCTCAAAGAGCTGAGCAACGAGGTCATCGGCGTCACCGTCGAGGAGGCGCTCGCGCTCAACGCCTCCGCCATCACGGCCCAGGCCTGCATCGGCGCCGAATACGAGCGGGAAACGCTCGAAAACCTCGCCTACCTGGTCAACGAGGGCAACCGCTACGGGCTGCCCACGCTCGGCGTCACCGCCGTGGGCAAGGAGATGGTCCGCGACGCGCGCTACCTCGGCCTCGCCTGCCGCGTCATCGCCGAACTGGGCGTCCATTTCGTCAAGACCTACTATTGCGAGCAGGGCTTTGAAGAGGTCGTCGCCGGCTGCCCGGTCCCCGTCGTCATCGCGGGCGGCAAGAAACTGCCCGAGCTCGACGCGCTCAAGATGGCGTACAACGCCATCGACCAGGGCGCCATGGGCGTCGACATGGGCCGCAACATCTTCGCCGCCGACGACCCCGCCGCCATGGCGCAGGCCGTGGGCGCCGTGGTGCACCAGTTGTACAAGCCCGAGCAGGCGTTTGAACTTTACAACGATTTGAAAAAGAAATAGTCGGCGGGTGACATCCCCGCCGAAGGCGGACAAGCCCCTAAATCCCCCTTCAAAGGGGGATTTGAAGGCAACGAGTTGACGGCAATACAACGCAACCTGAAACGACGTTTTTGAAACCAAGGAGATCTCCCATGGACATCAGCAGACGCACTGTGTTGACGGGCATGGCCGCGGCCGCGGCCGGCTCCATTCTTGCAGGCTCCGCCGAAGCGGCGGAAACAAAGGCACCGGCAATGAAAAAATACCGCAACGAGGACTTCTACAAGGCCGACGGCACCTTCGACCAGGAAAAGGCCAAGCAGGCCTACTACGAGATGTTCGAGGCCTTCGGGTACCCCGTCTACCCGCGCCTCAAGACGGCCGACTTCTGGGTCGCCGAATTCGGACTGGGCAAGTTCACCGAGGTGGGCATGGCCGGCATCTTCTGGATCAACGACAAGAAGGACAGCTATTTCGGCCATGAGATCTACCTGCTCCCCGGGCAGATGATCCCCGAGCACAAGCACGTGAAGACGGCGGACGCCGCCCCCAAGATGGAGGCCTGGATGCCCCGCCACGGCTGGATTTACATCTACGGCGAGGGCGCGCCGACGCCGGGCGTCGATGCGCGCATTCCCGCATCGCACAAGGAGTGCGCCGTGGCCCGCACCGAGCAGAAGCTGATGCCCGGCGAAGTCGGCCAGCTTGCCTCGGCGGAGCAGTGGCACTGGATGCTGGCGCCCGAGGGCGCGGTAGTCACCGAGTACGCAACCTATCACGATGGCAACGCGCTGCGCTTCAGCCACCCCAAGGCCAAGCTCTAAAACACCGGTTGCCGGGCGGGGTTCCCCCGCCCGGCATTTTCTTGACTGGCGGCGCGCCGCGGGGCGCCATGCATGCTTTTCGGTTCTTATCGTGCGAATGGAGTCTGTCATGAAATCACGCGTTACTGCGGCGGCGGCCTGCGGCATCTTCCTGCTCGTCGGCATTTTTGTGCTTGGCGCGGTCCAAACCGCCGGCGCGCAGGACGCGCCCGCATGGCCGCAGGCCATGCGCGACGCCCGCGCGCGCTGCCAGGCATGGCGCGCGGAACAGACCGGCGGCGCGGCCGTCACCTTCGGCGCCTGGAATGCCGCGGACCCGCTCAAGGTGCTGTCCTTTGCGGACGTGGCCTTTCCCGAGGTCGCCGTTGACCTGGAGGCCAAGGGGCTCGACGGCAAACGGCTCTGGAACCGCCGCACGGACCTCGTCGACGGATTCACCAACGCCCTTCCCGCAAGCGACGGCCCCGCCGTCGCCTACCTCTACCGCGTGATCTCCACCCCCGTTCCCGTGACCATAAAAGTGGGCCTCGGCAGCGATGACGGGCTGGCGGTATGGCTCAACGGAACACAGCTCCTGTCGCAGGACGTGGCGCGCCTGGCCGCGCAGGACTCGGACAAACTCGACCTGCCCCTCGTGGCGGGCGAAAACAAGCTGCTGCTCAAGGTGTTCAACCGCATCGGCGGCTGCGGATTCTATTTCTCCTTCCAGAACGACCCCCTTGCCGCGCTCTGGGACCAGACGGCGCGCCAGTTCCCCGTGGAAACCGCCTGGCTGACCCGCGACACCTCCCGCGAAACCATGCTCGCCTGGTTCACCACCCCGGACGCGAAGGACATCCAGAAGGGATTGGTCGGCCGCGCGCTCGGCACCACCGGAGAGGTCGGCGAGCCCCTGCGCCAGGAACTGGCCGCGCTGGAGTCCGCCGCCGGAGACGACCCGCGCTGGCTCGACCTCTACGTGAAGTCCTGCAAATTCCGCGCAAATCTGGCTGATTTCCAACGGGTAAACCATGCCGCCCTGCGCCTTGCCGTCGCGGACTTGGCCAAAGAATTTCCCGATCAGTACAAAAACGCCCAGCCGTTGCTCGACCGCATCGACGCCTGCGAGCGGCGCGTCCCCGAAATCCGGCAGGCCCTCGTCCGCAATCCGGATGAGGCGCGCCCCGCCGTGGAAGAGGCCCTGGCCCTCCAGCGCGACGCGCTGCTGGCCAATCCCCTGCTGGACTTCGACCGGCTCCTGCTGGTGAAGCGCGGCGAGGGCAATCTCGGCCTGCCGCAGAACTGGCAGGGCAACTGCGCCATACCCGCCAAGGGCTACGACAACGAGATCGCCGTGCTTTCGCCGCTGCGGCCCGACGGCGAGCTTAAGACTTTCTACAAGCCCGAAAACGGCGCCTTTGTGGGCGACGTGGACCTCAATTTTGACGCGGACAAGATGCTCTTTTCCATGATCGGCAGCCACGACCGCTGGCAAATCTGGGAGTTGCTTGCCGACGGCACCGGGCTGCGCCAGGCCACGACCGGCGAAGAGCCCGATGTGGACAACTATGACGCGTGCTACCTGCCCGACGGGCGCATCACCTTCGACTCGACCCGCGCCTTCCAGGGCGTGCCCTGCGTCGGCGGCGGCAACACGGTCGCCAATTTCTGCCGCATGGACGCCGACGGCCGGAACACCCGCCAGCTCTGCTTCGATCAGGACCACGACTGGTGCCCCACCGTCCTGAACAACGGGCGCCTGCTCTACACGCGCTGGGAATACTCCGACACCGCCCACTACTTCACGCGCATCCTGTTCAGCATGAACCCCGACGGCACAAACCAGGCCGAATACTACGGCAGCAACTCCTACTGGCCCAATTCCATGTTCTACGCCCGCCCGATTCCCAACCACCCGAGCGCCGTGGTCGCCATTGTCTCGGGGCACCACGGCGTGCCCCGCATGGGCGAACTGGTGATTCTCGACCCGGGCGACGGCCGCCACGAGGCCGGCGGCGTGGTCCAGCGCATCCCCGGTTACGGCAAGAAGGTTGAACCGGTCATCGCGGACACCCTCGTCGACGGGTCGTGGCCGAAATTCCTGCACCCCTATCCGCTCAGCGGCAAGTATTTCCTCGTGTCGTGCAAGTTGACGGCCGAATCGTCCTGGGGTCTGTACTTGGTCGATATTTTTGACAACATGCTGCTCATCAGGGAAACGCCCGGCTACGCGCTCCTCGAGCCCGTGCCCTTCCGCAAGGCCCCGCGCCCCAGCGTCATTCCCGACAAGGTGAATCTGGACAGCAAGGAGGCCACGGTGTACGTGGCCGACGTGTACCGCGGCCAGGGCATGGTGGGCGTGCCGCGCGGCACCGTCAAGACCATGCGCGTCTTCGAGATTTACTACACCTATCCACAGATGGGCGGCCACATGAACGTCGGCGTCGAGGGCCCGTGGGATGTGCACCGCATCCTGGGCACGGTCCCCGTCAACGGGGACGGATCAGTCTACTTCAAGATACCGGCCAACATCCCCGTCGCGCTGCAGCCCCTCGATGAGCAGGGCCGCGCCGTGCAGCTCATGCGGAGCTGGTTCGTGGGCATGCCCGGCGAGACCGTTTCCTGCGTTGGCTGCCACGAGCGCCAGAACACCACCCCGCCCGCGAACGCAACCCAGGCCTCGCGCCAGGAGGCGGCCGACCTCGCCCCGTGGAAGGGACCGGCCCGCGGCTTCAGTTTCAAGCGCGACGTCCAGCCCGTGCTGGACAAGAACTGCGTCGGCTGCCACGACGGTCAGGAAAAGGACGGACGCCGCCTGCCGGACTTCACCCGCAAGGACAGAAACGGGATGGGCAACTTCACGCCGTCCTACCTGGCGCTCCATCCCTTCGTGCGCCGGCCCGGTCCCGAAAGCGACTATCACGTGCTCAAGGCAAGGGAGTTCGGCGCCAACACGAGCGAACTGATCCAGATGCTGGAGAAGGGCCACCACAATGTGAAGCTCGACGCCGACGCGTGGGACCGCCTCTACACCTGGATCGACCTCAACGTGCCCGACCACGGCACCTGGGGCGAACAGCACGAGATTCCGGGCAATTTCCGCGCGCGGCGTATTGAGATGCGCACCCTGTACGCGAACCGCCCCGAAGACCCCGAAATCATCCCGGAGCTCAACCAGGAGCCGGCCGCTTTTGTCGCGCCCGAACCCGAGCCCACGCAGAAAAAGCAGAACTTCAAGGGCGGCGGCGGCTGGGCTTTCGACGTGGAAACGGCGCAGGCGCGCCAGCGCACCCTTGCTTCGGAGACCAAGCGAAGCGTCGATCTCGGCAACGGCGTGACCATGGACCTCGCGCTCATTCCGGCGGGCAGCTACGTCATGGGTTCCTCCGGGGAGACCGCGGACGAGCGCCCCCAGACGAAAGTGCAGGTGGACGAGGCCTTCTGGATGGGCACCGTCGAGGTGACCAACGCCCAGTACCAGCAGTTCGACCCGCGGCACGACAGCGGCTTCATAGACCAGGCCAACAAGGACCACACGACCCCCGGTTATTCCGCGCAGGCGCCGAACAATCCGGTCATCCGCATTTCGTGGACCGAGGCCATGGCCTTTTGCCGCTGGCTTTCTGAGAAGACCGGTCAGACGGTTTCCCTGCCGACCGAGGCGCAGTGGGAATGGGCCTGCCGCGCCGGTTCGGACGCGCCCTTCTGGTACGGCGACATGGACGCCGACTTCTCGAAAAACGCCAACCTGGCGGACCTCTCCATCAGGCTGCTCGCCGTCCAGGGCATCAATCCCCAGCCGATTGCCAACCCCACGCCCTTCCAGGATTTCCTTCCCAAGGACGGGCGCTTCGACGACGGCGCCAAGATCGTGACCGAGGTGGCCAAGTACCAGCCCAATCCATGGGGCCTTTTCGACATGCACGGCAACGTGGCGGAGTGGACCCTGTCCTCCTGCCGCCCCTATCCCTACGCCGACAACGACGGGCGCAACGCCCCCGACGATGCGGAAAAAAAGGTCGTGCGCGGCGGTTCCTGGTTTGACCGGCCATACCGTGCAACCGCCTCCTACCGTCTGGCCTACGACCAGTGGCAGCCGGTGTACAATGTCGGATTCCGCGTTGTCGTGAAGGCCGCCAACATCGCCACCGTCGCCCGTCGGCAGCGCTAGGCGAAACTAGGGAAACCGCGGAGATCATGCGTGCATAGACTGGCAGGAACATGCGGAATGCTGGCCGCGCTGGGCGTGGTGCTGCTGTGCGGCGCCGCGCTGGCCGCGGACAGCCCCGCTGTCCCCGGCCGTGCCGAATGCGCCGCGCTGCGCGCCGCCATCGAGGACCTGACCGCCTCCTATCCGGAACAGTATCCGCGCGGCGCCGGGTTTCTGGAGGCGCTGGCCGCGCTTGAGGCGCGCCTGACCGCGGCCGCCCCGGCGCAGGCCGACATCGACGCTTTTGCCCGGCTTCAGCGCGAGTCCCTCACCGCCAACCCGCTTGTCAGCGGACACCCCATCCTTTTCGTTTCCCGCCGCCAGTACAAGGCCGACCACCACAACACCGAGACGATGTTCCAGACCGGCGAGATCAACACCGCCAGTTTTGAGGGCGGCGCGGCGCTGAAGGTGATTGACTTTGGCCGGGGCGGCGAGACGAGCACACTGCTGGAGACAACAGCCGGAAGCCTGCGCGATCCCGAGGTGCATTTCGACGGCGCAAAGGTCGTCTTCGCCATGCGCGACGGCATCGACGACGACTATCACATCTGCGAGATAAATGCTGACGGCTCGGGCCTGCGGGCGCTCACCTCGGCGAAGGGCGTCACCGACATCGACCCGCTCTACCTGCCCGACGGCGGCATCGTGTTCTCCTCGTCGCGCGAGCCGAAATACTGCATGTGCAACCGGCACATCATGTGCAACCTGTTCCGCATGGACGGCGACGGCGCGAACATTAACCAGATCGGCAAGAGCACGCTGTTCGAGGGGCATCCGGCACTGCTGCCCGACGGGCGGATCATTTACTACCGCTGGGAGTACGTGGACCGCAACTTCGGCGACGCGCAGGGCCTGTGGACCGTCTATCCCGACGGCACGGGCCACGCGGTCTACTGGGGCAACAACACCCAGTCCCCCGGCGCCGTGCTCAACGCGCGCGCCATCCCCGGCACCGAACAGGTGCTGTGCCTCTTCAGTTCCTGCCACGACCGCCCCTGGGGCGCGCTGGCAATAGTGGACCGGCGCCTTGGGATGGATGGAGCCCGGGATGGGAAGCGTACTGCGGCCACCGTGCGCACCTGGCCCGCCGACGCCATTGACAAGGTCGGCGAGGGCGACTGGGACACCTTCAACTTCGACACCTTCACGCGCGTGACGCCCAAGTACGAGGATCCCTTCCCGCTCAGCGACAAATACTTTCTCTGCTCGCGCATGACCGGCGCGGGCGAGGTCATGGGTGTCTTCCTGGTGGACGTGTTCGGCAACGAGTTCCTGTTGCACGCCGAGGGCGGCGATGAAACGGCGCGGGGATGTTTCGATCCCATGCCCCTGGCTCCGGCGCCCCGCCCGCCGGCCATCCCCGTCCGCCGTGACCTCAACAGGCGCGAGGGATACTTCTACATCGCCGACGTCTACCGCGGCACGCACATGAAGGGCGTCGAACGCGGCACGGTGAAGTCCCTGCGCGTGGTCGAGTCCCCGGAAAAGCGCTTCTGGAACACGCCCCCCTGGGAGGGCCAGGGCCAGGAGGCGCCCGCCATGAACTGGCACGATTTCAGCAACAAGCGGATTCTCGGCACCGTCCCCGTGGCCGCGGACGGCTCGGCCTATTTCGCCGTGCCTTCCGACACCTTTGTCTACTTTCAACTGCTCGACGGGAAGGGCATGATGGTCCAGTCCATGCGCAGCGGCACCATCGTCCAGGCCGGAGAGACGCAGGGCTGCGTGGGCTGCCACGAGGAGCGCAGAACCTCCGCGCCCCTGGCCGCCTCGGCCATGCCGGCCGCGCTGCGCCGCCCGCCGGACTCGCTCTCGGGCTGGCACGGCCCCGCCCGCATGTTCAGCTACCTGCGCGAAGTGCAGCCGGTGTTTGACCGCAACTGCATGGGCTGCCATGACTACGGCGGGAAGGCCGCCAAGGCGCTCAACCTTGCGGGCGACCGTGACCTGGCGTTCAACACCTCCTACAATGAACTGTGGCGGAAGAAGATAATCGCCGCTGTCGGCGCGGGTCCGGCGCAAATCCAGCAGGCCCGCGCGTGGGGTTCGCACGCCAGCAAACTCGCCGAAATCATCCAGAATCCGCACAACGGGGTGACGCTCTCCCCGGAGGACTTCGACCGCGTTGTCACCTGGATTGACATCAATGCCCCCTACTATCCAGACTATGCCTCGGCGTATCCGGACAATCTGGCCGGGCGCAGCCCCCTGAACGTCGCCCAGACGGCCCGCCTGACCACGCTGACCGGCGTGCATTTCGCCGAACGGATGGGCTTCAGCAAGGACCGGGGACCGCAGGTGTGTTTTGACCGGCCCGTAATGAGCCCCTGTCTTGCGGACCTGAAACCGAAGAGCCGGGACGAATACCGGGAGGCGCTGGACATCATCCAAAAGGGCGCCGAGACGTTGAAGAACGCGCCGCGCGGCGAGGACCTGGAGGGCTTTGAGGCCTGTCCGGCCGACCAGCGGCGCCAGCAGAAATATGCCGGGCGGCAGATGGCGGAGGCGCAAAGCCGGGAAGCCATCCGAACGGGAACCAAGGTTTACGACAACCAGTGAGCACAGCAACGGAAGGACCTAAAATGGCTATGAAGCGCAAAACATCGAAACGGCCCGCATTCACCATGTTGGTGATCGTGGGAACAGTCCTCGCCGCCGCCCTTTGCGGCGCGGCGGGGGCCGCCGAAACGTACCGCTCCCCCGGCGCGATGGTTGCCGCCCAGGACGGCGCGACCCTGTACGTGGCCGAATTCACCGGCAATGCCGTGGCCGTGGTCAATGCGGCCGACGGGTCGGTGGCGCGCCGCATCGCGCTGCCCGACGCGCCGGGCGGTCTGGCCCTTTCACCGGACGGCAAGACCCTCTTCGTGACAGGCGCCATGCCGGAGGGGTGCGTCCGCATCGTGAACGCCGCCACCGGCGAGGTGCAGGGCACCGTCGCCGTGGGCCACACGCCCGTCGCGCCCGTGCTGAGCCCCGACGGCGCCACGCTGTTCGTGTGCAACTGGTTCAACAACGACGTGTCGGTCATCGACGTGGCGGGCAAGACCGAGACGGCCCGCATCCCCGTGTCCCGCGAGCCGGTCGCCGCCGCCGTCACCCCGGACGGCCGGACCCTTGTCGTGGTCAACATGGTTCCCACCGGCGCAGCCGACGGCGATTATACCGCCGCCGCCGTCTCCCTCATTGACACCGCGGCGAAAAACGTTGCGGCCACGGTCACGCTGCCCAACGGAAGCTCAAGCCTGCGCGGCGTGTGCCTGTCCCCCGACGGCAAATTCGCCTACGTCGCCCACATCCTCTCGCGCTACCAGCTTCCGACCACCCAGTTGGAGCGCGGATGGATGAACACCAACGCGCTCAGCGTCATCGACACGGAGCAGAGGAAGCTCGTCAACACCGTCCTGCTCGACGACGTTGACCTCGGCGCGGCCAACCCCTGGGCCGTGGCCTGCACGGCCGACGGAAAGAGCCTGTGCGTGACCCTGGCCGGCACCCATGAGCTTAGCGTCATCGACCGCGCCGCGCTCCACGACAAGCTCGGCAAGGTCGCCGCCGGCGAGCGCGTCTCCGAGGTGTCCGCCGCCGCCGAGGACGTGCCCAACGACCTCTCCTTCCTGGTCGGACTGCGCCGCCGCATCAAGCTTGCGGGCAACGGACCCCGCGCGCTGGTGCTCGCGGGCACCACCGCCCACGTTGCCAACTATTTCACCGACACCGTGGACAGCCTCGACATCGCCGCCCAGGGCGCCGTGAAGATTCGCACCGCCGTCCTGGGCAGCGCCGCCGCCGAGACGCCCGAACGGCTGGGCGAGAAGTATTTCCATGACGCCGACCTCTGCTTCCAGCACTGGCAGAGCTGCTCGAGCTGCCATCCCGACGGGCGCGTCGACGGACTCAACTGGGACCTGCTGAACGACGGCATCGGCAATCCGAAGAACACCAAGAACATGCTGCTTTCCCACCAGACGCCGCCGTCGATGAGCCTGGGCATCCGCGAATCCGCCGAGATGGCCGTCCGCGCGGGCATCAAGTTCATCCAGTTCGCCGTGCGGCCCGAGGCGGATGCGCAAGCCGTTGACGCCTACCTCAAGGCCCTCAAGCCCGTGCCGAGCCCGTTGCTGGTCAAGGGCGAACTCAGCCCCGCGGCCAAACGCGGCGAGGCCGTCTACGAAAAGGCCGGATGCGCCGAATGCCACCCGAAACCCCTCTTCACCGACCTGAAAGAGTATGACATCGGAACGACAAAGGGCCTGGACAAGGGCAAGCCGACCGACACCCCCACCCTTGTGGAGGCGTGGCGCACCGCCCCCTACCTGCATGACGGCAGCGCGGCCACCATCGAGGACGTTTTCAAAAAGTTCAACCCCGACAACCAGCACGGAACCACCTCGACCCTCACCGCAGAGGAACTTTCCGATCTCGTTGGTTATGTACTGTCGCAGTGACCGCACCGATTCCGCGGACGCGCGGACCCAAACCGCACAGGAGCAGCTATGACTTGCAGTAACCAGACGGCCCGGCGCGGCTTTCAGCGCCGCACGGAACAGGGTGTGCAGATCGCCGCATTGCGGCGCGGGGGATGCACGGATCATTTCCTGACGGCCCTGCCCGGTCCCGGCGATGACTTTTCCTCGCTGTCCCGCCGCCTCGCCTCGGTCCTGCGCGGCCTGGGCGCGGGCATTGTGTCCATGGAAATTTTCGGCATCCCGGGCGGGCATGAACCCGAGTTGAACGACATCTTTGGCGGGGTGGCATGGCCCGTGACCTGGGTCGAGGAGGGCTGCGCCCACCCCGACGCCCTCAGCGGCATACAGGTGTGGGCCGTCACCGGGCCCGCCGTAACACCCGTCATGGTCGGCGGTCGCATCGTTGGCACCACCTTTGACGCCGACGGCCTCCAGTACTGCCGCCTGGGCGGTCTGGTCCCCGCCGATCTTTCCCAGAACCGCGCCGTGCAGACCCGGGCCGTGTTCGACCTGATGGTGGACGGGCTGGCCGCCGCCGGCATGCAGTTCGCCCAGGTGCTGCGCACCTGGTTCTACAACCATGACATGCTGGAATGGTACGACACCTTCAACGACGTGAGAACCTCGTTCTTCTGTGAAAACGGCGTGTTTGACGGGCTGGTGCCGGCCAGCACCGGCATCGGCGGCGGCAACGCCGCGGGCGCGGCGCTCACCGCGGGCCTGCTGGCCGTCAAGCCGCGCTCCGGTTCATCCGTGGCGCCCTTCGCAGTGCCCTCGCCGCTGCAGTGCCCCGCGCTGGACTACGGCAGTTCCTTCAGCCGCGGTGTCGAGTTTGAGGCCGGCGGATTCCGGCGGCTCTACATCTCGGGCACGGCAAGCATCGAGCCCGGCGGGCTCAGCGTGCACATCGACGACGTCGACGCCCAGGTGGCGCTGACAATGGACGTGGTGCTGGCCATTCTTGATTCGCGCGGCATGACCTGGGACGATGTCTCCCGGGCCATCGCATACTTCAAGTGCGGTTCCGAGGTCTCCTCGTTCCACCGCTGCTGCGCGGAGCGCGGCATCCCGCCCATGCCCGTCCTGTGCACCAACACCGACATCTGCCGCGACGACCTCCTCTTTGAGATTGAACTCGACGCGCTGACAGAAGCCGAAATCTGACAAACGGAAACAGGGGGCACGCCATGCGCATCGTGGTTGCGGCCGACCCCTGGGGCCACGTGCTGTAGAATATTGCCGCCCTCGAAGAGTGTGGCCGGTTGAAAGTCAAAGCCGGGAATAACAGCGTCATTGCGAGCAAAGCGAAGCAATCTCGTGCCCGCCATTGCCCCCAATCCGGGCCATGGTTCCAGGAGATTGCTTCGTTGGACCGAGTCCTCCCCGCAATGACGGTGCGGGCGCAACGGGTTGGCAAGTCCAGCGCACAACAACAGGAGCGTTGAGTCATGAGCGAAATCAGCCGCCGCAGTTTCTTGAACGCCACCGCATTGGGCATGGCCGCCGCGCCCGTGGCCATGTCCGCCGCGCGGGCCCAGGACAAACCCGTCCCGCCCAGCGAGAAGGTGAGGGTCGGGCTGATTGGCTGCGGCGGCATCTCCGAGGCCGACATGCAGTGCTTTCTGCTGAGCCCCGAGGTGGATGTCCCGATCATCTGCGACATTGACGATTCCCACATCGCCAACCGGGTCAAACTCATCGAGGCCAAGCGCGGCAAAACGCCCGACACGGTCAAGGACTTCCGGCGCGTCATCGACCGCAAGGACGTCGATGTCGTCCTCGTCTGCACCCCCGACCACTGGCACGCGCTGCCCACCATCTACGCCTGCGAGGCGGGCAAGGACGTCTACTGCGAAAAGCCCCTGGGCAAAACCATCGACGAGGGGCGCGCCATGCTCGAGGCGGCCAAGAAATACAACCGCGTCGTGCAGATGGGCACCCACTGGCGCAGCGGCGAGCACTACCGCGACGCCATCGAGTTTGTGCGCTCCGGCAAACTCGGCAAGATTCGCATGGTCCGCGCGTGGGCCTACCTGGACTGGCTCGGCGGCATCGGCAATCCGCCCGACTGCGCCGTGCCGGACGGCGTGGACTACGACATGTGGCTTGGTCCCGCGCCGGAGCGCCCGTTCAACCCGAACCGCTTCCATTTCAACTTCCGCTGGTTCTGGGACTATGCGGGCGGCCTCATGACCGACTGGGGCGTGCATCTGCTCAATGTGTGCCTGTGGGGGATGGGCCCCGAACCGCCCCTGCGCGTCAGTTCCATGGGCGGCAAGCGGACCCTCGACGACAACAGCGAAACGCCCGACACGCAGGTCACCATTTTTGACTTTCCGACCTATACGCTCATTTATGAATACCAGGTCCAGGGCGGCGTCGGCGTGGGCAACGAGCCCCACGGCATGCTCTTCAGCGGCACCGAGGGAACGCTCTGGGTGGGCGAGGGCGGCTGGACCGTCACGCCCGAGCCCAAGAAGAAGAGTCTCGAGGCGATCAAGATGCCGTCCGGCAAGGATGCGCGCCCCGCGCACGTCCGCAACTTCCTCGACTGCGTCAAGTCCCGCGAAAACCCCGTGGAAAACGTCGAGATCGGCCACTACGTCTCCAACATCGCCCACCTCGGCAACCTGGCCTTCCGCACCAACAGCGAGATTCACTGGGACGTCGACAAGGAGGTCGCCATCGGCAACCCCGCCGCCGACGCAATGGTCGCCCCCCAGTACCGCGCCCCCTGGAAACTCAACTACGGCCGCCGCAGCGTGTAGTGGCAGGACACTTTTCGATAGGTAGCCATAGCCCTTCTATTGCGGCAGTCTTCGGCCCCGAAGGGGCCGCACAATAATAGCCACGGGTGAAGCGAAGCGGAACCCGTGGTTAACGAATAAGACGGCCCCGTCCCCGAAGGGGGCGAACACCCCGGGACCGCGCGGCAAAGCGGAAGTGTTGTTTGCCCCCTGCGGGGGCAAGGCACCAAAAGGGTCCAGAGGGTTGCGCATGGTCTGTCTTCAACCACGAAGGGATTGCCCGACACCAATGGGAGCAACGTCCCGGGGAATGTGCCTTGTTTGTCTTCGGCCCCGAAGGGGTCGCACAATAATAGCCACGGGTGAAGCGAAGCGGAACCCGTGGTTAACGAATAAGACGGCCCCGTCCCCGAAGGGGGCGAACACCCCGGGACCGCGCGCCCCAGGAGCGCCGAAGGTGCGGC
>CAIUWO010000429.1 GCA_903902895.1 Candidatus Hydrogenedentota bacterium | reverse complement strand
TTAAATCCCCCTTCGAAGGGGGTGCCGCGAAGCGGCGGGGGATGTAAGGCCTTGGGTGGCACTGAATGGGAATAACATCCCCCGGCCCTTCGGGCCTGCCCCCTTCAAAGGGGGACTTAAGGCAGCGCAGTTTCTTGGGACGTCTTGTTCGACAACGACGTGCACGTGAGAGATGTCGGGTCTATAATGGCCCCTTGACCGAATTGCAGCGAACCCCGGTCGCAAAACGGGGTCTGAGGTGAAAGAAGACGATGACGGCAACAGTGACAGCGTTGGACGCGGACACGCGCGCGGACGAGGACCGGGCGCTGGTGGAACGGTTCCGCTCGGGTGACGAGGCGGCTTTTGACGCGCTCGTCCGCGGCAACCAGGACCGGGTCTACGGGCTGCTGTGGCGGATGCTCGGCAACCGCGAGGACGCGCTCGATGTGGCGCAGGACACCTTCGTTCGGGCGTATCGCGGCATTGACGGGTTTCGCGCCGAGGCGCGATTTTCGACCTGGGTGTATGGCATTGCGCTGAACCTGGCGCGCAACCGGCTGCGCGACCGCTCCCGAAAGGGGCGCGACCGCGGCGTGTCGCTGGAGACGCTGGAAACGGACGCGCCGGGCGCAGTGCCCGCCGGCGCCGCGGCGGACTGCCCCCGGGCCGCGGCGGAGCACGGTGAACTGACTGCGGCGCTGGAGGCGTGCCTGGAGCATCTGCCCGAGACGCTGCGCGGCGCATTCGCGCTGCGCGTGTTCGAGGGCCTGGCCTACGAGGAGATCGCGGACGCGATGGAATGCCCGAGAGGCACGGTGAAATCGCGGTTGAACGACGCGCGGCGCCGCCTGGCGGAATGCCTGGAACGGCGCGGCGTAATCGGTGGAGGCGCGGCATGAAAGACAACGACGGCATTCGCGACGATTTGTCCGCGCTGATCGACGGCGCGCTGGACCCGGACCGGCGGCAGGAAGTCCAGACAGCCATCGAAAACGACCCCGCGCTGTGGGCCGAATACAAGCGGCTGCTCGGGGTGAACGCCCTCTACGCGGCACTGCCGCGCGAGGCGGCGCCGGACGGCTTCGTTGAGGGCGTGCGCGACGCCATCGCGCGACGCGACAATGTGGGCGGCGAGGCGCCGCAGAAAAGCACGGCAAAAATCCGTCCGTTCACCCGCGCCGTCTTCTGGCCGCTGGCCGCCGCCGCAACGCTGCTGGTGGGCTTCTTCCTGTGGTCGACCGTAAATGTGGCGGACCGGTCGAAGGTGATGCTGTCCATGAACAAGACCGCATCCACCGAAACGCCCGCCGACGCCAAGGGCAAGGATGAGCGGCTGGATAAGGCAACGGCAATGCCCGCCGAAGCGGCCAAGACCCCGGCCCCCGCGGCAGCGGTCGCAACCGCACCCGAGATGCCCGCGCCCGCAGCCGCCCCGCCTGCCGCACCGGCTGTGGAAGCCCCGGCCCAGGAAGCGCCCGCCCCCCAGGCGCTGCCCGAATCCGCAGAGATAAAGCCGGAGGGCAAGGTAATCGTCGGCCAGGCAACGCCCGCCGATGACGGTCTGGTCCCGCTGGAAACGCTGCGTAAAGGGGACCGTGAAAGCGCATCGAGCCGTGCGATGACCGCCAAGTCGACCGCGCCCGAGGCTGCGCCGGCGACAACGCCGGCCGAGGCCAATGCCCCCGCGTCAGTTCCTCCCGCGCCCGCCAAGGCCGAATCCGCGACCGCAGAGAGCGGTCCACAGGCGGGCGCAGCGGCCCCCGAGAACGCCGCGGAGCAGCGCAAAGTGGCCGGGCGCGTCTTCGCCCGCAGCAATGCCGGCTGGGTGGATCAGGCCTACAAGGGCGAGGTGCTGACGCCGCTGGAGATTGACAGCGACGAGTACAAGGCACTGCTGCCCACCCATCCCCCGCTGGAGCAGGTGGCCGCATTGGGCGGCACCATCACGCTGCGCATCGACGGCGTCTGGCGCGATCTGAAGACCGGCAAGCCGGTCGCGGAACCCAAATAGCCGAAGCTCTCAACAGGTCATTGCGGGGAGGCCGAAGGCCGACGAAGCAATCTCTTGAAACCATACCCCGACATTGCGGGCTTTCGCGAGCAAGAGATTGCTTCGCTGCGCTCGCAATGACGGTGCCCGTCGAAGTCAATCCATTCTTCCCTTCGCGCCTTCGTGGTTCACCCGCCGCGCAGCGCGCGAACAGCCATCTCCGCGCGCGCCAGGGCCGATTCCACCGCGGCCGCGTCGAGCGGCACAGCGGCCAGTTCCCCGTGGTCCGCGTAATACAGCAGTCCCTCGCGCGGTTCTATTCCAAGCAGACGCCGCACGGCCGCCGCATACAGCGCCAGCTGCACTTCGTAGCGTTCGCTCTTTCCCTCGTGCGGCCTGCCCGTCTTGTAGTCGATGACCGTGCCGTCGGCCAGCAGCGCGTCGATGGTGCCGCGCACCGCCACGCCGCCCAGGGCGAGCACAAAGGGCTCCTCGCGTTTTAACACCGGGTCGGCGGCCAGGCGCGCGCACAGCGGGTGTTCACGAAACCGCTTCGCCATCGCCTCAAGTTCTTCGTGCAGGCCCGCGCGGTGCGTCAAACCCAGCCGTGCCTCTTTCACCAGTTCTTCGACGTCCGGCGGGGCGACGGTCGCAAAATCCCAGTCCTCGAAAAGACGATGTGCGAGCGTACCCCGCGCCATGGCAAAACTGCGGCCTGCCCGGTCCTCCTCGCTTTGCTGTCGCCGCTCCGCAACTTCAGCACCCCCGCGTTCCTCTTCCCCGCCGTCGCCGAAGAGCTGGTTCAGCACCTCGGACACGGAGAACACTTTTCGTTCCGGCGCGCTCGCAAGCGCAATGGGGGCAATGCGTGCGCGAAGGCGGTCCATATTGATGCCCGCATCCGGTGCGGGCTCGGACTTCACCGGCAGTTCCGCCGGCAGGTCGCGGCACACCACGCCCTGCCATGCCCTGCCGTTGAACGCCGCGCCGTGCGCCATCGCGCCCACGCCGAACACGCGGTCCATCACGCCAAACCACGAGTCCGGCTTGGGATCGGGCGGCCCCATGAGCACCAGGTAATCGCGGGCACGGGTCAGCGCCACATAGAGGGTGCGCGCCTCCTCGGCCTCCTCCTCGCGCGCGTTGCGGTCCCGGATGGCCAGCGCCATCGCGCATTGGGACTTCTCCCCGTCCTCGTCCTCCGGGTTCAGCGCGAGGCCGAGCGCGGCGTGCATGTAGACCGAGGGGGTGTGGCCACCGCGCTTGCCGCCCATGTCCGCCACGAAGACAATGGGGAATTCAAGACCCTTCGCCTTGTGCACCGTCAGCAGTACCACGGCATCGCCCCCCTCGGCCTGCAGATTGGCGTCGCCCTCGCGCGCCGTGCCGCCGCGCAGGTCGTCAAGGTACTGCACAAACCCGCGCAGCCCCGCCGGGGCGCGCCGCGCGAAATTGTCCGCCGCGCCCACCAGCTTGCGCAGGTTCGACACCTTCTGCAAACCCTGGTACTGCCCCATGAGCACGGGCTCATAATGGGTCAGTTCCAGCGCGCGCCGCAGAAAGGCGCCGCAGGGCAGCTCGGCGATCCCACGGAGTTCGTTCAGCAGCGCGCGGGCCGCTGCCAGCCGCTCGGGACGCGCAAAGCCCTCCGGTATCGCATCCCCATGGAACGCGCGCGCCACGCCGCCCGCCCGGCGCAGGCGCACGATCTCGTCATCGTTCAGGAGCGCCATGGGACTGCGCAGAAAGGCCAGCAGCGCCGGCTCGTTCCACGGGTCCGTCACCGCCTTGAGCAGGTGCAGCACGTCCATGATTTCCTGCCGCTCATAGAAGCCCTCGCCCGCCGCGCGGCAATAGGGCACGCCGGCCCGGCGCAGCGCCTCCTCGTACAGGTGCATGTGCGCTGTCTTGCGGAACAGCACGGCAATGTCGCCATAGCCTGCGGGACGACGTTTGCCCTCCTTGTCCACCGGCAGCAGTTGCGCCGATTCCACCATGACGCGCACGCGCCGCGCCAGATAATCCGCCTCGGCCTGGGCCTGCTCCTCCACCTTGAGCGCCCTGCCGCCGTCGCCGGGTCGCGTCACATACACCTCAATGCGCGGCCCGTCGCCGACAGCCGCGCGCTCTGTGGCAATGCCCTTGTAGTCCTCCACCGCCGCAAGCAGGCCGGAGTTGAAAAACAGTTTGTTGACAAAGCCGAGCACGTCGGGCAGACTGCGGAAATTCTTGGGCAACGGCAGTGCGGCGCCTCCGGCCGCGGCCTGTTTGTTGACCTCCCGGAAAAGCCCCACGTCTGCCCCGCGAAACAGATATATCGACTGTTTCGGATCGCCCACCACGAACAGTGCCGGGCCGCCCGGGCAGCCTGCCAGCGATTCGGCAATGGCAAACTGGACCCCGTCGGTGTCCTGGAACTCGTCAATAAGCAGATAGCGGATCCCCCCGGCGACGCGCGCGCACAGCGCCGGGTCATCCCGCAGCGCGGCCCGGGTCCGCTCGATCAGGTCGTCATAATCCATCGTGTTCATGGTGCGCTTGGCCGCGTCGTGCGCCTCGATGACGCGCCGCGCCACCACCGCAAAGTCCACCGCCAGTTGCGCCGCGTCGGCGTCCGTCTGCGGGTCTTTCGCCGCGAACGGCTGCGCGGCCTTCTCGGCAAACTTCTTGACCGCGCCGAGCACCTTGTCGGTGGCCTTGTAGGCATCCTCGTCTGTCCATGGCCCCTTGTTGGCACGCCGCCCGTCGGACTCGGTGAGCGACGCCAGCAGGCGTCCTGTTTCGTCCGCGTCGGCCCGCCCCCCGGCAATCGCGTCAAAGGCGTCCCTGGCCTTCAACCGCCGCGCCTCGCGCGGCTCGCCGGGGGAATCACAGAAACCGTCGAGCGCGCGCAGTTTGCGCAGCAGCCCGTGCAGCGTCCATGAATGCCGCAGACCGCACATGCGGCGCTCGAACTCGTCGGCGCAGCGCCGCCGCCATTCGGCGAGCAGCGCCGCCGGGTCGTCCATCGGAAGTGATGCGCACAGGTCGCGAAAGACGGCGCGGCGGCGCAGCACGCCGTGCAGGGCGTCTCCCGCCGCGCCTGATCCGTGCTCGACCACCAGCCGCAGCGCGTTCGGATTGCCCTCGTGCAGCATCGCGTGCAGCGATCCCGTCACGGCCTGCTGCGCCAGCAGGTCAGCCTCGCCGTCGCCCAGCACCGCCGCATCAGGGTCGGCCCCAAGCCGCAGCGCGTTCTCGCGCAGCACGGCCATGCAGAAGGCGTGTATGGTCGACACGCGCGCGGCGTCCACGCCGCGCTCGAAGCCGCGCCAGCGCGTGGCCTGTTCGGGCGTCGCTTCCGGGTCCAGCGCGCGCTCGCGGAAACGCCGGCGCAGCCGCGCCTTCATCTCGGCCGCCGCTTTTTCCATGAACGTGAACGCCACAATCCCGTCGAGCCGCGCGCCGCTGTGCTCCAGCAGGTGCACGATGCGCTCCACCAGGATGTGCGTCTTGCCCGAACCCGCCGCCGCATCCACGCAGATCAGGCGGGCATCGTTCTTGATGGTGTCCCGCTGTTCTTTGGTCAGGTTCATGCTTCGTCCTCCCCGCCGGTCACGCCGCCGCGCGCGTCCAGGCCCATCGCGGCCCGCTTGCGCGCGATGCGCGCCTTCTGGAACCGGCCCGCATCGGGACAGTTCGGACTCTCGGGGTTGCGCGGGTCCGGCGGGAACCAGCCCGCTCGAATGCGGCTGACCGCCGCCACGATGGACGCCCGCGCCGCAGGCTCGCGCCCCGCCCATTTGTCCTTCATGCGCGTGGCCGTTTTTCCGGCCGCGTCCCGGTCCGTGTTCTTCGTGAGCGAGCAGTACCAGGCCTCATCGCAGGTGATGCCCGGCAGCAGCAGTTGCGACACCACCCACTGGTACACCGTCAACTGAAGATCGATCCCCTCATATATTTCTTTGTTGGCGGGCACCGCGCCGGTCTTGTAGTCGATGATCCGCGCGCGCCCGCCGGCCGCAAGGTCAATTCGGTCAATCTTGCCGGAGAAACGCGCGGTCAGCCCCTCGTGCGCGAACACATAGGGCTCCGGCACATGCAGCGTGGTGCCGCGCGGACCGCGTGTGCGGCCAAAAGCCGCCTCGGCATGGGCAGGCTTGTACTCGTCACCCAGCAGTTCCGCCGCCCGCTTCACGAAGCGCAGCAGCTGCTTCACCATCCGCGCGCGCTCGGCCGCGAGCAGCGCGTCGGGCACCGGACCCGTCCGCCAGGCATTGGCCTCGAACGCTGTGCGAAGATGGGCATCCAGAAGGACCGGCAGTTCGTGCCCGTGCTCCAGAAGCAGCGCTTCGGCGGACTTGCCCGGAAAGGACTCCTGCAGCAGCCGCAG
>CAIUWO010000428.1 GCA_903902895.1 Candidatus Hydrogenedentota bacterium | reverse complement strand
GGTAAAGCCCTTGATGGCGGCCCAACCGGCCGGCAAATCCAGACGCGCAAAGGTGGCGTCGTATTCAATCGTGTCCTGCGGGCCGGGAATGGGCCAGGACATGGAGGCGCACCGCGCCGTGGCGTGACCCTCGGCCGCAGCCAGCCAGCCCTTGGACACCAGCGGTGTCAACCCCGTTTCAAGCGCCAGGTCGGAGGCCAAAATGCCATCGGCGCCCCAGGCGACCTTTGCCGCTTTGAAGGTGGTATCCGCGCCCAGCGTTGCCTCGACGGGGCCCGCCGCAAGACCCGCTTTGTCTTGGCGGACCGGCGCGGACAGGCTGAGTTCCACGCCGTAGGGAATGCCGAAGTCCCCGTAGCCCAGCGTCTCGAAGGTGGTGCGCAGGGGGGCGGCCTGGATGTTTCCCAACGCATCGAGCAGGAACCTGCCCTCCACCCTCGCCGCGCCCCAGACCTCGGGAAAGCCCGCCAGTTTGGCGAGGGGAACCAGGTCAACCGGCCCGCTGACCGCAACGGCGGTCTTGCCCGTGGCACGGTCATAGCGCAGCCCCTTCAGTTCCAGTGCCGTGCCCTCGCCCATGGAGGCCTTGGTCTCGGCCGACAACGCGCCGTTCGCCCAGGCGCCGCGCGTCTGCACCGTGACCGGGTCTCCCGCGCCTTTCGCGGGCTGGAGCCGGGCATCGCCCGAGAAGCCCCACCCGTCCGGGGTCGGACCCAGTTCCGAGGCGATGGAAACCTGTTCAAACGGCGCATACCGGGTCATCATTGCCCGGGCTTTGGCGGGGAGCAGGGCGGCCAGTTGTTTCCAGGTCCATTGGTCCAGCCTGACGCCGATTGTCCATCCTTCCTTCCGGGCACCCCAATAGAACTGCACCGGGGGCAGTTCGTCAATGACCGCCGTCGCCGCAAACTGCGCGTCCTTGGGCGGGGCCGCGGTGGCCAGTTGGACATCGCCGAAGAACCACGGCGCGGCAATTGGCCCAACCGTCAATCCCGTGGCGCGCGTTTTCAGGTCCACCCGGTCCATGCCCCACCCGCCGGGGCCGCGGTGCAGCTTCGCCCGCAGGTCGGGGCATTCCACCGCGGTGAAACGCACCGGCACCGGCAGGAACGCCGCCGCAAGCTCCGACCATACCGGCTGGCGCAGTGCGGAGTCCTTGACCACCAGCTCCGCCACGGCATTTTGGCCTTCACGGGTCACGCGGATTGTCCCCTGAATGCGGTCCTCTTTCGGCAGGCGCAGGTCCAGCACTGCGGCGTAGGCTGTCTCGTCGGCTTCCACCTGCAGCCGGACGCGGTTCTTGGAAAAGGTCTGCGGCGCAATACCGGGCAGGGTCCAGCGAAGCTCCGCATCGTCGCCCACCAGCCCCACTTTGTATCGCTGGCGCGACTCGACCATGGCCGTCAGCACCAGCCCGCCCGCGCCGGCCCCTTCCAGCGTCATCGAAGCGTCAGGCAACTCGGCCGACACCCGAATCGGGGCCACGGTGATGTTCTCGGGGGTGAAAGGCAGCAGGTCCCATCCGGACGATGGTTGCGCCATGAAGCGTTTTACCCAGTCATAATTGGTCCGCTGCGGGTCCATGCCGTTGAGGTTAATCTCCAAACCGGTGACCAGCAGCGAGGGCACGTGGCGCGGACCTGAAAAGGTCCAGGGCATCGACAGGCTTTCGGCCCGGAGTAGCGGCGGCAAATCGGGCGCATTGGGTTCACGCAGGAGAATGTCGCCCAGTTCCACCCGCTTCCAGGTGGACCGCACCGCCATGGAGACCTCCGCGCCGAGCACCTGCTGTACGGTCTGCGGAATCAGGCGTCGCTGCGGCAGGCCCGATGTGAGCGCCACCACAACCGCCAGCACCACCACTAGAATCAGCAACAGCAAGACGTGCCACAATCTGCGGCCACGCCGCGTCGGCGTTTCGTTCGCGGGGTCGGTTGTTGCTACGTTGTCCATGTGGTCACCATTCATGCGATTCCAATCCGGGCTGGCCCCATCGGCCGCGTCCAAAGCACTCCTCCCATGGTAGACCTACCAACCCGGCCCGTCAACCGGCATGACCTGTAAGGGTGTGCGCAGAGCTCCGCACAATCGCCGTCATTCCAGCGAAAGTGGGAATCCAGGATGTCGCGAGAGGTACTTGTCCATGGGCGTGGATCCCCGCCTTTACGGGGATGACGGAACGGCCGCCATTACGCCAAACAGGGGATTGTCCGCCCCGCAGTGTTGCGCACCCACTACGGGATGCGCGAGAATGGCGCGCTCCGAAAATGCAACTGAAGCCGGCCGTAGCGTATACATAAGGACATCATGGTTTCGCGTTTAACACAATGCCTGACAATCTGCCTGATGGGTGTGATGTTTAATGGATGTATCCTCGGGCGCCACGTGGACTGGGCCACGCGACTCATTGTAACTGGGTGCGTTCGTGACGCTAAGACACAATCGCCGCTTTCTGGAGTGTCTATGACCCTTGAAAGTGATCGGCTCGTGGGGGCGGGGCGGGCAGAGTATCTGTCCCGGAGTGCCGACAACGGGGAT
>CAIUWO010000427.1 GCA_903902895.1 Candidatus Hydrogenedentota bacterium | reverse complement strand
CGCGGCGCGCGCCCGGGCGGTGCTGCTGGGGGCCCCCGAGCACGCCTTTGCCGCGAGAACGCTCAACGAGGCGCTGGCCGCCATGGGGCAGCCCGAGCGGCGCCTGGCGGCATGGCGCGAACTGCACGGGACATTGCCGGCATCCGTGCTTTTTTCCGCGCATCTGGCGCTGGCGCTGTGGGAGGGGGGCGCCGCGGAGGAGGGACTGCGGGTGCTGGACAGCGTGACACCCGGGGACGGCACCAACCCTGAAGCGCTGGTGGATTTTGGCGGGGCGCTGGCCGCCTACGGCAGGATTGAGCAGGGTATCGCGCAAATTGACCGGGCCTTGGGCGCGGCCCCCCACCTTTCCGGGCAGGCCGCCAACAGTTGCGCCGAAGCCGGGGAGGCGCGCAGCAGGGCGGGCGACAACGCTTCGGCGCTTGTTCTTTTCGAAAAAGCCAGGGCGATAGGACCGGTCAACCTTGCATTCACTGTGCGCTTGGGCGAATTGCGGGAGGCTGAGGGGGATGCCCGCGGCGCGCTGGAGGAATTTCGGGCCATTGTGAGCAACGCGCCCGATTCACCCCAGTCGGCACGGCGCATGGACGCCATCTATGAACGTCTGAACGATGTGGCCGGAAGGCTGGAGACGTGGCGAAAGATTTCGGCGGCCCACCCCGGGACGGGGCTGGTGCAGATGCACCTTGGCCTTGCGTGCGAGGCGGCGGGCGACACGGCGGGCGCGGAGGTGGCGTACCGGCAGGCGCTGTCGCTGGACAAATCGCTTTCCGCCGGAAGCCCGCTCTTTGACCGGATAAAAAACACGGATGCCCGGAAGCCATGAATACATCGGCATTGGTCAAGGTATGCCTTTGCGTGCTGGCACTGTCCTGCACTGCCGCGATTGACGGGAGCGGTGCGATGCCGCCGTCCCCGAAGCAGGAGGGACTGCTGGCAGAACCGCTGCCGCTGGAAGTGACGGCGGAGACGGCCAACCCGGCGCGGGATGTTGTCTTTCCGCCGCCGGGCACGCACCAGGTGCCCAAGGGTGACACGGTGGTGTTGCAGGGACGCCGCAGGGGAGCGCCCGATTGTCCGCCGGCATGGTCCGGCGATGTCACGGGCGGCCCGTCGTTTGCCGTGACGGTGGTCATGGACAGCGCGAAGCGGGCTGCGGCGGCGTTTGACGGCGGCTGCGTCCCTTCGGCGGGTCGGGACGCGTTTGCCGCGCCTGACAAGGGGGCGCTGCATGCCTTCCTTGGGTCGGGCGACCTCTATGGATGGTTTTCCATGAACCGATCAAGGCCGGGCTATGGCGCCGGAATTACCCACATGGTTTCCGGGGAGTACCCCTATGCGCCGGTCTTCATGCGGCCCGATTTGAATTTCGAGCACATCATGAACGGCTGTGCGGCCGATGCATGGCGGGCGCAGGACACGCCGCGAAAAGACCCCATGGAACTGCGGCTGCCCTCGCCCTCCCGCGTGGAGATTCGGTGGCCCGCGCAGACCTCGACCTGGAAACTGGACTGCGTCATGCGCTACGCCTTTACCGGGCGGAACGCCGTGGACATGGAATTTGAGGTCACGCCGCGCGCGGACGAGGCGCCCCGCGGTTACCTCGTGTTCATGTGGGCCTCCTACATGCACACCGTGGCAGACCGCAACTTGAACTTTCCGGGGGTTCGCAACGGGGTGGAGGGGTGGACGGAGTTCGGCGGAGGCGCCTCAGGCGGGGGGACGGTAGGGCCGGTGGGGCAGGCCGATGTCGCATGGGAAGAAGGGGCGGACATGATGAACCTGGCCGTGCGGCCTGATGTCCATTTCACCGAGCCGTTCTACTACGGGTTGGTGGACGGGGACCAGGACTGGGAAACGACCGGGGATGCCATGGCCTTCATCATGATGTTTGACAGCCGTGAAGACACGCGGTTTGCCGTCTGGAACTGGGGGGACGACCGGCACAGCACGGCGTGGGACTGGCAGTTTGTCCTCCGCAATCCGGAGGTGGGAAAGACCTACAGGCACCGTTCGCGGCTGGTCTACAAGAAGTTTCAGGGCCAGGAGGATGTGCTGGCCGAATACCGGTCCTGGCAGCGGGCGGAGGCTTCCCAGAATGCTCCGGAGGCGGTGGAACTCCGGCCCTTCCCGGCAGTCTTCGCGCCGGGGGAAAACGGATACAGCGCCCTGGCACGCGCGGACAAGATCGCGGAAGCCGAACCGGAGCGCGCGCCGGCCGCGTACCGGCGGTTGCTGCGCACGGACATCTACCGTGAGACCGCCGCGGAGCGCATCAACCAATACTTTGACAGGAAGGGCGACCTGGCCGGCCTTGCCGCCGAATGGGAAAGCATCGCCGCGCAGCGCGGCTGCGGCGCGCTTCCATGGAGCCGGCTGGGCGAGGCCCGGCTGGGCGGCGGCGAGACGGCAAAAGCGGCCGAGGCCTTTGCCCACGGGCTTGAACAGGATGCGGGCGACCGCAGGTGCCTGGTGGGCCGCGCGTCGGTGGAACTGCTTGAGGGCAGGATCGATTCGGGTCTGGCCATGCTGGACAGGCTTGTGGCGGAAGACGCGGACAACGCGCACCCGGCGGGCACGACCTGCGCGTACGCCGCAAAGGCGCATGCCGGGGCGGGACGCCGCGATGTTGCCGTCCAACTGTACCGCCGCGCCGTCGCGTACTGGCCGGAAGACCTGGGGTTTCGCCTTCAACTGGGTGAGTTGCACCAGTCCATGGGCAGCCTGGCGGAGGCGCTGGAGGAGTACCGCGCCGTGGTGGCGGAGGCACCCGAGTCCCCGAAATCATCGGCGCGCATGGACGCCATTCTGGAAACGCGGGGAGACCAGGCCGCGCGGGTGGAGGAGTGGCGGCGCCTCGCCGCCGCGCACCCGGAAGCGGCCACACCGCTGCTGCACCTGGGTCTGGCGCTGGAGGTTTCCGGCGACAGGGCGGGCGCGCGGGAGGCCCTTGAAAGAGCATTGAAAATCAATCCGGCACTGGCGGAGGCGCAGGGCGCGCTCGGTCGGCTGGACAACGCCGCAGGCGATGGGAAACCGTGATCATGGACATTAAAACAAAGCGCCGCATGGTGGCCATTCTGCGCATCCTGCACGATGCGCCCACGAGTCTTGGAAGCGAGCGCATTGCCAAGGCGCTCGAACTGGCGGGCATTGAGCTGAGCGAGCGGGCCGTCCGCAACTATCTCGCCCAGACCGACGAACTGGGCTGGACGGAAAACCTGGGGCGGCGCGGGCGCCGGCTCACGCAGCGGGGCCTGTCCGAACTGGAGGGCGCGCTGGTGGTCGACAAGGTCGGCTTCATCGCGGCCAAGGTGGACACGCTTTCGTACCAGATGGACTTCGACCTGGCGACCCGGCGGGGCCGGGTGATTCTGAACATCTCCACCGTCGCGCTGCGCGACCTCAAGGCGGCGCTGCACATCATCCACGACGTGTTCAAAGCCCGCCTGGGCATGGGCCGGCTGGCTGTGGTCGGCCTGCCGGGCGAGTATGTCGGCGGCTTCCGCACGCCCGCCAACTGCGCCTCCATCGGCACCGTGTGCAGCGTGAGCATGAACGGCATGCTGCTGCACGCCAACATCGTCACCCACTCGCGCTTCGGCGGCCTGCTCGAAATGCACGACGGCCATCCCCACCGCTTCACGCAGATCATCACCTATGACGGGTCCTCCCTCGACCCGCTGGAGATTTTCATCCGCGGCCACATGACCGGCGTGCTGCCCGCGGCGCAGACCGGAAACGGAACCGTCGGCGCCAGTTTCCGCGAGGTGCCCGCCGTGGCGCTGCCCGAAGTGCTGCGCATCGTGCGCGACACCGAGGAGGCCGGACTGGGCGGTGTGCTGGCCATGGGCAGCCCCAACCAGCCCCTGCTCGACATCCCCGTGGCCAGCGGCCGCGTCGGGCTTGTGCTCGGCGGCGGGCTCAACCCCATCGCGGCGGTGGTCGAGAGCGGCATCCCCGTCACCAGCACGGCCATGAGCACCCTGTGCGACTACCAGGACCTCACCGACTTCCGCACCCTCGCCGCGCAGACGGCGAAGAGAACGGGGTAGCCGCCCGGGGACTGCCCGGTGGGCTGATGCAGTCAGACATCCTGATGGAGTCTTCTGGTTGAGGCGCCAGACCCGAAGGAACACAGTCATTGCGCGGAGGACGCAGTCCGACGCGGCAATCTCCTGCCCGCATGAGGCTGTGGGCGAAAGAGATTGCTTCGCTTCGCTCGCAATGACGGTGCTGGAAACGCGAGTCAGTTGTCGAAGGCGGCGACAACCGTTCCCAGCAGCGTGGCCATGGCGGGGGTGATCAGTCTCTGTCCGGGATAGCGCAGGAACTCGCAGTGGCCGTCCATGTACAGCACGTTGCAGCCGCCGGGGACATGGTTGAAGGCGTCCACGGCGGGGTTGTTGGACAGCAGGTCGCACATGATCGGCAGGGCGCTCTGGACCGTGTTGGCCGCGCCCGGATTGTTGATGTCCGTGACCAGGAAACGCTCGATGCCCTCGCGCAGGCGGTACACGGTTTCCGCGCCGCTGTTGCCGTTGGGCGCGGGGATGGTGAGGTCGCCGTCCATGGCCCTGTAGGCCCGGTCCCGCATGGGCAGGGACGCGGGATTGAGCAGCGCGCCCGCGCCAGCGCGGGCAGCAGGATCGCCGCAAGGATGCCGGTAATCGCGATGACCACCAGCAGCTCAATCAGCGTGAAGCCGTTCCTGCGCACGACACATCCTTCGTGCCCCGGCCTCGCGAACAGCCGGCCGTTTTGGAACACCTGTTGGGCCGAGCGTTCTCCTCCGACCAGTCTAAACCAAGGGGCGGGCAAACGCAACGCGCCCGCGCGATGCCATGGGGCCGCGCGGGGAAAGTTCCTGTTGACAGCCCGGATGAATGGGCCTATCATTCAGATGTGTCCGGGCATGAATCCCGGCATGGTGTTGGTTCGCTGAGAGGGCCTCTGCAGCGCATCCAATTCCTGAGTGGCACGGCGGGATGCCGGTTTTCGTTGCGAGGACGTGCGTCATGGCGAAAATCCTTTACGTTGACCAGGACAAACGGATTTCGGGGGTTGTCCGCGATTTGTTAACCGCCTCGGGGCATGAGTGCGCCACCCTGTCGCGCGGCGCGCAGGCCTGCGACTCACTGCGCGAGCAGGGGGCGGACCTCATGATCGTCGAGGTGCTGCTGCCAGATGTGTGCGGATTTGAGATTCTCCGCCGCATTCGCGCCGACCGCGAACTGTTCGCCACGCCCGTGATGCTGGTGTCGCAGATGAACACCGAGGAGGAGGTTCAGCACGGGATGGCCCAGGGCGCCGACGACTACCTGCAAAAGCCGCCCGATGCCGCGCAGTTTCTGGCGCGGGTCAAATCCCTTCTGGCGGCGGCCGCCCTTGTCAGGCAGCCTGACCCCCTGACGCACCTGATGAACGAGCACCTGGCAAAATACACGGTGGAGCATCACCTCAGCCTGCGGGAGCCCTTCGCGCTGGTGTGCCTGGAGCTGATGCAACTGGCCGAGTTCGGCCAAAAGGCGGGCGCCGAGGCCGGCAACAAGGTGCTGCGGCATGCGGCGCACATTCTTGAGGCCTGCGCGCGGCCCCTGAAAGACGATTCCTTCCAGGCGGCCCACATGGGGGCCGCGCACTTCATGTGCCTGATGCGGCCCGACATGGCCGGAACATACTGCGAATGGGTGTGCGGCACGTGGCGGGCGCATGTGCCGGCGCTTTACACATCCATCGGCCTGGCCGGCACGGACGATGAGGTGCCGCGCGTGGGCGCCCTGGTCTACTACACCGTCTACTCCGGCCAGCGCGGCAGTTCGGTGCATGACTGCTTTCAAAAACTGATGACCATCCGCGAGCACGCGCACCGCAACGGCGAGGGCATCTACGCGGACCGCCGCGCCGGCTGACTTGCGGTCCCGTCACTTCCCGCCGGCGGCCTTCTTCAGGTGCTTGTCAAAGAAGTCGAGGGCCAGCGCCTTGGTGTGTTTGTTGACCGATTCCACCGCGTCCATCGCGTGGGGCCAGCCGTTGATGCGGCTGTAGCAGTGGGGGATGCCGTTCTGCTTGAGCTTTTCCACAAGCCGGTCGCTCTGCTGCACGGGGACCAGCATGTCGACCGTGCCGTGGATGACGCAGGTGGGCGGCGTCTTGTCGTTCACGTACTGGAGCGGTGACGCCTTTTCAAAGCGCGCGGGGTCCTGCTCGTAGGTGCCGTTCATGTAGTCCCGGATGGCCGGATGATCGCGCCGGACGGGCTCGGTGAAATCGGTCGGGCCGTAGACGTCGACCACGGCCCGCACCGCGCTGCTCTGCTCCGGACAGCCGCCGCTCCCCTCAAACTCCGGCATGCCCGGCGTGTAGCCCACCATCAGCGCCAGATAGCCGCCGGCCGAATTGCCCATCACGCCGATGCGGTCCGGGTCCACGCCGTTCTCGGCGGCGTGCGCGCGCATCCAGCGCACGGCGCACTTGGCATCCTGCACCGAGCGGGGCCACAGCCCATCCTTCTTCAGGCGGTACTGGGGCGTCGCCACCACATACCCGTGCAGGGCGAAGTGCTGCGCGTAGATGCGCAGTTGGTCCTTGCTCCCGCCCTTCCAGCTTCCGCCGTAGAGCAGCACGATCCCCGGCAGCGGGCCCGTGGCGGATTCCGGCGAGTAGAGGTCGAGGGACAGCGGAATGCCGTCGCCGGTGCCGTAGGGGAGGTCGGCCTTCATCACCACGCCCGGCACCGGGGGCGCCTTCTCCAGGGGGATCAGGTCATAGAAGAAGTAGGCCGCCAGAAAGGAGGTGATCTCGCTGGGGTAACCGTGGGGCGGCGCGGGCACGCCCTCGGGCAGGGCCGTCACCAGGTCCGGGCGTTTCGCGGGGGCGTGCCCGTACACGCACACACCGATGGTCAGCGCCAGCACCAGCACCAGCATAAGGCAGGCGGTCCACTTCAGCACCTTGCGGAAAAGCTTCATCAGTCCGGTCTCCTCGAAAGAAAGGTTGGCGGCGCGGCCGCGGAGGGGTGGATTCTAGCATGCCGGTGTGTCTTTGAAAGAGTTTCTTTGACAAGCTGCGGCCGCCGTGGTAAAAGAGAGGGCGTGCCGAATCACCCGGGGCAAACGCAAAGGAGGCGCATGAAGCTCAAGCGGATCGACAAATGGATTGACTTCAGCATCGCCTTTGTCGTTTGGGGCGTGGTGGAGTTTGTGATGGTGAAGGTGGTCTCCGTCTTCGCCGACATCTTCACGCAGTTCGGCGGTAAACTCCCGGCGCCCACGCGGATCATTCTTCGCTTCAATGGATTGCCGGGGTCGATGGTGATTCCCGTGATGCTGGCGGGCCTGGTGGTTTTCCAGGTCTGGCGAATGGTCAGCATTCCCCCGCCGCTGCCCGGCGAGCAGCCGATGCCGTGGGACAGCAAGTTCGTCTTGGCGGTCATTCTGTTCGGCGTCTTCGCCTTTCTGTTTGCCGTGGTTTCGCTTTACCTACCTGTTGTCTTCATGAGTGAGGAGAGTAGCGGGGAGGGCTAGTGTCGTGAGTCATAAATTACAGACAATCGAGGACCCGTCATTGCGAGCGAAGCGAAGCAATCTCTTGCACCCACAGCCTCATGCGGGCAAGAGATTGCCGCGTCGGACTGCGTCCTCCTCGCAATGACTGTGTTTCTTCGGGGCTGGCGGCTCACATAAGACTCAATCAGTGTGACGCACTGCATTATCGCCCCGACGACCCTTCCGTCATCCTAGCGAAAGCGGGGATCCATGCTTGACCAAGGGCGACTCTCGTGAACCCATGGATTCCCGCCCTTCGCGGGAATGACGGAAGACCGGGTGTCGGGAAGAAAGCGCGTGGGTGGAGTTCGGCAGCGCGGAACGGAACCCACCATTCCCCCATTTTCAACACGGGACGGTGGGTTGCGTTCCGCTTCGCTCCACTTCACCCACCGCGACCGTTATGCAACCGCAGCTTTCGGCGGCGGGGGCAGGCGCAGACCGTGGCGGGCGAGGTGGTCGCGGCAGCGGCTGGCGAGGTAGGCGCCGGGGGCGCGCAGTGCGCCCAAATCCTTGGCCGCGCGGATGGCCGGGCTGGCGCAGTCCTCGACGTAGCGCAGCGCCTCGTGCAGCGTGTCCGCGCCGTCATGGCGCTGCATGAGCCGCGTCACCTGCCGCCACCAGTCGCGGTAGTGCGCGGCCTCGCCGGTGGCGCGCACGATGCGGGCGGGAAGCT
>CAIUWO010000426.1 GCA_903902895.1 Candidatus Hydrogenedentota bacterium | reverse complement strand
CCGAACACGGCGGTCATCAGCGATGCAACGACCGTGCACCGGGACCTGCCGCTTAACTTCTTCATGGACCGCTACCTGGACAGCTTCCTTGTGGAGATGAAGGACTTCGTGGACTCGGTGCTGGACGACACGCCGACGCCGGTGACCGGGGTGGACGGCCGGGCCGCCGTGGCCATCGGCATTGCCGCCCGCCGCTCGCACGAGGAAAACCGACCGGTGCGCCTGGACGAGATCGGGTAGGGACAGGGCCCGGCAAGGCGTGACGCGGGTCTCCCCCGCCGCGGCCTGACAACGTCCCATTCTGCCCGCAATTGTGACCCAAGGAGTTGCTGTTCATGGAATACCCGTACCTGCTGCTGGATGCCGGAGGCACCCTTGTCTTCCCGGACCAGGAACTGATCGCGAACACCCTGGCGGCGCGCGGATGCGCACTGGACCCGGAACGCATCTACCAGGCGCATTTTCAGCTGGTGCACGAGTATGACGTGCACCTCCGCGGTGCGGCCGCGCCGTTGTCGATTTCGATTGGGGCGTTCTACCGGGAGATGATGCTGCGCGCGGGCGCGCCGAAAGAGGCCGCCGAGGGCGCTGTGGACAGTCTTGTGGCCAGGCACGACGTTGTCAGCCTGTGGACCTACACGAAACCGTGGGTGGCCGAGACGCTGACACTGCTTCAAAGCCGGGGCATCCGCATGTCGGTCATCTCAAATTCGGACGGCCGCGTCCGGCAGCAGCTGGAGGCGTGCGGAATCACCCCCTATCTTGAGACCGTGTTCGACAGTGACCTTGTGGGCGTCGAAAAGCCCGATCCGGGAATTTTTCTCCATGCGCTGGAGAAACTGGGCCTTTCCGCGGTGGAATGCCTCTACGTCGGCGACTTTTACAGCGCCGATGTCGTGGGGGCCAACCGGGCCGGCATTGGCGCCGTGCATCTCGACCCGTTCGGGCGTTACGGCGGCTGGCCGGGTGTCCATCTGCGCGACATTCGGGCATTGCCGGACTTCCTGGCGCAGCTCAGCATCAACCCGGCACTCTTTGAACTCTTCCCCGCGCGGGGATGCTAGGCGCCCAGTCCGCCTTCGCGCGTGACCCTGCCGGTGTTCGCGGCGCCGCGCGGCGTCCCGCGGCAATTTTGCATCGGCCCCACCCACGCGCTACCATTCCCCCTGCGTGGCCGCAGCCGCGGACACGCAGGGATTTCACGTGTTCCTGACGGGCATTCTGATTGCCGACACGGTGGAGGACCCGACTTCCGCCATGAGGAGACCTGCAATGGTAAAGACCCTGTGTCTGGCGCTGCTGCTTGCGCTGGCCGGACCGCTGGCGGGCCATGCGGAGGAGGCGGCCGCGTCAAAGAACGTGACGGTGGCGGACAAGGACCGTATCGAGCACTGGACCGGCAAAACGGTGATGGTGTTCACGCCGCACCCGGACGACGACACGTTCCTGTGCGGCGGCACCATGAAGCTGCTGACACAGAACGGGAACAGGGTCATCATCGTCATCTACACAAATGACAACAAGGGCTCGCTGGACCTTGAGATGACGCGGGAGCGGCTGGCGGTCATCCGGCGGGCGGAGGAGGAGGCGGCGTGCCAGGTGCTGGGCGTTCCGAAAGAGAACCTCGTCTGGCTCGGGTATGATGACGGGGACCTGGAATACGCCAACCCGCAGCGCCTGCGCGGCGAGGCCTGCCGCCTGATCAAGAAGCACCGTCCGGACGCCGTGTTCACCATTGACCCGGGGGACGAGTTTGAGCGCTGGCACAAGACGGACCACCGCATGGCGGCGATGATCACGAAAGACGCGTTCATCGCGTCGGAATGGCAGCTGTACTATCCGCAGCACCTGCTCGACGAGGGGCTCAAGCCCCACCCCGTGCCGGTGGCCTACTACTACTACACAACCTCCCCGAATTACACCGTCGACATCACGCCGGTGGCGGAGGACAAGGCCAGGGCGTCCGCGAAGCACGTGAGCCAGTTTTCCCCGTCTCTTGAGAAATACACGCCCGAGATGAGTGACGAAACCTATCAGCTTCTCCGCAAGACATTCCTTGACGAGGTGAAGGACGGCGACAAGTACGTGGAAAAGTTCCGCCGGGAAGTGCTGCCGTGACGGCGCCGGTTCCCCTGGTTGCCGCCGCAGGATTAACGCGGGTATAATCCGGGACAAAGAGGGTCCCGGAACTAAATGTTAACCGCGGGAACAAAACGGGTTGCCCGTTTGAGTTAAGGTTGAGGTGTGATGCGTTGACTTGAATGCGCGGTGGAGCGCGATTTGCAAAGGTTATTTGGTGAGGCCTTTGCCATGTCCATTCCTCCGCACAGGGGCTGGTGATGCAAAGAGATTCTGCCACTACTCAGTTTCAGCCGGGGTCAGTAGTTGGGGGCCGCTATGACATCCGCGCGCTCATCGGCAGTGGGGGCATGGGCGAGGTGTATCTCGCCCATGACCGAAAAACCAACCAGGATGTCGCGCTTAAGACGCTGCACGGCAAGTATTCGGCGAACCGCGCCGCCGTGTCGCGTTTCGTGCGGGAGGTCACGTTAACCCGCCAAATGGACCACCCGGGCATAGTCAGACTCCACGAAACGCACAACTGGAACGGCACCCTCCTCTACACCATGGATTATGTCGAGGGCAAGACCCTTCGCCGCTGGCTGTCCGAGAAAAAGCGGCTTGATTTTGGGTCCGCGGTGCGGGTGCTGTGCCTTGTGGCCGATGTCCTTGAGCACGCCCATAAGATCACCATACACCGCGACCTTTCGCCCGAAAACATCATGGTGCTGGCCGATGGTTCGGTGCGGCTGCTCGATTTTGGCCTGGCCAAGCTCGATGACAAGTTCAAAGGCCTGACCATGGTCGGCGCGAATCTCGGCAAACTGATGTATATGGCGCCGGAGCAGGAATTGGACGCAGGCGCGGTGGATTACCGGGCCGACCTGTATTCCCTGGGTGTCATTCTTTTCGAACTGCTCGTGGGCCGCACGCCGCTGCCAGGGCGCAAGCTAAGGGATTTCCGCCCGGACCTCCCCCCCGAGATTGACGATTTCCTGAAAAAGGCGCTCGCGCGAAGGCCGGACGACCGTTTTGGCTCTGCCCGCGAATTCCGCGATGCCCTGCTCCAACTCTACAAGCTGCACACAACCCGCGAGGCCGGGGTCCATATCGCGACCGCCAGTCCAGGGATTGCCGCCAGGATACGGGGGTTCTTTCGCCGCATTCTCCGTGCCCGGTAAGTTTGGGTCACGGGGACACAGGAATGCACGGCATCCGGATTGAAACACCCCCGACTAACCGCGCCCGACCGCCCGGCGCGCGCGGTCAGTCCCGGTTGGCTTGGCGGCGTTCCGCCAGCCGACGCTCAGGTCCAAACCACTCCGCCCCGTTTAGCCGGCGTTGCCTGGGCCCGCGCCGCTCCACGCCGTTCATGTTTGCGCCGCTCAACTCGGCACCGTCCAGCTTGGCCTCGCTTAGATTTGCCCTGCTCAAGTTGGCGTTGGTCAGGTCGGCACCGCTCAGATCGGCGCCTCCCAATTCCGCGTCGGCCAGGTCCGCACCGCTCAGATTGGCGCCGCTCAGATTTGCCTCGACCAGCCCCGCGCCGCTCAGGTCGGCGCCGCTCAGGTCGGCGCCGCCCAGGTTGGCGCCCTTCAGGCTGGCGTAGCTCAGGTCCGCACCGCGCAGGTCAGCGTGGCTCAGGTCTTCCCCGGCCAGCGACGCTTTGTTGGAGCGCAGAAGCTCCAATAGTTCATCGTGGCCCAAATCCTTGTGTTTTGCGTCCATATTTGAGCGTCCTCTGGTTGTCCCCATTGTTAATGCCGCCCATAACCATAGGCCACTCCCCAGTCGCCGGGAGCGCTTTTAGACTCTATCAAAGAGGCCGCCCCCAATGCCATTTCCCGGCACGAAGCGCAATGGCATGCGCATCGCCCCGCTTCCGCACCCTGGGCCGCGCGCGACGGGACCGGTTCAAGAACGCCGGGTGCCCCGTCACTTTATCGCGTAGAGGCGGTTCAGGGTCGGGACATACAGCACACCGTTGGCGGCGGTGGGGGTGCCGTTGATTTCGCCGTCGAACTTGGTGGCGAACAGGAGATTCTTGGTTTTTTCGGCGGCGAGGATGGCGAAGTTGCCGTCGCGCGCGCCGACGTGGACCTTACCGTCGGCGGCGAGCGCGGAACCCCAGATGGAATTGCCCACGTCGTGCGCCCAGTAGGGCTGGCCGGATTCGGCGTCGACGCAGTGGAGCCTGCCCTTGCCGTCGGTGACAAACACAAGGCCGTTGACGATGGCGGGCGTGGCGGTGCTGTAGCGTTCGAGCGGGTAGGACCATAGGGCTGCGGTCTGAGCGACATCGCCGGTTTTGGCGGCGTCGAAGCATTGGAGTGACGCCTGGTATTTGCCCCACCATATGTCGCCGCCCACGGTCAGGTAGATGCGGTCTTTGTGGAAGACCGGCATGCCCATAATCTCGCTGGGGCCTTCCTTGGTGTTCTTGGACCAGTTGTGCACGTTTTCCTTGGGGGCGGCCGGGTCGCAGTCGAAGCGCCACACCCGCTCGAGGGTTTGGGCGGTTTGGGGAAGCGGTGCCGGCAGCGCGTTAAACGCGTAACAGACGCCGTCCGGGCCGCCGAAGAAGATCATGCGCCGTCCACCCACTTCGCCCAGCGACGGCGGGGACCAGGTGCAGTGGAAAATGCGCGGGCCAATGCCTTCATTGTCCCTTGCGACAAGCCTGCCCGTCTTCTTGTCGAGCGCAATGAGGCAGGGCGCTTCCGGGGCGCGTATTTTGAGGTGCGTGTTGTCCACGCCGTTGCCGGTGTTGAGGTAGAGGCAGTCGCCGTCCAGGAGAATGGACACATGCTGGGAATCATGGGGGTAGACACCGACGCCCGCGCGCAGGTCGTATATCCAGACAATGTCGGCGTCGGTCGGCCCCAACTCAATGGGGGACTGGTCCGCGGGTGTCTGATGGCGGGCCTCGTCCGTGTAGGGCCCGTCGTTGCCGTTGGCAAGCCCGTTGAGGTCTAGGCAGACCACCTCGCTGCGGTTGGTCATGGTGTATACCCGGTCGCCCTCGACAGTCGGCTCGGAGCACAGCCCCACGCCCGGCCAGTCGAGATAGTCGTCGCCGCCGGTGCGCGGCACGACAAGCTGCCAGAGCAGGCTTCCGTCCTTTTCGTTCAGGCAAAGCATCGCGCCCCGGTCGCCCCTGTGGCGCGGGTCGCGCGGGTCCGAATTGTCGGCGCCCATGAACACCCTGCCGCCGGCGACGATGGGCGAGCTGTAGGAACCGCCGCCCAGCGATGCGGTCCACAGGATGTGGTCGCCGGTGGCGGGGTCAAAGGCCGCGGGCAGACCCGTCTCTCCGGAGACCATGTTCCGTGTGTGGCGCTCCCCCCACTGGGGCTGGTCCGCCGCCGGGACGGTATGGGCTGCGCACAACAGCGCTGCGGCGCACAACAGCGTTCCGGCAAGTCGTATCGGCATCGGGCAATCCTCACGCGACGTTCATGACACAACGCACCCACCCGCGTGCAACCGGTGAAGCCCGGCCGGCGCGCATGGCAAAGACGCATATCAGTGCGCAAGTGTAGATGAATGCGGCGCCTGACTTCGAGAAACGGCCCGCGCGTGCGCGGTGCCGGGTGCAGCGGAGGCCAATGGTGTGCTGGTTGAGGGGGGCGCCCTTGACCAGCTCGGTGATCTCGCCCTGGTCGTCGCGCTCGCTCATCCAATGGGCGTCCAGGGTGATGCCCTCGATGCCGATGCAGGCGCCTAAATTCCCCGGCCAGACCACAGAAAGATTCTTTGGGAATTCTGAGAATCGCAACTATCAGCAAGTTGTCCCTACGGAATAGGCCCGGCCGGCCTAGCAACTGGAACAGGTTTGCCTTGGCCCCAGTAGTACGGCGACACCGGCTGCCAGAACGAGAAGAACGGCGACAGTCGACAGCAGGAGCCCGAGGGTGACGCGGTTTGAGGAGAAGGCGAACCGCACCTCGCAGGAGCCCGCGGGAATGACTATGGCCTTGAAGGCGTCGTTGGCGAGGAGGATGGGCGTCGCCTTGCCGTCCACGGTGGCCTCCCAGCCGTTGTAAAAGCTGTCGACAAAGAGCAGCACCCGCGGCCCCGGCAGGTCCGTCAGGCGCAGGGTGGCCTGGTTGGCGGTTTGCCGAATGATTTGGATATGGTCCCCCTCATCGTCGGCGTCGGTGGCCATGGCGGCGGCCGTGACGGTCACCTCCCCGACGGGATCGGCAAAGGTCACATGGAGCAGTATTTGGAGTTTTTCGGCGTCCGGCATGGGAAATTCCATGGTCTGGGGCTTGCCAGCCTTCAGGTCGGCGGCGCGCCAGACGCCAAATTGGGGGTCTTCGGTGGCGGGGATCTTGAAGACGGGGGCAAGCGTCACGCGGCCCTGACCGGTGACCGTCAGGAAGAGGGAGGCATGCCGCCCGCCCGGGGCGGCCTCGCAAATCGGGGCGACGGCGGCGGGGTCCCCCATCATCTCCGGTTTGATCACCGCCGGACGGCCGCCAAGGGGCAGGCCTGTCTCCCCGCTCTTTTGCGAGAGGCCGGTCTCGGGAAGTTGGTCGAGCGAAACGGCGGGAACCGGGACGGCGTTGGCGCGCCCGTCTGGCAGGAACACAACGCGCGCGGCGGGATACAACCGCGCGTAATCAGGCAGCGGCTCGGGACAATATTCCCGTGCCAGCCAGAAACGGCGCTTGAGAAACAGGTTGCCGCGCTGGCTCATGCCGGTGGGTTCCTGCTCGCCTATGTTACGGGTCAGAATCTTGTCGGACTGCTGGACAACGGGTGTGACGGCGTTTCTGGCGGCCCGCAGGCAGAGCGAATCATATCCGTTCATGATGAACTGGAGATCGTATAGTTGCGTGTTGGGACGATGGTCTGTAATGCGCCGATTTTCCGCTGTAAAGCTCTTTTTTTCGGCAAGGCCCCGCATGGAGCCCTGGTAGAGAAACAGGCCGGTGTTCGTCATCTCCGGAAGCACCCGCGCATTCCACGCCAGGGCCTCGCCCAGCACGAGCATGGCGGCGATGGTACCGGTCAAATAGCGCCCGTGCAGCCACAGGCCCAGCACGGCCACAGCCAGGGCGGCCGCAGGCAGCACCACGGCGACGAGCGGCGCCCGGTGGCTTCCCAGTGGCGCGGCGAACAACAGTGTCGCCAGGACGGCGACGCCCACGGCGGCAACCAGGACCGAAGCTGACAGCATGCGCCTCCGCGATGCGGAAGCCCGCATCACGGCATCCAGCCCCCAGCCGGCCAGCATGGCCAGAGGCAGGCAACCCACCATCATGCCGCGTCCGGGGTTGTTGCTGATGACCGGTGCCAGGGCGCGGGCGATCCGTCCGAACAGCAGGGGTTCGGACACGCTCAAATCCAGCATGAACATGAAAAGTGCGGCCCAGCGCAATCCGTTCCAGCGCGGCCTGAGCAGCAGCGCCAGCAATGCCAATGCGACGACCGCCGCGCCGCCGCCGCGAACGCCCTCTTGAGCCCCGTGGCCCTCGTAGAAAACGAACGCCTTGACCAATTGCCAGCCATATCCCAGGGGGGCAAAATTCTCCAGGGCCGCGACCGTCCCGGTGCGTCCGGTCTGGCGGACAAATTCGCCCAGCGGCAGCAGCAGCGGCGCGGCCAGCATGGCGGAGACCATCATCAGCACGGCGAACAGCGCGACATCGGCCCGAAACATGATGAGAACCGCTTTCCAACGGGGCGCGGGGGCTGGTCCGGCCCCATCCCGCAGGGCGAGCGCGGTCTTGCCCGCCGTTTCCAGCAACCAGTAGGCGCCCAGCAGCAGGCCGCCCATGTAGGTCAGCACCGGCACACCGCCCAGGATGCAGAGACCGTACACGGCCCCCGCCCACACGGCGGCGGCGATGCGGAGGCGGCGGTCGCGGCCATGCACCATGATGTTTGCGCAGAACAACAGCCCCGGCAACCAGCATGTACTGTTCTGGATCATCCAGTTGCAGGGGGTGCGGATAATCAGCGCCGCGCTGAAGGACATGGCGAGCGCCGCCAGAAGCGCGGCGCCGCGGGAATAGCCGTGCCGCCGCGCGAGCAGCAGCGTGCCGATGCCCGCAATCACCAGGTATGCCAGCACCATCAGCACGATGCCGGTGTGCGTCCGCAGCGGGGTGGGATGAAAGGTCAGCAGGCTGCGCAGCAGGTTGGGCGGGTAAAACACGAAACTCTGCGGGTTGGCCGCATGCGGCTGGCCGCAGAAGTAGAGCGGATTCCAGAGGGGAAACTCGTGGTCGTCATGAATCGCGTGGTCCATGAACGACAACGAGGGGCCAAAATATGCCCATGAGTCCAGCAGGCCCAGGTACTGCGGGCTGTCGGGATGCATCATCCAGGGAAAGGTGAACAGCGCAGCACAGAGGATGATGAGCACACCGAACAGGCAAAGAATCAAGTCGCGCCGGGGCTTGTCTTTGGACGGCGGCGCGCATTCCGGCATGGCGGGCGGCGCGGCGGCCCGCATTTCGGCCGGTTGTTTCTTTCGTTTTGTCCGCTTGATGTCCATGCAGGCCTACTTTGCCATAACCACACAGGTCTCCCCCAGCCCGGCAGGGAATCCACCCAGGCGGGCTTTGCCCACGCACCGGCACCGCCCCGCAAGCGTTCTTCGCCAGCGCGACGAAACAACCGGAAACTCGTGAAGACGAACGCAAGCGCCCTTGCTGTTGTTGGCGGATGCCGGTCGACCAGGCACTCACTGGCGAGTTCCGTATACTTCGGCAAGCATAGCAGTAACGGCGTTAGGCTGCAAGCCTGCGCGCCGGCCCGCCTGTTCGCCGGGCAGTCACATTCGGCTCAGGGACAGACAGTCGCGTCTGCCAAGCGGTCCAACACCCGGCCAACGGGCCTGGCGGCGGACCGACAACGCCTCTCCTGTCAGGCGATGCGGCAAATAAATGGACAATGGCAAGACAAACGTATAATAATCTGCCTTCTATTTTACCCGAGGAGAATGGGCGGCCTGCCGGCGTTTCCATTGTCCCTGAACGCAAAATCAACTGGAGTGAGGCGTGGACATGAGCCAAAATGAACTTCGAGTAATCAATCCTTACACGGAAGAGGTGGCGTTTACACTGCCGTTGCTGCAGCCCGGCGATGTTGACTTGGTGGTGCGGCGGGCGCGGACGGCATTCCTCGCCTGGAAGGAAACGGCCGTTTCGGAACGCGCGGCGCTTTGCCGGCGCTTCATGGCCGCTTTTGAGGGCATGCGCGACGAGGTGGCGCACAATCTGACGGTTCAGATGGGCAAGCCCCTTCAGCAGTCGCAGAACGAGGTGGGCGGTCTTCTAGGACGCACGGAGCACATGGCGAGCATCGCCGAGGCGGTTCTTGCAGACGAGTGGCTAACCGAAAAGCCGGGGTTCAAGCGGTATGTACGCCATGAGCCGCTGGGCGTGGTGGTTGACATTGCGGCCTGGAACTATCCGCTGCTGATAGCGGTGAACGTGGTGGTGCCGGCCGTGCTGGCGGGCAATGCGGTGATCATAAAGCATTCGAGCAAGACGCCGCTGTGCGGCGAGGCCTTCGTGGAGGCCTTCCGCAAGGCGGGCGCGCCGGACAACCTGGTTCAGAACGTGGTTGCCGACCACAAGGTCACGGAACTGCTGATGCAGCATCCGGGCGTGGACCATGTGTCGTTTACGGGTTCGGTGCGCGGCGGACATGAGGTAATGCAGTCGACGGCCGGGCGTTTCATCGACGTCGGGCTGGAACTGGGCGGGAAAGACCCTGCCTACGTCTGCGCGGATGCGGATTTCGACTATGCCGTGGCCAATTGCGTGGACGGCGCTTTTTACAATGCGGGCCAGTCCTGCTGCGCCGTGGAACGCGTCTACGTGGACCGATCGATTTATGACCGGTTTGTGGAGGCCTACGCGGCGACGGCGCGCCAGTACGTGCTGGGCGACCCGATGCTGGCGGAAACGTCCATGGGACCGCAGGCATCGAAGGGCGCCCCGGCATTCTTGCGGGAGCAGGTCGAGGCGGCGGTCCGTGCGGGCGGCCGCCTGGTGGTTGATCCCAAACAATTCGCCACCCCGTCCAAGGGATGGTTCCTCGCCCCGGCCGTCGTCGCCGACGCGCCGCAGGATTGTTCGTTGATGCAGGAGGAGAGTTTCGGACCGGTTATCGGCATTCTGCCCGTTTCCGGCGATGAAGAGGCGATCCGGCTTATGAACGACAGTCCGTACGGCCTGACGGCTTCCATCTGGACCTCCGACATTGACCGCGCCATTCGGGTGGGTGAGCGGATTGAGACCGGCACCTTCTACATGAACCGTTGTGACTTCCTGGATCCCGCCCTTCCCTGGTGCGGTGTGAAGGACACGGGCCGCGGCGCAACGCTGTCGGCCTACGGACTTCATCACCTGACCCGGCTGAAGAGCATGCATCTGCGCACGGACATCCCGCACTGACGAGTGCAGTTTTGGTTCAGGCGGTGTAGAATACCCTTTAAACAAGGAGACTTTATCAATGTCCATCAGCACCGAAGAACGGCCCGTGATTGTTGTGAACAACCCGCGCACCGGCGCGGAGCTTTACCGTGTCGAGGAGCCGACGCCGGAGGAGGTGGACAAGGTCTACGAGCGCGCCCACGCCGCCCAGGAGAAACTGCGCCGCATGACGGTGCGCCAGCGGCTCGACGAGTTGGACAAGATCAAGCGGTACATGATCAAGAACCGCCGGGCCATCGCCCAGAAGATTACCGACGAGGCGGGAAAAAGCCTGTTCGACGCGCTGTCCTGCGAGGTGTTTCCGGCAATCGACATTATTGACTATTACCAGAAGCACGCGGAGAAGATGCTGGCCGACCAGAAGGCACCCACGCCGCTGGCGCTTTTTGGCAAGAAATCGAAGGTGGTGTACGAACCCATGGGAACGGTGCTCATCATCTCCCCGTGGAACTACCCGTTCAACCTGTCCTTCCTGCCGTTCGTGTGCGCCTTCGTGGCGGGCAACGCCGTCATCCAGAAACCGTCCAAGGAAACGCCGCTGAAGGGCCTGCTGGAGGACATCATGTCCGGCAGCGGCTTCATGCCGGACGCACTGCAGATTGTGTATGCCAGCCGCAAGACGGCCAACCTGCTGATCGACAAGAAGCCCGCGAAGATATTCTTCACCGGCAGTGTTGGCGTGGGCAAGAAAGTGATGGCCCGCGCGGCCGAGATGCTGGTGCCGGTGGAGTTGGAACTGGGCGGCAAGGACCCCATGATCATCTTCGACGACGTCAACATCGAGCGCGCGGTCAACGGCGCGCTCTGGGGCGGTTTCGTCAACTGCGGCCAGACATGCACCTCGGTGGAGCGCATTTTTGTGCAGGAGAACATCTATGAGCCCTTCCTGAAGATGCTCAAGGAGAAGGCCGCCAAGGTGGTGACGCTCGACTCGCCCAGGGCGGCCGAGGGCGAGGAGTCGCTGACGATGGGCTGCATGACGCCCGAGTTCCAGATTCAGGAAATCGAGCAGCAGCTTGAGGCTTCCGTAAAGGCGGGCGCGAAGATCGAACTGGGCGGCAGCCGCAAACCCGGCTCGCATGTGTTCCCGCTGACCATCGTCACCAACACGACCCGGGACATGCCGATCCAGTGGAATGAGACCTTCGGCCCCGTGGTCACGGTGACACCGTTCAAAACGGAGGAAGAGGCCATCCAGATGGGGAATGACTCCCCCTACGGTCTTGCCTCGAGCGTGTGGTCGCATGATTTGGTGCGCGCCGAGCGCGTCGCGCGCGCGCTGGTGACGGGCAATGTCTCCATCAACAATGTGCTTGTCACGCTGGCCAACCCCGCGTTGCCCTTCGGCGGCGTGCGCGACAGCGGATTCGGCCGCTACAAGGGGGCGTTCGGCCTGCACGGATTCTCCAATATCAAGGCCATCATGGTCGACAGGGACAGCAACCGCCTTGAGGCCTACTGGTACCCCTATTCGAAGAAGAAGTTCGCGCTGTTCGATCAACTTTTCGACGCCGCCTTTGCGGGCGGCATAGTCGGCATGATCAAAACGGCGTGGATTGGCCTTAAACTCGAACTGCTCACGCGAAAAGACCGTTTGTAGAATAACGGGCAGCCCCTTTTGGGACCGATTACGGCGGCGACTGAAATGGCTTCTGGCGGCGACACAAAGCAGGAAAAGAGCACGGGCGGCAAGGCGCCCGCCCTGCCAAAACTCATGTCGGGGTACCGGAAATCCAGCGCCCGGCGGGCGGGGTGGCAGCTGATAAACACGCTGCTTCCCTACTGCGGCCTGTGGGTGCTGATGGTCGGCTCGGTCAAGCGCGGTTACCCGTATGCGGTCACGCTGGCGCTGGCACTGGCGGCCGCCGGGTTTCTGGTTCGGCTCTTCATCCTGTTTCACGACTGCGCGCACGGCTCGCTCTTTCCCACGAAGCGCGCGAACGCGCTCTGCGGCCGCTTTCTCGGCGTGCTGGTGTTCACCGCGTTCGAAGACTGGCAGTTCAGCCATCTGCGGCACCACGCGACCTACGCAAACCTCGACGCGCGCGGCCTGGGCGACATCTGGACCATGACCCGCGCCGAATACGACGCGTCATCGAGGCGGGCGCGGCTGCTCTACCGGCTCTACCGCAACCCCATCGTGCTTTTCGGACCGGGTGTCCTCTTCAACTTTCTGCTGCACAACCGGATTGCCACCCGAAAGACGAACCGCAGGGAGCGCAGGGGCGTCTGGCTCACCAACCTGCTCATCGTCGCGGCCGCGGCCGCGGCCTGCTGGCTCATCGGCTGGCGAACCTACCTTCTCATCCAACTGCCCGTTGCATGGATGGCCGGCACGGCCGGCGTCTGGCTCTTCTATGTGCAGCACCAGTTTACGGGGGTGTACTGGGCGCGCAAGGACGCCTGGGACCCGGTCCGCGCCGCCACGGACGGCAGTTCATTCTACTGCCTGCCCGCGGTGCTTCGCTGGTTTTCGGGCAGCATCGGGTACCACCACGTGCATCATCTCAGCCCGCTAATCCCGAATTACCGGCTCAAAGAGTGCTACGACGCCGTCCCGGAACTGCAGGCCAGGCCGCCCCTCACCCTCGGGAAAAGCCTTTCGACCGTCCGTCTCAAACTGTGGGATGAGGAGCGCGGCAAACTCGTCGGTTTCCGCTGATTCTCGGCGGACGGGGGGCAACCGCACAGTCTTTGGTTTCTCCGCGCGTGAGGGGCGCTTTGTTTCCGCCGCGCCGGAGGGGCCGCCCGGCGAACGTGAAATGGCTTCCGCGTTCTGCTATCTTTGACCACTACCCCGCACAGGATGGACCATGCCAAAGAATCCGGGCACAACAGCCGACCGCGAACGCAAAACGGCGCAATCCGCACTGGGGCACGACCACGTCTTTGACGCCGGCAGCAAGGCGGCCGAGCACGGCACGCGCCTTGTCGCGTGGATTACGGCGGCCGCGATGGTGGCCGAAATTTTCGCCGGGTGGTGGTTCAACTCGATGGCGCTGCTGGCCGACGGCTGGCACATGAGTTCCCACGCGGCGGCCATCGGGCTGAGCGCCCTGTCCTACGCCGCGGCGCGGCGCTACGCGCGCGATCCCCGGTTTGCCTTTGGCACCTGGAAAATAGAGATACTCGGCGGCTTTGCCAGCGCCGTGTTCCTGCTGGGTGTCGCGGCACTCATGGTGTTCGGCTCGGTGGAGCGGTTCTTCTCGCCCCTGCCAATCCACTACCGGGAGGCGATGCTGGTGGCCGTGCTCGGCCTTGCGGTGAACGTGGCCTGCGCGCTGATTCTCGGTAACGCCCATGAGGATGACCACGGGCACGGCGGGCACGGGCATCATCACGACCTCAACCTCAAATCCGCCTATGTGCATGTCCTCGCCGACGCGGCGACCTCGGTGCTGGCCATCGTCGCCCTGGCCGGCGGCCTTGTCTATGGCTGGTCCAGGCTGGACCCGGTCATGGGCATCGTCGGCGCAACGCTCATCGCCGTATGGGCGAAGAATCTGATCGCCGAGACCGGCAGGGTCCTGCTGGACCGGGAGATGGACCACCCGGTGGTGGACGAAATCCGCGAATGCTTGGAATCGGGCGACACGCGCATAACCGACCTGCATGTATGGCGCGTCGGCAGGCAGACTTATTCCTGCGCCATCGCCCTGGTCACCCGCGATGAAACGCTCACCGCACAGCGGGTCCGCGAAACACTCGCGCAGCACGAGGAGATCGCGCACAGCACCATTGAAATCCATTTTTGTCCGGAAGCGGACGTAACGGACAGCAGTGCAAACGCATGAACTGAGCGGACTCCGGAAATCCCGCGGGTGGCCGCATCCATGGGTCAGCCTGGAGCAGGCGCCGCCGCAGGCAGTGCCTTGGCCGGATTTCCCATGCTGTCGACCATGCGCTGCATCAGGGCCGTGAAAAAGCCTTCCATGTGCGGTCCCATCCAGGACAACTGGCCGGTTTCGTATTCCAGGTTGCCCTTCTCATCGAAGAGATCCCCGTAGTAACGGTCCGGCGAGATATAGCCCACATAGGCGCCCGAAAAGCCGGAAACCCACAGGTTGATCCCTTTGGGTTTGGCCCAGTCCTGCCAGGACTTGGCAATTTCGCCGCTGAAATCGCCGGGGCTGGCCACAAAGACGGCGTCGCCCACCCGCACGGCGCTCATCCAGCCCGTGGTTTGCAGGCCGGTGAT